>JASBSO010000044.1 GCA_030148905.1 Kordiimonadaceae bacterium | reverse complement strand
GGACGTCACCGCCGCCGTCCAGACGTTTCGCGGTGTCAAGGCGCAAGCAGCATGAGCAAACTCAGCCATATCGACGACACGGGTGCGGCCCATATGGTGGATGTTGGCAAAAAGGCAGCCACAGAGCGCTTTGCCCTGGCACAAGCCGTTGTCCGCGCAAAACCCAGCACGATCGCTGCGATACTGGACGGCAACCTTCCCAAGGGGGACGTACTGGCCGCCGCGCGCCTGGCCGGTATCATGGCTGCCAAGAAAACCAGCGACCTTATTCCCCTCTGCCATCCCTTGCCGCTCACGTCGGTGACGGTTGACATTGCGCAAATGGGCGAGGACGCGTTTTCCATTCGCACATCTGCGCGCACAACCGCCCCCACCGGGGTGGAAATGGAGGCGCTGACCGCCGCAAGCATTGCCGCGCTGACGCTCTATGACATGGCAAAAGCGGTGGACAAGGGGATCCGTATTCAGGATGTGCGCCTGCTGGAAAAAACAGGCGGCAAGTCTGGGGATTACAAGTCTGGGGATTACAAAGCTGGCGACGAAGGATAAGTGCGATGATCGACTTTCTAACAGCATTTGACACATTGGTGCGCCAGCAGCCGGTTTTAACCACCGAAAAGCGGTCGATCGATGCCTGTGTTGGTTATGTCCTGGCGGGTGCGGTGCGCGCGCGCCGCAGCCAGCCCGCCGCCGCCATGTCGGCGATGGATGGCTATGCTGTAAGCAGTGCTGAGATCAAAGGTGGCAGAACGCAGTTGCCGCTTGCCAGCGATATCGCCGCCGCGGGTGCGCCGGCCTTCGCGCTGCCAAACGGGATGGCCGCCCGTATTTTCACTGGCGGCCTTGTGCCCGAGGGCGCAGACCAGATTGTCATTCAAGAAGATGTCTCGGTCGAGGACGGCACCATCAGCTTTGCGGTCCCCGCCGCAAAAGGCCAGCACATCCGCACCGCATCGATTGACTTTGGCGAAGGCGACATGGTGATGGAAGCCGGGACCTATCTCAGCCCCAAAATGGTGGGATTACTGGCGAGCGCCGGTGCCGGCCACGTGATGGTGCACCGCGCACCGCATGTGGATATTTTTGCCACCGGCGACGAATTGACGTCCGCAAGCGCCGACCGGTTTGATGCCCATCAGACCGTCAACAGCAACGGCCCAATGATCGCAGGGTTACTGCGCGAAGCCGGTGCCACTGTGACCGACCACGGCATTTTGCCCGACACGCCAGACGCGATTACAAACGCCCTGGCGGGAGCCAAGGGCGATATTGTCCTGACCATTGGTGGCGCGTCGGTTGGCGAACATGACTATGTGGGCGATGCCTTTGAGAAAATCGGGGTCACTCGCGATTTTTGGAAGGTTGCCATGCGCCCTGGCAAGCCGCTTTTTGTCGGCCAAAAGGATGGGCGGCGCTATATCGGCCTGCCTGGCAATCCGGTTTCGGCCTTTATTACAGCGTTTTTGTTCGTCCGGCCGCTGGTGGACCAGATGATGGGTCGTCCGGTGCCGGACCCGGCTGGCATTCCGCTGCCCAGCGCCGTTGACTTGCCAGCCAATGGCTCGCGCACCCATTTTATGCGGGCACGCTTGATCGGCGACATTGGGTCGCGTCATGTCGACCCGGCTGCCGAGCAGGATTCGAGCCTTGTGTCGGTGCTGGCGGCGTCAGACGGCTTGCTTATTCGCGAGGCCGGTGCCCCCGCTGCACCTGCGGGCACGCTTGTTCCCTATATGCCGTTTTGATCGGGCATGTCTGCATGATAATAGTCGCCATTGCGTTCCGGACTTGACACAGGGACAAAATTAGAACAAAAAAGAACAAATACACAACATATTGCCCTGTTTGATATGGAGAGACACCAATGCTGACACCGAAGCAACAAAAGCTGCTGATGTTCATCCATGAACGCCTGCAATCTGGTGGTGTCTCTCCGTCTTTTGACGAAATGAAGGATGCGCTGGGCCTGAAATCCAAATCGGGCATTCACCGGATGATCGGTGCCTTGGAAGAACGGGGCTTTTTGCGCCGCCTACCCAACCGGGCGCGGGCGCTTGAAATTATCAAATTGCCCAACACGGCAACAGATGAACTACCGGCAACGGTTTTGACCCCCAATTTTGGTGCGGCCAAGACACCACCACCTGCCCCACCTGCCGATATGGTGGAAATTCCCATGCATGGCCGTATTGCCGCAGGCACGCCCATCGAAGCATTGGAAAATGCTGACAGCCATATCGCCATATCCTCCGACCTGGTTGGCCGGGACCGCTGTTATGCGCTGGAGGTGTCGGGCGATTCGATGATTGAGCACGGCATTTTGGACGGCGACACTGTGGTGATCGAGGCCACTGACACCGCCCGTGACGGCGATATTGTTGTGGCCCTTGTTGACCGCGAGGAAGCCACGCTAAAAACCCTGCGCCGCAAAGGCCAGCATGTGATGCTGGTGCCCGGCAACCGCGACTATGAGACGCAGATTTATGACGCGCATCAGGTTGTTGTTCAGGGGCGGCTGCGCGGCCTGGTCCGCCGCTATCATTAAAACTGCTCGGTTTTGTTGACCATCACTGCCAGGGGCGACTGCGTGCTGCAGGGCGTGCCCAGCGGTAGCTGAACCCGGTTGGGCTGGCGTATAGCGACACCGGTCCGCGGGCCTTGAGGTCCGCGTGCAAAAGTTGC
>JASBSO010000030.1 GCA_030148905.1 Kordiimonadaceae bacterium | reverse complement strand
TCGGTTCATAGGCGCTGTCGGTAATCAGCACATGGTCGCCGGTGCGGGTGCAGGCCAGAATGGAATGCGCAATCGCCGCCACACCCGAGGGGAACAGCATGGTGCCCTCGGCACCTTCCAGCTCACTCAACGCTTCTTCCAGCGCCCACTGGGTTGGGGTGCCCTTGCGCCCGTAAAACAAATGCCGGTCAGCGGGGGCGGCGGTGCGCTCGCGGTATTCGGCGTAGGTCTCAAAAAGGCAGGTCGAAGCCCGGTACACCGGCGGGTTGACGATACCGTGCGTCCACTCCTTGCGGCGGCCCGCCGTGACCAGCGTGGTATTGATGCCCTTGCCCTTTGCCGTGGTGTCGCCCATGCCGCATATCCTTCCAAGCTGCTTTATTCGCGGGGGGAAATCCGCTAAGCCCTCTTAGCAAAGGAAGTGTAGAGAGGATAGGGCAGCAATGGCCGAAAATATCTATTCAGACCTGGGTGCGCTGGGCGGCGACGCCAAGGCGGCATCCCGCCCCGAGGACGCGGTACTGGAATATGTGCAGAACCCGCGGCCCACATCCGACTATCTGGTGCGGTTTGTGTGCCCCGAATTTACCTCGCTTTGCCCCGTCACCGGCCAGCCGGACTTTGCCCATCTGGTGCTGGATTACGCGCCGGGGGACAGGCTGGTGGAAAGCAAATCCTTAAAGCTGTTTTTCCAGGCCTTCCGCAATCACGCCGCTTTCCATGAGGACTGCACGGTTGGCATTGCCGAGCGGCTGTTTCAGGAAATGGCGCCCAAATGGCTGCGGCTTGGCGGATACTGGTATCCGCGCGGCGGTATCCCCATCGATGTGTTCATCCAGAAGGGGGCGTGCCCTGAGGGTCTGTGGGTGCCGGAGCAGGGCGTTCAGCCCTACCGGGGCCGGGGTTAGGGAATATCCATCACCTTATGGGTCTGCAAGCTCATCGACCAGCGGGGGTGGGCTTTGCAGTAGTCGACGACCGACTGGATGTTTTCGGCCTGTTGGTCGCTGTCCATCGGTTGCAGGTAGAAATGGGCGAAGTTTAGGTCCGCAAACTGCGCCGGATCACCGCCCGCCTGCGGGTACACCAGCTTGATCTCGTCGCCCGAGGTTTGCACCAAGTCCGCACCGATTTTGGGCGAAATGCACAGCCAGTCGATGCCCTTGGGCGCGGCGATGGTACCGTTGCTCTCCACCCCGATCTCGAACCCGGCGGCGTGAAAGGCGTCGATGAGGGCAGCGTCAAGCTGCAACAAGGGCTCGCCGCCCGTGCACACCACGTAGGGCGTGCCGCCGCCCGGCCAGTGCGCGGCAACCGCCGCCGCCAAATCCTCAGCCATTTTAAACTTGCCGCCGCCCGTGCCGTCGGTACCGACAAAATCGGTGTCACAAAACTGGCAGATGGCGGTGCTGCGGTCTTTTTCCAGCCCGGTCCAGAGATTACAGCCCGCAAAGCGGCAAAACACCGCCGGGCGGCCCGTATGATGCCCTTCGCCCTGCAGCGTGTAATAAATCTCTTTGACCGAATAGACCACGGTGTCAGCCCGGCTGGTAGCGGGTGGGGTCGGCCACGCCCGCATCGCCGAAGCCCTTGCGGCGCAGCATGCAGCTGTCGCAGTGGCCGCAGGCTGCGCCCGAGGCATCGGGGTCATAACAGCTGATCGTCAGGCTGTAATCAACGCCAAGATCAGTGCCCGCGCGGATAATCTCGGCCTTGGTCATGTCCAAAAGCGGCGTGGCGATATTGACCGGCATCTCGCCCGTTACGCCGGCCTTGGTGGCAAGGTTCGCCATCGTCTCATAAGCGCGGATATATTCGGGCCGACAGTCGGGATAGCCCGAATAGTCGAGCGCAGTGACGCCGATGGCAATGGTGTCGGCACCCACCACCTCGCTATACGCCAGCGCGAACGACAGAAAGATCGTGTTGCGCGCGGGTACATAAGTGACGGGGATATCCTCGGCCATGCTGGCCTCGTCGCGGTCCTTGGGCACGGCAATGTCGTCGGTCAGCGCGCTGCCGCCAAACAGCCGCAGGTCGATGGTGGCAACCTTGTGCTCGGCCACGCCTGCATGGGCGGCAATCTTGCTGGCGGCGTCCAGCTCGACGCTGTGACGCTGGCCGTAAGAGAACGACAGGGCATGCGCGGCATAGCCGTGGTCCTGCATCATCGCCAGCACGGTGGCGCTGTCGAGCCCGCCCGAGAGCAATATGATCGCCTTTTTGGTCATGGCGCGCGGCTTAGCATTCTTTCCAGCGCGCGAAAAGGCCCTTAGGTGCCATAGCGGTCAGGTGCCGCGATTTGCAATGTCCAAAGCGTGGATTTTGGCGCAGTCGATCACCGCAAAGCCGGGGTCAATCCCGTCAAAGGCCAACACCAGATCGGTCCCGCCGAGTAGGATCGCTTCTGCGCCCTGATTGGCCACCATATCCTGTCCGGCGGCGAGGAAGGCCGTACGCTGATCGTCGTTGACCCGCCCGGCGTTTGCCATGGCAAGATAATGGTCGTGGATCACTTTGATATCGGCCTCATCCGGCGCGATACAGTCAAACCCGTTTAACATGCCATAGAGGCCCGTCCGCATACTGATTTCTGTGCCAAGACTGCCGACGCGCATATACCCCTGTTCGCGCAGGTGCTGACGGACGGCCGTGATGAGATTGTTGACCGGCAAGGGGGAGAGTTCGGTAAAACGCTCGATACAAAAATGCCCGGCGATTGAGGTCACTGCAACAGTGTCGGCACCCGCCAGCGCCAATCGTTCGGTCAAGCGGGCAAAAATATCGGCTTGTTCGGCCTCGCGTCCGGCGATTTGATTGGCGATCAGCAGCGGCGAGTCTGCATGCACAATGGTGATATCGAAATCAGCCCCCCTGGCGCGCAGGGTGTTGATCAACAGCCGGTAATAATAGTCGGTCGCGGCCGGGCCGATGCCGCCAATCAAACCAATGTGCATCGTTTACTCCACCGGGTCAGCGCGGAACTGTTCCTCATTAAGGTCGTTTTCCCATTTCGATACGGCGGTGGCGACTGACAAATCGCCCGAGACATTGACCACCGTGCGGCACATATCCAGCGGCCGGTCGAACGGAAACAAAAACCCAACGATCAGCGCCGTGGTGGCGTCATCAACATTGATGGTGCCCAGCACCGCCGCCAACAGAAACAGCGAGGCCGAGGGGATGCCCGCCGAGCCAACCGACACCAGTGTCGTCGTCAGCGCGATCAGCACATAATCCACCAGGCTCAGGTCGATATTCAGCGCTTGCGCGGTGAAGATGGCGACAACGCCAATATAAATCGCCGTGCCGTCCATATTGATGGTGGAGCCAAGCGGCAGCACGCTGGATGCCACCGAGCGCGACACCCCGAGATTATCGCGCGCCACCGACATGGTCACCGGCAGGGTTGCTGACGAGGACGAGGTCGAAAACGCTACCATCTGAGCGTCCAATATGCCTTTGAAAAACTGGTTGGCGGGCAGGCGCAAAACGAATTTCACAATGCTGCCATGTACCACCACGATATGCAGGATACAGCCAAGGACGATGGTGGCGGCCAATGGCACCACGTCCAGCAGGGCTTCAACACCCTGCGTGCCGGCAACGCGGGCGATCAGGGCAAAGACCCCAAAGGGGGCCATTTCCATCACCAGATGGGTGATTTTCAAAATCACCTCGGCACCGGCCTCCATCAGGTTTTCAACCGGCTTGGCCCCACTGCCGGTCATCATGATCGCGGTGCCGGTCATGATCGCAAAAAAGATCACCGACAGCACCGCGCCGTTATCGGCAAATGCGGCAAAGACGTTGGTGGGGACGATCGACATCAGCTGTTCGCCCAGCGTGCGCGACTGGCTGAGGGCCTTGGCGTCTGCACCCAGCACATCTACGCCCGCGCCGGGCTGGATAAGGGTGGCAAGGGTCAAGCCCAAAACAATGGCACAGGCGGTGGTGGCCATATACATGCCGATGGTTTTGGCGCCGATGGAGCCCAGCCGCTTGGGGTCGCCCATCGCCACAACACCCACCACCAATGTGGTGAAAATCAGCGGCACAACGATCATGCGGATCAGCCGCATGAACAGGTCACCGATCCAACCGATTTGCGCGGCACCTTCGCCCCACAACGCGCCGACAACAATGCCCAGCACCAATGCGCCCAGAATACGCTTCCAGAGTGTGATCTTAAACCAAGCGGACATAACAGCTCCCAAATCCTCTAGGCACAAACGACATGTGCCAAACCCCATCCTAAGGGTTTGGCACAGCTTTTGGTGATTGGTAAAGGCCTGCGGATTTATTCGGCCGCCTGCTGTCGTAGTCGGCTGCCGACCTCAACGTCAGGATACATGTCGCTAACAGGGTGCGGGCGGCCTTCCGAACACACGATCAAGCCGTGTTTGCGCTCCAATTCGCGCGGTTCGCGCACGCCGCAGCTGTGGGCGATGACCCCTACTTCATACACCACATGTTCGATATAGCGCTGCGCGCGCCGCCATTTGTCCTCGGGGTCGAGGCCGCGCTGCAGCTTTTTATCGTGCGTGGTGATGCCGGTTGGGCAGGTGTTTTTGTTGCACTGAAGCGCCTGAATACAGCCGATCGAGAACATAAACCCGCGCGCTGAGGTGACAAAATCTGCCCCCATGCACAAGGCCCAGGCGACATCGGCCGGAGTGATCAATTTCCCTGACGAGACAACTTTGATCCGGTCCTTCAGATTATAGCCGCGCAGCAAATTGACCGTCGACGGCAGGCTTTCCCATATCGGAATACCCATATAATCCATCAACGACATGGGGGCCGCCCCGGTGCCACCATCGGACGAATCGATGGTGATGAAATCAGGCGCAGACTCGATGCCGCGCTTGTGGATTTCCTCGCACATCTCTTCCAGCCATTCAAAGCCACCCATCACCGCCTTGAAGCCAACAGGTTTGCCGGTCACCTCGCGGATGCGGTGCACCATATCCAGCAGGTCTTGCGGGGTTTTAATGTCTTTGTGCCGGTTGGGGCTGATCGAGTCGGTGCCCACCGGGATGCCGCGGATTTCAGAAATTTCCTCGGTGACCTTCACGCCCTGCAAGATGCCGCCCTTGCCGGGCTTTGCACCCTGACTGAGCTTGATTTCAAACATCCGCACCCGTTCGATATCGGCAAGCTCTTTTAGTTTTTCATCCGACAGATTGCCGTCTTCGTCGCGGACGCCGTATTTGGCGGTGCCGATCTGAAACACGATGTCGCAGCCGCCTTCCAGGTGAAAGGGCGACAGGCCGCCTTCACCGGTGTTCATCCACGCACCCGCCGCCGCGGCACCGCGCGACAACGATTTGATCGCCACGCCAGACAGCGCACCGTAGCTCATCCCCGACACATTGAATAAAGAGCGGGTCCGGTACGGTGTGCGGGCATAGGGGCCGATTTCCACCTCGCTGGTGGCAACGGCATCCTCGCGCAGCGATGGGAAGGCGCTGTTGGCGAACATGATCGTACCGGTTTGGCGCAGATCGCGGGTCGAGCCAAAGGCCAGCGTGGTATCCACGCCCTTGGCCGCGCGGTACACATAAGAGCGCTGCTCGCGGTTAAACGGCATTTCCTCGCGGTCCATGGCGAAAAAATACTGCCGGAAAAACACCCCAAGATGCTCCATCCAATAGCGCCCCCGACCCAGTACAGGGAAGTTGCGCCGGACCGCATGCTTGGTTTGCGTGATATCGATGATGTAAAGGATCAGAATGGTCAATGCACCCAAGCCAACGGCGCAAATGAACAAGATTGCCATGAAAAACAGAACGTCCACGACAATGACGGGCAGGCCCAGAGATTCCACAAAAACTCTCCTTGGCAAAAGGGTGATGACGGTCAACAGCCATAATATAGGCCGTCATCAGCGCCAAACGAATTTTCCCATGATGACAAGCTTGTGTCGGCGCGTGCGCGCAGCGCAATGCCGCGCAGGCGAGAAGGCTAAAAGCACTGCGCCGCACATATAATGCGCGGCGCAGCAATGGATGGGGCGTCGTCTCAGTCGTCCTGACTGTCTGTGGCCGGGTAGGACCGGAACCAGCTGTCCATCATGGCGATGGTGCGCAGCATATTGGACGGTATGCTGCTGGTACCGTGATATTCACCGTGCATGGCGACCAGCCGCGTTGGTGTGCCAACCATTTTGAGGGCTGCAAACATTTCCTCGGCTTGCGCGATGGGGGTGCGCAGGTCCTTGTCGCCGGTAATAAACAGCGTCGGCGTGACCGTGTGCGGGGCGCGCATTAGCGGCGAGTGCTTCAGCCAGGTTTCGGTGTCTTCCCACCAGGGCTTGTGGAAACGCTTGAACGACCATGCGGCAATGTCGGCCTGCCCGGCAAAGCTGATCCAGTTGATCACCGGGCAGCGCGATGCCGCCGCCGCAAACCGGTCGGTATTGCCCACCACCCAACTGGTCAGCACACCGCCGCCCGAACAGCCCGACACATACATGCGCTCAGTGTCGATATAGCCGCGGTTCACCACAACATCGACGCCGGCCATCAGGTCGTCAAAGTCGCGCTGGCCGGGATAGGCGTTGTCGATCGCATTGGCAAAATCGCGGCCATAACCGGTTGACCCGCGCGGGTTGGTGTAAAGCGCCACATAGCCCTTGGCAGCAAAGACCTGCATCACATATCGGAAATTGACCCCGTACATTGCATGCGGCCCGCCGTGGATGAAAAAGGCGAGGGGGTAGGTTTTGCTTTCGTCAAAATCGGGCGGGGTGATGATCCAGCCTTGAACGCGGGTGTTTTCGCTGCTGTCATACCAGATCTCTTCCACCGAGCCGAGCGTCACACCGTCCAGAATGTCACCGTTCAGATTGGTCAGGCGGCGGATGTCGCCGTCGCGTTCGGCAACCGCCAGATCCCAGTCGTGCCCGGGGGTCGAGAGCCGACCAACCATTAGCCCTTCGTCCGACATATCGGTCAGGGCAAATTGATGGTCACCCTTGGTCACCGCGCTCAGGCGGCCGTTCAGGGTGAGTTGCATGACATTGATGTCGCCCTCGGCGGCCAATGAAAAGATCAGGCTGCGCCCATTGGCGGCAAAGCGCATTGGCCCCGCACCATTGGGCAGCGCATCGGTAATGACACGTTCATTGCTGCCGTCGATGCCGACCGCGCGGACCTCGTCCTGATTATAGGTGTTCACCGTCACCAGCTGGCCGCCATATGCAACGGTTTTGCCGTCGGGCGACACAACCGGTCCGCCCCAATTGCCTGTTTGCGCGGTGAGGGTGGTGATCTCTGCCGTTTCCACATGGATTTTGTGGATCGCCGAGGTCAGTTCCGCCTCGTTGACATCGCCCTCGGGGCCATTGCCGTCAAAGACGATATGCGTGCTGTCGGGCGTCCAGTCGAAGGGCGAATTGGTCACAATGCCCGAAAACCGTGCGCTGGTGTGCCAGCGCCCGCTGGTCAGTTGTTTTGCCGTGCCGCCGTCAGCGGGCACAACAAACAAATGGTCATAGCCTTTTAGGAGGCCCACACGGTCCTGGCGGAAATGCAGGTCGTCGACAATGGTGGCGCCGCCGCGCTCATCCGCTCCCTTGGGCAGTTTTTCCCCGCCATAATCCCATATCGGGTCGGCGGGCACGCGCGCCCGAAAGGCGATCGATTGGCCGTCAGGGGCCCAGCGCAAAATGCTGGGCGGCACCTGGCTGTGGGTGATTTGGCTGACCGACCCTTCGGCGTCCATATAGCGGACAAAAATTTGCGGTTTGCCGTCGCTGTCGGCGGCGATATAGGCGATGCGGTCACCCGAGGGGGACCACTGCACGCCGCTGCCATTGGTCACAAAGCGGTGGCGGCCACCGTCCAGATCCATGGCCCAGATTTCGCGTGCCCAGCGGTCCTTCATCGCATCCACCCGCGACCGGGTGTATAAAATGGTGTCCCCGTCCGGGGCGATGCGTGCGTCTGCGGCGCGCTCCCAGTTCAACCAGTGTTTGGCGGTCAAAACGTCGCTGTTGGCGTACACGCCAGCGCCAAGCCATAAGGCCGCACCCAGTCCAATCAGTCGAGATATGATGGTCATGCTATCCTCCCAATCAACCCAAGTGCTCAGGCTAGCGCAGTTCTGGCGTGCCAGCAATATAGGGGTCACCAGTCACGGCGGCTCGTGCTTGGCTATCGGGTGACGGGGCAAAGAAAAAGCCAGCTTCCAATCGCTTGGAAACTGGCTTTCAGTATTGGCTCCCCAGGGCGGATTCGAACCACCGGCCAAGCGATTAACAGTCGCTTGCTCTACCGCTGAGCTACTGGGGAACAGTAGCGCCGCACAGGCGCGTGCGTCGGTGTGCGCGCCTTTATACTGATAATCTGGATGCGGGCAAGGGGATAAATGAACTTTTTGTGCGGCCACCGCGCGGCGTGCTTTGACCAGTTCTATTAAACCTTTCATCTAGCGTCATTTTTGTTACGCTTCGATGGCAAAACCACAAGCGCCGAGGGCTAAGATGCTTGAGAGTCTCATGCTTGACCATATCCCGCGTGATCATCCGGTTGCGCATTTTGCGCGCTTTTGGCAGGCGGGGCTGAACGACACAGGCGTGTTTGACCGGCGCACATTCAACCCCATGCGCGTGCCCAATGTGTTGCCGTGGATTTTGATCTTGGAGCCGGAATATTCCGAAAGTGGTGCCCGGCAATATCGCTATAAGCTGAGCGGTTCGCGCACCCGCGAAATCTTCAATGAAGAGATGACAGGTCATATTCTCGGTCACGGCATCCAGCCCGAGTTGAAAAAACGCCTGAGCGACGAAATGACCGAGGTTCTGGCCACCAATACGCCATCTTTTTCAACGACCGGGCTGCCCTTCATCGGGCGCGACTTTATCCGGGTTTACCGCGGGGTGTTTCCCTTTGCCAAGCACGGCGATGTGCCCGACCAGATTTGCGCGGTTTTAGCCGAAGTGAAGTTGGTCACGCGGGGGCTATAGCAAGAGGTTGGAGGCGCGAACCGGAATCGAACCGGTGTACACGGATTTGCAATCCGCTGCGTCGCCACTCCGCCATCGCGCCGTCCATGTAGCGAGAGTGGGCGTATAGCAAAGCGCGCGCGCTGCGCAAAGATAAATTTACACGCAAATATGTGCTGCAGGCGTCCTCTGCATTGCACCGAGCTTATGTGTGGTTTATAGCAGCATCAAACCGTCAGCCTGCGAGGACCGTATGACCGTTTCGGACACTGCGCTCGAAGCCATGATCAATGGCCAACTTAAACCCAATGAAGTCAATGACCCGCGCATCTTGGATGCCATCCGCGCGGTGCCGCGCGACACTTTTGTGCCCAAGGCCAGACGCGGCTATGCCTATGTCGATGAAAGCCTGGAGGTGCGCGACGGTAGGTATTTGCTCTCTCCTATGGTCTTTGCGCACATGCTGGTTGCTGCCGGGGTGAAACCCACCGACATGGTTTTGGATATTGGCGGCGTCAGCGGCTATTCCGCCGCAGTTTTGTCGCATCTGGCCGAGGCCGTTGTCGCCCTGGAAGAGAGCGACGCCATGGTCGAGATGATGGAAGGCAAGCTGGAGGCGCTGGATATTGTCAATGTGGCGGCCATGGCGGGCCCGCTGGCGGCAGGCGCACCCAAGCAGGCCCCCTTTGACGTGATCCTTCTGCAAGGCGCGGTGGAAGAGGTGCCCGAGGCCCTGTTGAAACAGCTCGGTGACGGCGGGCGCCTTGTGGCCGTGCTGAAGGAAACCGCGGCGATTGGTCGGCTTGTTGTTTATACCAAGCATGGCGGTCTGATTGGCGACCGTGTGCTATCGGATGCCGACGCCCCGGCGCTGCCGGGTTTCGAAAAAGCCACAGCTTTTGTTTTTTAACCGGAGATTGTCTTTTTTCAGGCATCGCAGCCTTTTCTTCCTATGAAAACTGAGGCATAGACGACCTGATGCGCTTTTTAAAAGAAGCGCACATATAAAAAGAACGGATAAAATAAAAGGCGAGGACAATGAATATATCGAAACGGGTCAAAACGCTGGTTTCCTCTTTGGCGTTGGTGTCGGTGATGGCACCCGCGCCCGCAGTGTCTGCAGAAACGCTTCTGGAAGCGCTCGCGGCGGCCTATGCCAGCAATTCTCAATTGGCGGCACAGCGCGCTGCCTTGCGTGCAACGGACGAGGGTGTTCGTCGCGCAAAAGCAAATTTTCTGCCGAATGCTACGGGAACATTTACGCGGATTGAGGGGGATCAGCGCTCGATCGCCTTCAACGCTGACGGTGAAGTAACCGATTTCGCAGGTAACCCGATTCCAGCACCTGACTTTGAGTCGAATGATCGTGAGATTTATCAGGTTGATGTTGATCAGAACCTCTTTCGCGGTCTGCGCACAATCAACGAAACACGGCAAGCCAGGGCCAATGTTTTGGCTGGCCGTGCGCAACTGACGCAAGTCGAGCAGCAGGTGCTTTTGGATGCAGCGACCGCTTATATGAATGTGGTGCGCGATGAAGCTGTGTTGGAACTGAATAAGAACAACGTTCAGGTGCTGGAACGTCAGTTGCAAGCCAGCCAGGACCGTTTTCGCGTTGGTGAGGTCACACGCACGGATGTCGCACAATCAGAAGCACGTCTCGAAGGGGCAAAAGCGCAGCAATTGTCTTCAGAAGCTCAGCTTGCGGTCAGCCGTGCAAATTATGAACAGGTGATAGGGCGACAACCCGCCTCGTTAGAAGCGACGGGTGTGCCCATAAA
Source organism: Kordiimonadaceae bacterium (assembly GCA_030148905.1). Lineage (GTDB taxonomy): Bacteria > Pseudomonadota > Alphaproteobacteria > Sphingomonadales > Kordiimonadaceae > JASBSO01. The sequence goes on along the minus strand of JASBSO010000030.1, from coordinate 245 downwards.
CTTGCCAACCGATCTTCAGGGTGCTGTTGAAATAGCACTTGAAGAAGCGCCATCAATTGAACAGGCCCGCCAAACTGAAGAAGCTGCACGCCGTGCAATTCACGTTGCCGAAGGGGCGCTGTTGCCAACGGTAACACTCAGAGGAACTTATCAGCAGAACGAAGGGATCACCTTTGTTGGGCCGACACCGTTCAACCTTGAAAACACCACACGCCAGGTGGTCCTTAATGTCAGTGTTCCACTCG
>JASBSO010000027.1 GCA_030148905.1 Kordiimonadaceae bacterium | reverse complement strand
CAGAATGATTGTCCCGGCGCGGCGTAGGAACACGCGGGCACGTTCATACAGTCCAATGCCGACAAAGCGCCAGTTGGGCCACTGATATTTTGGCAACTCCATCAAAAACGGAACCGGCGCCGCACGCGCAACCGTGCGCTTCAAGACAAAGGCGACAATCAAGGCCGAGATGATGCCAGAAAGATATAGACCAAACATCACCACGCCCTGTAGGCCGAAAACGCCAAACACCGTGCTGTTGGGAATAAACGCGGCAATGATCAGCGTATAAATCGGCAGTCGCGCGGAACAGGTCATCAGCGGGCTGATCATGATGGTGGTTAGCCGGTCGGCCGGGTCGGCAATGGTGCGCGCGCTCATAATGCCCGGAACCGCGCAGGCGAAGCTGGACAAAAGCGGAATGAACGCGCGGCCATTCAACCCCACGCGGGCCATAAGCCGGTCCATCAAAAATGCGGCGCGGGCCATATAGCCCGTTGATTCCAGGGCGAGAATAAAGGCAAACAGAATCAAAATTTGCGGGAAAAAGATAATGACCGCACCCACGCCGGCCAGCACACCATCTTGCAGGAAGCTTTCCAGAAAGCCGCCGCCCAACTGCCCTGCCACAGCCCCTTGAAGCGCGGCCACACCGGCATCGATCCAGTTCATCGGGGTTTCCGCCCAGCTGAACACCGCCTGAAACATCAAAAACAATAAGGCCGCCAGAACGAGCGGCCCGGCAACACTGTGCAGGACAAGCGTGTCCAACATACGCGTGGCGCGGTGACCAACGCCTTCTGACCGGATGACCTCCTTTGCAATGGCCCGTGCCTGGCGCTGCCGGTCAGCAAGCGGCGGTGTTTGGGTCGCGGCGCTTTTGGGCTGTGTCGGTGCCGTCATCGCCGCGATCAGCGTGTCGATGCCCCGGCGGCGCACCGCCACAGTTTTGGTGACAGGCAGGTCCAATTGCTGTGCCAGAGCGTCCACATCGATATCGATTTGTTCGCGCTCGGCGAGGTCGGTCATGTTCAGGGCGACGTGGATCGGCAGGCCAAGCGATTTCAACTCCAAAAGGAAGCTAAGCTGGTGCGCGATATTGGTAGCGTTGAGGACCGCAATAATCATATCGGGTTGCGGGTCAACGGGGTGCACACCGCGCAGCACATCGACGGTCACCTGTTCATCGGGGCTTTTGGCCGAAAGACTGTAGGTGCCGGGCAGGTCGATCAGCTCAACATGATCCTGGGCTTGCAAGCGCCCTGCGCGCCGTTCAACCGTGGCACCAGGGTAGTTGGCAACTTTTTGGCGCAGGCCGGTCAGCGCATTAAACAGGGCCGATTTGCCGCAATTCGGATTGCCGACAATGGCAATATGTTTCAGGTCATGCGCCACTGAGGACCTCCATGCTGATCAATGCAGCCTCCGAGCGGCGCAGCGCCACCGTCATCGAGCCGAGCGATACGGCGATCGGGTCGCCGCCGAACGGGCTTTGATGCAGCAGCGAGATGGTCAGCCCCTCTTGGAAGCCCAATTCTCTGAGGCGCTCAATCCGGTCTGATTCGCCAGCAATGGCGGTGATTGTCCCGGTTTGGCCGGGTGAAAGCTGATCTAGGGTCATGTATGTGATCTTTGGGCCCGGGACGGCCTGCCTATTTGCAAAACATTCTCAACTGAGACGTCGGTAGCACGGCAACCCGAAGGGCGAAAGCCCTGAATCACGCAGGTGGTGTTTCCTCGGGCAGGCCAAATCCCAGGTCGATCCATTCAAAATCGCCATCCCAGGCAATTTCAACCGGCAAAATAGGCTTGTCATCATCGCCCATGCTGGTTTTGGACATCCGCTCGCTTAATGCCAGCAGTGCGACCTCCGCATCGCGCAGAAAAGGAAAAATCGTGGTGTGCACCTGCCCGGAAACCCCATCCTCATAAAGAACGGTGCATTCAACCCATACACCGACAGGACAGAGGCGGGCCTGATCGTAAAAAAACTGAGCGCGCGGAAGGCTCTTGGGCGGGACATAATATAAAGGATTTTTACCGGTGAGATCGCTTCCGATGCGCGATGTGACGCCCGAGCCGACCAGGCTCATCACATATCCGTCTGGTGTGTGTTTGACCAAAATGCAGTTATGGACCAAGGCCGGGCCCAGAGATTTCGGAGACAACGCACGCCGCACCGGTAAGCCTTTGCTTGGGTCTTTGTCGAGTGCGCGCCAAGCCTCCTCCAGCATGACGCTGGTGTCACTCCGACCTGTGGTTGGCCTCATTAGCACGTGGAACGTCTCCAAATTCGACAGCCTATGCGGGCAATTGGCCTTGTTCGGTATCGGCTTTCATACAGCGATTAAACCGGTTGTTGCTGTGTTATCAAGCAAATTAAGTAAAGGCCATATGGGGTCATGGACGAGCTTGAAGTAGAGCTATAGTCCACTTTGTCCATTCATCAATGAAAGGGCTTATACAATTTATAAGGTTGTAATGCAGCTAAAAGATAGTGCTATTGCTGCTCATCACGGACATGTGCGATGTGCGCCTGGTCGCGGCGGTCAACAACCAGATCCAAATATCGGCGCAACAATGTCAGGCCTCCACGCCGCGTCATGACCTCAATCGGGGTACCGCCAAAATTCATATTCTCGGTTCTAAGCCATTGGCGCATCAATGATGGATCGTCATTCATGAAGGTGCGAAAAATCGTCACAAATTTCAGGAACGCTTCGGCTTTGTCGTCCAGTTTGTCGTCTCTGACGCGCATGCGCTCAACGTCTTGGCAGGATATTTTGAAGATTTTGGCAATCTCTTTGTTCGAGAGGCCAATGGCATCCGCCGCCGCACAAACGGGCGACGCTTCCCGAAAGCCCAAAAACGTCAGTTCGGGGACGGTTTCCTCTGGAGTGGGGGGCTCCAGTGTCGGGGTTTCAGGTTGTGTCGAAGCTGTCTTCGACCCCCCAAGTATTCGCGTCAATATCGACATATGCTTGCTTCAAACGGTCAAGGCGCAATGCCTCAATTCTGCAAGCATAGACGATAGGCATTAATCGACAATTAATGCAAAAATCAGCCAATATTTTACTAAAATTTTACGGACTTTATCTCTTCAGGGCTGCACACGCCTTCTGGATACGCGCGCACGCATCGCGCAGGGCCGCTTCCGAGGTTGCATAGGAGGCACGAAAATTGGGGCTCAGGCCAAAGGCATCGCCGTGAACGGCGGCCACACCGTAGTCTTCCAGAATATAACTGACAAAATCCAGGTCGGTTTCGATGGTCTTGCCCGAGGGTGTTTGCCGCCCAATACAGCCCGCAATAGACGGATAGACATAAAAAGCCCCTTCGGGCATCGGGCAACTGATACCGGGTGCTGCATTCAGCATCTCAACCACCATGTCGCGGCGGCCTTTGAAAATATCCGCGCGCTCGGCAAAAAAGTCTGTCGGTCCGTCAAGCGCTGCAATTGCCGCCGCCTGACTGATCGAGCAGGGGTTGGAGGTCGACTGCGACTGCACTTTGGACATGGCCTTGATCAAGGCTGCGTCGCCACCCGCATAGCCGATCCGCCATCCGGTCATGGCATAGGCCTTGGCGACCCCGTTCATGGTCAATGTGCGGGCTTTAAGCGCCGGGCAGGCTTGCGCGATGCTTTGAAATTCAAAACCGTCATAGACGATATGTTCGTAAATATCGTCGGCCAGGATATGCACATGACTGTGACGTTCCAGCACGGCGCCAAGCGCCTGAATTTCGGCCACCGAATAGGCGGCACCCGTGGGATTGGACGGCGAGTTAAAGATCAACCATTTGGTCTTTGGTGTGATCGCCGCTTCCAGCGCTTCGGGCGACAGCTTATACCCTGCGTCGATACCCGCTTCGACGATGACCGGCGTGCCCCCTGCCAACAAGGTAATATCGGGGTATGAGACCCAATACGGCGCCGGAATGATGACCTCATCGCCAGCGTTCAGCGTTGCCATCATGGCGTTGTAAATGGTGTGCTTGCCGCCGCAGTTCACACTGATCTGGTCGGGGGTGTAATCCAGCCCGTTTTCGCGCTTGAACTTGCGGGCAATTGCCGCTTTCAGTGCGGGCGTGCCATCCACCTTGGTATATTTGGTCTCGCCGCGGTCGATCGCGTCTTTTGCCGCCGCCTTGATATGATCGGGGGTGTCGAAATCAGGCTCGCCAGCACCCAGCCCAATGACATCCTTGCCGGCCGCCTTCATCTCAGCGGCTTTGGCGCTGACCGCCATGGTGGGCGAGGGTTTGATCCGTGCAAGCTGGTCCGACAAAAAGGCCATGATGTGATGCTTTCCATATGAGGTTCGTGCAGGCGGCGCCACCATAGGCTTTGCCCCACCGGCTTTCAACCGCCAAGCGCGGGAAAATGCCCCATAATAGTGATGCTAACGTGACTGGCTGGCGACACCGTCGCGGTCTTTAAGGTCGGCATAATCATTCTGCCGAAAGGTTGCCAACAGGGCGCCAATCTGATCGTCGTCAATTTCGCTCGACTTCAACACAAAGCTGCCAAGCTGCAGGCTGGCTTCCAATGTGTCGGGAACGACGTGATGCGCACCGGCCTTCAGCAGTTGTTCGCTGTGCGAGTCGTCGCGGGAGCGCACGATCACGGTCAGATCGGGAAAGGCCTCGCGCAAGGTCTCGACCGCCGCTACCGCCGTGGCCGCTTTGTCGATGGTGACAACGGCCGCCAGCGCACGGTGCCCGCCGGCCGCTTTGATCACCGAACTGTTGGCGGCTTCGCCGTAAAAGACACAGGCCCCCTTGTCGCGGCTGATGCGCACCTGCCGGTGGTCCGTATCCAGCGCAATATAGTTCAGGCCCAAGCCGCTAATGATCTTGGCGACCGCGCGGCCCACCCGGCCAAAGCCGATGATGATGATATGGTCGGCCAGATCATCGGCCTGATCTTTCAAGGTGGGGACGCTGTATGCGGCGGTCTCGCGGCTGGACACCCACGCGCCAAGTGCCGCCAGCAGCGGCGTTGCGATCATCGACAGGATAATTGCCGCATAGACCACCTGGCTCACCGCATCGCCCAACAGGTTCAGCCCAACCGCCTGACCCAGCAGCACAAAGGCAAATTCGCCCCCTTGCGACAACAACAGCCCGGTCTGCAATGCGTGCCGCCACGGCAAGCCAAAGGTGCGGCAAAGAACCGCGATAAAGCTGGATTTCAGCGCCAGCAGGCCTGCGGTGATCAGCAAGACATCGCCCAGATTGTCCCAGATCAGGTCGGGGGCGATGCGCATGCCAACGGTCATGAAAAACAGGCCCAGCAAGACCCCGCGAAACGGCCGGACATCGGCTTCAATCTGGTGGCGGTATTCGGTCTCGGCCAGCAAAAGCCCGGCCAGAAACGCTCCCAGCGCCAGCGACAGCCCGGCCAGCGACATCAGATAGGCAAGGCCGAGCACCACCAGCAGCGTTGCGCCCACAAACACCTCGGACCCGCCGTGCGATACGATCCAGCGAAAGGCCGGACGCAGGCCGTAGCGTCCAACCAGCATCACCGCCACCACGGCCAAGACCGCCTGCACCATCGCGGTCGCCAATGCCCCGGCAAGCGACCCGCCCGTGCTGGCCAGCACCGGGACGATGATCAACATCGGCACAATGGCGAGGTCTTGAAACAGCAAAATGGCAAAGCCCGTTTGCCCGGCGCGGGTCGAGCGCTCGCCCCGTTCCGCCAAAAGCTGCAACACAAAAGCGGTGGAGGACAGCGCCAACGCCATGCCAAGTGCGATGGCCGCCGGCCCGCTTTGCCCCAGTGCAAGCGCCGCACCGGTGATCAGCACGGCGGTCAGGACCACCTGAATCAGGCCCAGCCCAAAAACCAGTGTTGCCAGACGCTTCAGGCGTTCAAAGCTCAACTCCAGCCCAATGGTGAACAGCAGGAACACGATGCCCATTTCAGCAAGGCCCGCAGCACTTTCGGCGTCGGGGATCAGGGCAAAGCCGCCGCGCCCAACCAGCAGACCAGCCAGCAGATAGGCCAGAACCGACGAGATACGCAGCGCTGAAAACAGCGGCACAATCAGCACGCCCGCTGCGAGAAATATCAGCAAATCAATCAACCATAAGGGTGCATGCATCGCCCGTCTGCCAGTGTGTGGTGCGTCTCGCTTCAAGCCTACTGCATGCGGGCCGGGCGTCAATGCGGATATTGGGCCGGTCTTGGTCGGTTTGCGGGGACGGCGGGGTCCAAAAACCCTGTGCTATGCGCATCGTGGGCGCTATAAGGCTGGCCATGACGCACGATGCGAAGATCAACACCGCAGCCCGCCCGCCCTCCCGGCAGGTCGACAGCAACCAGTCCGGCCCGCACCACCGGCTGGTGGAGACGGTGCAAAAACATCTGACCACCCCGTTCCAAAAGCCGGTACAGGCCTATAACCGGGACGCGTTTGCCGCGCTTGAGGCGGCGCTCGCACACTGGGGCGGGCCGTGGATGTTGGATGCGGGCTGTGGCACCGGGGACAGCACGCGCGCCCTCGCGGTGCGGCATCCGGGGCATCTGATCATCGGTGTGGACAAATCGCTGCACCGGCTTACGAAGGAGCGCACCGAGCCTGACCCCGGCAATATGGCGCTCATCCGCGCTGATCTGGTGGACCTGTGGCGGCTGATCGCGGACGCAGGGCTGCGGCCCGAGCGGCATTCTATTCTCTACCCCAACCCCTGGCCGAAGGCCGAGCATCTGCAGCGTCGCTGGCACGGGCATTCTGTATTTCCATATATCCTCAAGATCGGCGCGCCGATCGAACTGCGCACCAATTGGCAAACTTATGCCGAGGAATTTCAAATCGCGCTCGATCTGGCGGGCATTGAGGCCGGGCTGCGCGACATCACCGACGCCGCCACCGCCGACCCGCTCACACCCTTTGAAGCGAAATATACCCAAAGCGGCCAGCAGGTGTGGGGAGTATACGGCTCATACTAAATTCAGCTTTCGCAGCATGGCGCCGTGGTCATTTGCACACCGTTGGACTCATAATGTTTCGGAGTTCCCGACTGGCGCGCTCTCGATTGGCGCACTCTCGAGCTGAGCAGTCGTTGGGGCGACCGGCCGCATCTCATGCGGCCCGGACAGGATACGGCAGGCCACCAGATCGCCGGTGACATTTACGGTTGTCCGGGCCATATCAAGGATGCGGTCGACGCCGATAATCAGCGGCAGGCCGGTAAGGGGAACGCCGAAGCTTGAGGCGGTTGCCGCCAGAATGGCGAGGCTCGCCCCCGGTGCTGCCGGTGCCCCGATCGATGCACCGGTCAGGGTGACCATCATCAGCGCCAGGTCGCCGAGGGCGATCTGTGTGCCTGCCGACTGGGCCAGAAAAACGATGGCGGCCGCTTGATAGAGCGCGGTTCCGGCCATGTTGACCGTGGAAGCCAGCGGCACAACCGCGCCCGCGACCGCCGGGGAGACCCCCAGTTTTTCCACCGCGGTTTTTACGGTCAGGGGCATCACGGCTGCCGAGCTTGAGGTGGAGAATGCGAGCAACTGCACCGGCCCCACGGCGCGGATAAACGCGACGGGCGACATCGCCCCGAATAGGGTCACAATCCCCAGATAGAGAATGAGCAAAATCAGCAAACCCGACAGGACGACCGCGCAGTAAACGGCCAAGTCGGCTAGCGTTTGCAAGCCGTTCGATGCGGTTGTGTCAGCGATCAGGCCGAACACTGCCACAGGGGCAAAGCGCATGGCGTTGCGAATAACCGTCATGCAGGCTTCAAGCACGGCCTCGGCCAAGGCAACAATGGGCCGGGTCAGGTCGCGCCGGTCGGCGTTGACAACCGCGATTCCGATAAAAAGCGCGAAAAACACGATGGCGAGAATGTCCTGTTCGACCAGCGACTGCGAGATATTCTGCGGGATCAGGCCGGTGATCAGGTCGGGCAGGTCGCGGGTCATGGCCTCAAGCCGCGAGCCTGCCTCCGGCGCTGTTTCGAAGGTTGTTGGGTCGGGGGTCGCGGATAGCGGGGTGTTTGTTTGGGCCAAACCGCGTCCCGGGCGAACGGCTTTGGCAATGGCAACGCCAACCGCAGCGGCGGCAAGGGTGGTGACCATCACGAAAAAGGCGAGGCGACTGCCGATCCGCTTGAGCGTCTCCCCGCCGCCGGTTCCGGCGATCCCCAAAATGATCGAGCTTGCCGCTAGCGGAATAATGACCATGCGAATAAGGGCGAGGAAAATCTGGCCCGGCAGGGCAAGCCAATTGCCCACCAGTTCGGCATTGGAACGGTCAATCCAATTCAAATCGGGCCCGAGCATGGCACCGACCAGCGCGCCGCTCGCCAGCCCGAACAGAACCTGGAGCCATAGTTTTCCGCGCACCAGTACATCCAACCGACGCGTCAGGCGGGCATAGACATATCGAATGATGGGCACGGCCACCTCCCCAAGCAAGACGGCCCCAGTCTAGCGGAAAGACCGGCAGCATCCAATGATCTGGCACCTTGGGATTGCGACAGGTTGCGATCTAAGCACGGTCTGCGGTGCCATAAATGCCGTCGGCACCAACGCGCCGAAGCCCGCGAGCAGGCGCTGGACCGGATGATTGTGAATGCAGAGGCCTTGGGCGCAAATGCCGTGGTTGGTGTGCGGATTTCTACATTAATGGTTATGCATGCGACGTCGGAAATTTTGGCGTATGGAACCGCAGTGACAATCGAGCCAAAGGCCAAGCGAGAGGACTAGTCTGGCGCATCACGCCGCACCGCCTTGCCCCGCCTGCGCCCCCTCGCTACACTCCGCCACCCCTAGTCGGAGTGCCCAAGTCCATGCCCATGTTGCCCAATCATCAGCAGCCCTTTGTGCCGCACCGTCCCGAGCGCCCGGAAAAGTCCGAGGCCGGGGTGCGTCTGGTGATGCACACCGATTTCGAGCCTTCGGGCGACCAGCCACAGGCGATAAAAGAGCTGGCGGGCGGTATCAATACGGGCGAGGTCGACCAGGTGCTTCTCGGCGTCACCGGGTCGGGCAAGACCTTCACCATGGCCAAGGTGATCGAGGCGACGCAGCGCCCGGCGCTGATTTTGGCGCCCAACAAAACACTCGCCGCGCAGCTTTATCAGGAGTTCAAGGGCTTTTTTCCTGAAAACGCGGTCGAATATTTTGTCTCCTATTACGACTATTACCAGCCCGAGGCGTATGTGCCCCGAAGCGACACCTATATCGAGAAAGAGGCCTCGATCAACGAACAGATCGACCGCATGCGCCATTCGGCCACGCGGGCGATTTTGGAGCGCGACGATGTGGTGATCGTTGCCTCGGTGTCGTGCATATACGGCATTGGCAGCGTTGAAACCTACACCGCGATGACGCAAACGCTGAAAGCAGGGGAGACCGCCGACCTGCACGACCTGACGCGCAAGCTGGTTGCGATGCAGTATAAGCGCAATGATCAGGCCTTTCAGCGCGGCACCTTTCGGCTGCGCGGCGACACGTTGGATATCTTCCCCTCGCATTATGAAGACCGCGCCTGGCGCTTGGATATGTTTGGCGACGAGATCGAGGCGATCCACGAATTTGACCCGCTGACAGGCGAACGCATGGGCACGCTGGAGCAGGTGAAGGTTTACGCCAACAGCCACTATGTCACCCCGCGCCCAACGCTGGATACTGCGATCAAGGGCATCAGGGCCGAGCTGGCTGCGCGCTTGAAGGAATATGACAAAATGGGGCGGCTTCTGGAGGCCCAGCGGCTCGAACAGCGCACCCGCTTCGATATGGAAATGATGGAAGCCACGGGCAGCTGCGCCGGGATTGAGAATTACAGCCGCTACCTCACCGGGCGCAGGCCCGGCGACCCGCCGCCGACGCTGTTTGAATATCTGCCCGACAATGCCCTGCTGTTTGTCGATGAAAGCCATGTCTCGATCGGGCAGATCAACGGTATGAGCCGCGGCGACGCCAAGCGCAAGGAAACGCTGGCCGATTACGGCTTTCGCCTGCCCAGCTGTGTCGATAATCGGCCCTTGAAGTTTGAGGAATGGAACACCATGCGCCCGCAAACGGTGTATGTGTCGGCGACACCCGGCGACTGGGAGCTCAATCAAACCGGCGGCGTGTTTGTCGAGCAGGTCATTCGCCCAACGGGGCTGGTTGACCCCGAGATTGATGTGCGCCCGGTGGAAACGCAGGTCGATGACCTGATGCACGAGGCGCGCCTCATGGTTGCCAAGGGCCTGCGCGTGCTGTGCACCACGCTGACCAAGCGTATGGCCGAGGATTTGACCGAATATCTCCATGAAAACGGTATTCGCGTGCGCTATATGCACTCGGACATCGACACGCTGGAACGCATCGAAATCATCCGCGACCTGCGACTTGGCTCCTTCGATGTGCTGGTGGGGATCAACCTGCTGCGCGAGGGGCTCGATATCCCCGAATGCGGGCTGGTGGCGATTTTGGATGCGGATAAAGAGGGCTATCTACGCTCGGAACGCAGCCTGGTGCAAACCATTGGCCGCGCCGCGCGCAATGCCGAGGGCCGGGTGATCTTGTATGCTGATGTGATGACGGGCAGTCTGAAGGCGGCGATTGGCGAAACCGAACGCCGCCGCCAAAAGCAAATGGCCTATAACGAAGAGCACGGCATCACGCCGACAACGGTCAGCAAAAACATCGGCGATATTATCGAGCATGTGTCGTCGGGCGACCATGTCACCATCGGCACCGATACCGACGCCAAGCATCTGGTGGGCAGCAACCTCAAAAATCATATCGAAGCGCTGAACAAGGATATGTTGAAGGCGGCGGAAAATCTGGAATTTGAAGAAGCCGCCCGACTGCGTGACGAGATCAAGCGACTGGAGGCGGGCGAGCTTGGCCTGCAGGACCCACAAGGCCGGCTGACGGGTCGGGCACGCGGGCGGTCCACCGGCGGCAAGCCCGGCACGCGCACCCGCAAGGGCAAAATGCGCGGTGATTTCGGCTAAGCCTTACTCAAGGTCCAGAATTTTCTGAATTTCGCCCGATGAGCGCAACCGGTCTGCGGCGTGTTGCAGCTTGTCCAGCATGGGGGTGATCGCCGCCGTGTTTTGGCAGGTGATGCCCGCCTGATTTTCATACATCACATAGCGTGCAGGCATCACACGGTCTGCAAGCCCCATACGCTCGACCATCCGGCGCAGGTCGTAATCATAGCCCACCAGCACATCGATATCGCCGTTGGCGATGGCGCGCACTTTCAACTCGGTGTTGGCGTAGTCATAGACGACCAGGCGCAAAAGCTTGGGGAAAATCGCCGCCAGCGTTGTGTCGACCGCCACCTTTTTGAACGCCAGCGATGCAAAGGATGAGATATCCTCGGCGTCCTCTGGCCGGGTGAAGGCTTGAATACGGTATGTGTTAAACGGCCCGATGAAGCGCATCTCGCTCGCTTTTAGGCCGATTGTCTGCCCGCGCTCCAGATCATTCGACCCCATGAAAAAGCAGTCGACCGTTTTGTTGCGAAACGCATTGACGGCGCGCCGGAAGGGCAGGTTCATAAATTTTGCCGTGATCCCGCTTTCGTCCAGAATACGGTCATAAAGCCGGTTATAGGGGCCCGGCTGGTCGGCGCTGAACACCCATTCGATATTGGGGCCAGTAAATGTGAGAATGGGGGGCTCACTTGCTGCATCGCCGACATAAGCCAGAAGAGGGCTGCCTATCCCCGCCGATACAGACGCAAGAAGGAAACAGCACAGAATAGTGCGCCTCAGGCATGCAAAAACACTCATACAACGCAACAGGATGTGGCTTTCAAATAAGGGCGGCACGTCACGACCGATGGTATAAGACGTTTTCTGACGCTCACGGTACCATGAAATGCTTAAGAATATCTTACGAAATGAACGCCTTAGGGCAGGGCCAATTGTGCCGCTAGGATGCGTCGATACGGTTTGAAATAGACCGATATTCCTGCACCTTATCTCCTGCCCAGCGACACAATCCATCCCTGCTGAAACGATCAGATGAAGGGGGCCTGACCCTAGTTCATCCGCATCACGGCATCTATCCAGCCCGAGCGCCGGATATCGTCAATTTTTGTCCGTGCTTTGTTCCGAAAAGCTTCTGTTTTTGGAAGCGCCAGGCAGACCACATGATTGTGGCGCATGGCCAGTGGCGGGTTCAGCATTTTCAGCCGCGTGCCAGCGCGGGCGCGCTTCAAAATCTCGGACACGGCAACGCCGTAGCCAATAAAAAAGTCGATATCCTCGCGCAGCATCAGGCGAATGCCCTCGCGGACATCGTTGATCGTCTGTGTGATGGTTATGCCGTCAAGCTGGCCTGCAATATGTGCGCTGGCGGCAATCCGCTGGCCTTTCAGAGTGTCCATTGTCCGGATGTCGGGCGCCGACTGGTGGCCGTAAAGGCGAATGGCCAGGCTGCTGATATTACCCAGATCATCAATGTCGGTGGTGGCCGACACAGCGGTAACCGAGGGCGCGCTCATAAGGGCACAGTCCACTTGTCCGGAGCCCAGGTGGTCGATCACCGCCGCTTCGGGCAGGACCATCAAGGCGGTTTCGCCCTTATACCCCTTGGTGAGTTCGGTCATCACCTTGTTATAGGCCTTGGTGCCATCCACTTGCAGCAGGTCCGGGATAATGGCACCGGCCAGTGTGATGGGTGGCGGAATGTCGTTCATGTCCATCACCTGACCACTGCCCAACATCGCGGCGAGCAACATAGGGATCATCATTGCGGGTCCTCCGGCTTTGCGCTGGCTGTGGCAACAACCGTGCTGCGGCGTTCCATCAGGTGGATGTCGCGCCAGATACCGCCGCGCTCGCCGATGCGTTCGCGCAGGCCAACCGTGCGAAAGCCGCAGCGCCGGTGCAGGGCGACCGAGGGGGTATTCTCGGCAAAGATCGCCGACTGAAGCGTCCAAATCCCCAGGCTTTCCGAGCGGGCAATCAGGTCAGTCAGGATCGCGGTGCCAACGCCGCGGCCAGAGGCAGCCATGTCTATATAGAGGCTGACCTCGGCGACACCCCAGTAACACTGGCGTTTGGAGGTTGGCCACAAGGCCCCCCAGCCGGCGATGCGCCCCGACAGGGTGGCAACACAGAGGCTTCCATCGATGGCGTCGGCCTCGAATTGTGCCTGACTTTTGGGCTTGGTTTCAAAGGTGGCGATGTCGGTGGCAATGCCCTCAGCGTATATGCGCTCCACCTCGGGCCAGTCTGTGTGGTGAAAGTCGCGCAGCGCAAGCCGCGCAAAGCGGGTGTCGGTTGTGGTGCCTGAACGGCGTTCTTTTGATGCGCGCATGAAAACGCTATAGTCCCCCAACAATACCGCACGCGGTGTTTTTCCCGTGCTGTCACATCGCTGTCATCTTTGTTTCATATCGAAACCAAGGTCGCAAGTCGTTCAACACCCCGGGGGAAGAGAAATTATGGCACAATATTCACGTCGCGCGCTTTTGAAGGTCGCCTCCTCCATGGCGCTTGCGGCGATTGCCCGCCCGGCGCTGGCAACCCCCGACTGGATCACCGCAAAGCCAAGCTTTATCGCCGATCCGTTCAGCCTTGGAGTGGCGTCGGGCGACCCGACACCGTCGAGCGTGGTGCTGTGGACCCGTCTGGCACCCGACCCGCTGGACGCGCACGGCGCTGGCGGCGACCCCATTCCGGTGCGCTATGAAGTGGCCACCGATGATCGGTTTCGCTCGGTTGTGCGCTCGGGCGCGGTGGTGGCGTATCCTGAAAACGCTCACGCTGTGCATGCCGAGGTGTCGGGGCTGCCAACTGGCCGTCCGCTCTATTACCGCTTTATGGCGGGCGACGCCGTTAGCCCCGTTGGCCGTGCCAAGACCGCACCGGCTGTCTTGGCCCCGGTGGACCAGTTTAAAATGGCCTTTGCGTCGTGCCAGCAATATGAAATGGGCTATTTCAAAGCCTACCGCGACATGGTGGCCCAAGACCCAGACCTGATTTTGCATTTGGGCGACTATATCTATGAAAGCACATGGAACGGCCCGCTGCGCCGTGTACCGGTGACCGAAGCGCGCTCGCTCGATGACTACCGGGCCCTGCATGCGTGCTATAAGCTTGACGGGGACCTGCAGGCCGCCCACCGTCACACCAGTTGGATGTTCACCTGGGACGACCATGAAGTCGTCAATGACTATGCCGCCGACCAGGACGAACATTACGAAGCCCCTGAGACATTTTTACTGCGCCGGGCGGCAGCGTATAAAGCCTATTATGAGCATTTGCCGCTCCGGGCGGCGGCGCGCCCGGTTGGGCCGAATATGACGCTGTATCAGCGGCAATTCTTCGGCGACATGCTTGAGGTCAACATGCTCGACACCCGGCAATACCGCACCGACCATCCGTGCCAAATCCCGTCCGAGGGCGGCTGGCAGCGCATTTCGGGCACCTGCCGCGAGCGCTTTGATGTCAACCGCACCATTTTGGGCGAAGAGCAGGAACGCTGGCTTTTGGGCCGCATGGGTCGTCATGGCTGCCGCTGGAATGTGATGGCACAGGGCATGCTGTTCTCCAAGCACGATTACCGCGTCGGCGAGGGCGAGGAAATTGGCAGTGAATATTGGGACGGCTATGTCGAAAGCCGCAACCGCGTCCTGAACACCATCGAGCGCCGCCAAATTCCCAATGTGATGATTGTCGGCGGCGATGTGCATGCGACCTATGTCTGCGATGTAAAGGCCGATTATGACAGGCCGGATTCGACGACCATCGCGTCAGAATTTGTCACCACGTCGATCACCAGCCCCAATGGGCGGCACGAGCAAAACCAACTGACGCTGCCGGATAATCCGCATATCCACAAATATGACGCCCGGTACCGCGGCTATACCTTGTGCACCTTTGGCAAGGACCGCTGCGAAACCGATTTGCGCGTCGTCGATGACGTGATGTCTGCTGAGAGCGAAGGTCGTTTGAACAAGCGCTTTGTCGTCGAAAACGGCGTTCCCGGCGTGCAAGAGGCATAACAGTTTCATGCGGGCAGGCGCGTGTGTGCCTGCTTGTGTCTATCTGTTGTGACTGTCTATTCGGCGCCCTGACCAGCGGAGTGACCGGCAGATTGACCGGGCTTGGGTTCGCCAGCCCGTCGTGCGCGGGTTTCGGTGCGCCGTAAAAACCGCGCCAGAAACGCAGGCAAATGCGGCGTTACGTCCTTTAATTTGCGGCTGAAGACCGGGAATTTCGCCCGCGTGCGTTTCAGAAACCGCAAAACAACAGGGTTGTAGGCCATCAAGAACAACCCAAGGATCATCAGCATCAGGCCAAACGGAATCGGCAGCGGGAACAGAATCAGCCCAATGATAAACAGCACCGCACCCAAGGGCACAAGGAGCCACCGTTTCAAGGTCTGATGTTGGCGTCTGGTCATGGCGTTGAGATAAGCTTCGGTTTTGTGTTCGACAAGTCACAACCACAATCCCACTAAAATGTGAGGCTTTTGCGACAAGCCGGGGCAAAAATCGGGTGATATGTCATCCTGTGGTGCTTGCCACTGCATTTGGCAGTCCGGTAAGTTATAACCCGCACGAGAATTAGGATTTGCCCCATGGCTGAATTTTTTGACGCCCTAAACGACAAGCATCAGGCCTTTATCAAAAAGCAACCGATGTTCTTCACCGCCACGGCCTGTGCCAGCGGGCGCATCAATCTCAGCCCCAAGGGTATGGATACGTTCCGGATTCTTGGCCCCGCGCTGTGCGGCTACGCGGATTTGTCCGGCAGCGGCAATGAAACGGCGGCCCATATCCTGGGCGACGGCCGGATGACCGTGATGTTCAACAGTTTCGACCGCAACGCGCTGATCCTGAGGCTTTATGGTCGCGGCGAAGTGGTGGGCAAGGGCACTTCGCGCTTTGCCGAGCTATCCGACCAGTTTCCAACGGACCTGCCCGGATTTCGCCAGATTATTTTGCTGCATATCGACAGTGTCCAGACGTCATGCGGATACGCGGTGCCGGAAATGGAGTTGGTGTCAGAGCGTCAAACCTTGTTAAAACTTGCCGAAAGTCGGGGCGAGGAGACGCTGGCAGACCTGCGCAAACAGCGGAATATGACCAGTATCGATGGGTTTCCAACGGGGCTTATTGCCGAATAATGCAAACGGCGATCGATATATCCGACAAGCTTGTCACGATGCGCGCGGGGCTCAGCCTCGGCGAGGCCGAGGTGCTGAAAAGCCTGCTGGAGGCCAACGGCGTACCGGTCTTTTTGACTGCCGGGCATATGGCCGGGCTTAATTACGCCGTCACCACCGATTTGCAGGTCCGTGTTGTTGACAAGGTGCGCGCCGACGGGCTTTTGAACCATGTGGAAGCCTTCCCGGCTCCGTCAAAGCCGACGACCAATGTCGATATCGAAACCATGTGCCCAACATGCGGATCGTTTCATCTGCGGCCTGTGGTCGGGGCGATGAACACCGCGATTCCGTTTTTGCGCATTCATGCGTCCCCGTCCGACCGCTGGTTTGAATGTTATGAGTGCGGTGCGCGGTTTCAGGACCGCCTGGAGCGATTTTCCAGCCTTGGTGTGGCGCTGGCCTGGGGGGCTGTGTTGGGGGCGGCCACGCTGGGTGTGATCTGGCTATTGACCTGGCTTAGTCTCTGACCCACTTATCGCTTTATATGCACGACCCAATTACCGACAGCCTTGAAGATCTATATGATCAGGTAAAGATAGAGCCCGCGCCGGGCGTGCCCTATCAGGCCTACGGCCGCGCCAGCGGACGGGCCGGTGCCCTGATGGGAATCGAAATTCCCGGGCGCACGCTTGGCCAACTGCATCCGCACGCCTTGATCGCGGCAGTCCGCACCGGCATTGTCCGCAAGCTGATGCCCGATCATTTTATCACGGTCTGGCGCCGGGCTGAGACGTCGGACCGGTGTTTTGAATTGCTGATTGCCGGGTTCGAGGCGCTTGACGGGCCAGGCTTCCTTCGCGTTTGCGAGGCGGTAAACCCCGCAATTTATCAAGACTATCAGCGCGATTTGCTGGCGCAGTTGCACATATTTGCCAGCCTCGAAGCCGGTCAGGCATTTGACCCAGCCTTGCTGAGGTTTTGACGTGTGACGCCGCCCACGGCCGACCTGATGACGCATTTGCTGGCGGACGGCGCGCTTGAGGAGAACCCC
>JASBSO010000024.1 GCA_030148905.1 Kordiimonadaceae bacterium | reverse complement strand
GTCACCAGGGTTTGATAGTCGTCACCGCTGACGATGCGGTCCAGATAGGCAGGAAGTTTCAGTTTTTTACAGTCGGGAAAGATGTCGGCGACATAGGTATTAAAGCCGTGAACCTGCACGATATTGTCTTCGCTCAGGGTGCAGACAAGCACACCCATCGGCAAAGACTGTAAAATATGTTCGGGGTCGAAAGCGACCAGCTCGCCTGCTTGGTTCACGCGTTTGCCCTGTCTGGCATGGGTGAGGGTTGCATCCGTCTTATCATCCATGTCGAGTACACTATTCTGCTAAACTCGGTGCTGTCCAGTCCGGCATGATGGGGGAAGGAGATTTCCGCACCATCCGGTTCAGCCAGAATGATTGGTCTGAATTGAAAGTCTTTGCACTGTGCCTAGGGTCAGAACCCTAAGAAAAAAGGGGAAGGCCAAGCCTTCCCCCAGGTAAGCCGACCACCGGGACGGGATAGTGATCGGCAAAACCTTATGCGACGGGTTAACTGCAGCCGCTGGTGGACCCGCAGGTGTCGCATTTCATGCAGGTGCCATTGCGCACCAGCGTAAAGTTTCCGCACTCGCCGCATGCATCGCCTTCATACCCCTTCATCCGGGCTTCCATGCGCGCATCAACGGTTGCCTCGGTGCTGCCATTGGTCATAGCACTGCCAACGGTCACGGTTGCACTGGCGACAGCGCCGCCTGCACCGGCGGCCACAGCGACAGTTTCCTCAACCTCGACGGTGTCTGCGCCGGTTTTGCTGGGGGCTTTGAAAGGCACCAGATTGCTGCCGCGGACATAACCGGTTGAGGCAAATTGCTGCACGCGAGCCAGGGCTTCGCTGACACCTTCGGGCATGTCGGGCAGGCCGTCGCCGCGGTCACCGCGACCAACCGAATCAGGCAGCAGATCAGACGGCGTTGCATGCGCCAGATCATCGCGGCCCAGATAGCTGATCGCCAGTTCGCGGAAAATATAATCCAGCAGGCTGGTCGCCATCTTGATGGTGTCATTGCCTTCAACCCGACCAAAGGGTTCGAACCGGGTAAAGGTGAAGGCATCCACAAATTCTTCCAGCGGCACGCCGTATTGCAGGCCGATCGAAATGGCGATGGCGAAATTGTTCATCAACGAGCGGAACGCCGCGCCTTCCTTGTGCATGTCGATGAAAATCTCGCCCACGGAGCCGTCGTCATATTCGCCGGTCCGTAGATAGACCTTATGACCGCCAACAATGGCTTTTTGGGTATAGCCTTTGCGGCGTTCCGGCAGGCGGCGACGCTCGCTTTGGCGTTCGATGATGCGTTCGACAATCCGCTCGGCGACCACTTCGGTTTTTTCACCCAGTGGCATGTCGTCTTCAAAGTCTTCGGCGTCGAGAAGCGCAGCATTCAAGGGCTGCGACAATTTCGAGCCATCGCGGTACAGCGCATTGGCTTTCAGACCCAGCGACCAGCTGAGTTCATACGCCTTGCTGCAATCGCCGACCACGGCGTCATTGGGCATGTTGATGGTTTTGCTGATCGCGCCCGAGATAAAGGGCTGGGCAGCGGCCATCATACGAATATGGCTTTCGGCCGACAGATAGCGGGTGCCCAGCTTGCCGCAAGGGTTGGCACAGTCAAACACCGGGTAATGTGCCGGGCGCAGATGCGGCGCGCCCTCAAGGGTCATCGCCCCGCAGACAAAGAGATTAGCCTCGGCGATTTCGGTTTTGCTAAAGCCAAGCGCCGACAGCATGTCGAAATTATAATCGCTCAACTGCTCGTCGGTGAAGCCGAGCACCTCTTTGCAGAAATCGGTTCCAAGCGTCCACTGATTGAAGACAAATTTAATGTCAAAGGCATTGGCCAGCTGCTCTTCGATCAGGTTGATCTTTTCTGCCGTCAGGCCTTTTTCTGCCAGGCTCTGATGGTTGATGCCGGGCGCGCCTTTCAGCGTGTTGTTGCCAACGGCATAGGCCTCGATTTCAGAAATCTGCTTGGTGTTATAGCCGAGCACCGACAGGGCCAGGGGCACCACGCGGTTGATGATTTTGAAATAGCCGCCTCCAGCCAGTTTTTTGAACTTCACCAGAGCAAAGTCGGGCTCAATACCGGTGGTGTCGCAGTCCATCACCAGGCCAATGGTGCCAGTGGGGGCAATCACCGAGGCCTGGGCATTGCGGAAGCCGTGCTGGGTGCCCAGATCAAGCGCCCGGTCCCACGCATCGGCGGCGGCCACGGCGACGGCCTGCTGCGGACAGCTGGCAATATCGAGCGGCACCGGATTGACGTGTACCTGCTCATAGCCGTCTTTCTGGCCGTAGGCCGCCCGGCGGTGGTTGCGGATCACGCGCAGCATATGCTCGGCATTTTTCTTATAGCCGGGGAAGGCCCCAAGCTCGGACGCCATTTCGGCCGAGGTGGCATAGCTTTCGCCGGTCATCAGCGCGGTGATCGCGCCGCACAGCGCGCGACCGTCTTCGCTGTCATAGGCGAGGCCAAGCGACATCAACAAGCCGCCAATATTGGCATAGCCCAGGCCAAGCGTGCGATATTCATAGGACAGGCGGGCGATCTCTTTGGACGGGAATTGCGCCATCAGCACCGAAATCTCAAGCACCATGGTCCACAAACGGACGCCGTGCTTAAAGTCGTCGGTTTTAAATGTGCCGTCTTCGGCGCGGAAGGTCATCAGGTTCAGCGACGCCAAATTACACGCCGTATCATCTAAAAACATATATTCCGAACACGGGTTGGAGGCGCGAATCTCACCCGACGCAGGACAGGTGTGCCAGTCATTGATGGTGGTGTGGAATTGAATGCCCGGGTCAGCACAGGACCAGGCAGCATAGCCAATATCGCGCCACAGGTCGCCCGCATTGATCTCTCTGGCAATGCTGCCGTCGGTGCGGTTGGTCAGGGTCCACGGGGTGCCGTCAATGGCGGCCTTCATAAAGGCGTCGGTGACGCGGATCGAATTGTTGGAGTTTTGCCCCGACACGGTCAGATAGGCATCCGAATCCCAGTCGGTGTCATAGGTGGCAAAGTCAATCGACGCAAAGCCTTGGCGGGCAAACTGAATAACCCGCTGAATGTAGTTTTCCGACACCTGCATCTTGCGCGCGGCAACCACTTCTTTTTTCAGCGCCTTGTTTTTGCGCGGCTCAAAGCTGTCATCGCCCAGTTCGTCCTTGGCGTCGTGACAGGCTTTCATGATGCGGTTGAGGTGGATCTCGTTGAGCTTTGACCCGGTGACCAGTGCGGCAACCTTTTGCTCTTCAATCACCTTCCAGTTGACAAAGGATTCGATGTCGGGGTGGTCGACATCGACCACAACCATTTTCGCCGCACGCCGCGTGGTGCCGCCCGATTTGATCGCGCCGGCTGCGCGGTCGCCAATGCGCAAAAAGCTCATCAATCCTGATGACTTGCCGCCGCCCGACAGGGGCTCGTTTTCCCCGCGAATGGACGAGAAGTTGGACCCGGTGCCCGAGCCGTATTTAAACAGGCGCGCTTCGCGGGTCCACAGGTCCATAATGCCGCCTTCATTCACCAGGTCATCGGAGACCGACTGAATGAAGCACGCATGCGGTTGCGGGCGCTCATAAGCGCTTTTGGATTTGACCAAGCGGCCGGTTTCAAAGTCCACATAATGGTGACCTTGGGCGTCGCCGTCGATGCCGTAAGCCCAGTGCAGACCGGTGTTGAACCACTGCGGGCTGTTGGGCGCGCACATCTGGTTGGCCAGCATGAAACGCAGCTCGTCAAAAAACGCGCGGGCGTCTTGTTCGCTCTCGAAATAGCCACCGCGCCAGCCCCAATAGGTCCAGGTACCGGCCAGGCGGTCAAACACCTGCTTGGCGCTCGTTTCGGATGTGGTTTGCTTGTCTTTGGGCAGGGCCTCGAGCGCCTCGGTGTCGGGCTCGTGCCGCCACAGCCATTGCGGTACGTCATCTTCGGCAACGGGCTTCAGGGCTGCAGGCACGCCGGCCTTGCGGAAGTATTTTTGGGCAATGATATCGGTCGCAACCTGGCTCCAACGTGTTGGAACCTCGACATTCCCCATATGAAAGACGGTGCTGCCGTCCGGGTTTTTAATTTCGCTGACCGCTGTATGCCATTCCATTGCCGCATAAGGGCATTGGTCGTCTTTGGTAAATTTACGCTCTATCCGCATTGCATCGTCCACATCATCAAACACTGGCCGCGGTGTGAAACACCATTGGCATGCCCACGCCTCTAAGAGGCCCTCAGAATTGGAGACTATAAACCTGTCCATTGACTCTATAGCCAACGGCGCAACGGCCAGGTCACTCCCCCTCACTATCCTTGACCCACCACTATATATAGGGATCAATCCGAATACGGACACAAATCTATGTGTATGGGGGCCGGGGTATCAAGATGTTTTTTCGCCGCAATGGGCCTTGACATGGCCCGCCTGAACGCAAAATTTCGCCGACTCCTTTACACATCAAGGAGTCGTGACGCCGGGATATGGAGTCGCCTATGTGACATTTTTTTTGCCGTATTCTTATGGTTGCTTTGCGTGCGGTGCAGCGAAAGAATATGAGCGAAATCATAGGATAATCGGTCTAATTATTTGTCAGTTCGCTGCTTTTGCCTGCGGGTGCTATTTTGTTCTCACAGGTATTGGGAGGTTTGCTGGGGAACACAGAGATTTGATTCGCAGCAAAATGCGTCCAGCACAGGGATCGCATTGTCTGCCGGGTAATTTCCATGCGAACCGCTTTGCGCAGCGCAAACCCTGTGCTAGATGGTCGTCTTGATGCATGTGCTTCCGCGCGAAGCGCCTTTTGCCCCTCGCAAGAAGGAACAAACCGTGGCTGGTTTTTTGGACACACTCTTTTCAAGCCCGATTTTCACATGGTGGAATTCGCCCACTTTTGGCACCCGGCTGTTTACCAGCCGCAAAGGCGAAAAAATTGGCGAGGATGAACAGGGCAACCAGTATTTTCGCGAAAAGCAGGGGCGCCGCCGGTGGGTGCTGTATAAAAACGGCCCGATCGAAGCCTCGCGCGTGCCGCCCGAATGGCATGCATGGCTGCACTATACCGTCGACACACCGCCCAGCGAACAGCCGCCCGTTGTTCAGCCCTGGGAGAAACCGCACCAGCCCAATAAAACTGGTTCTGACGAGGCCTATGTCCCGGGCGGCAGCCTTGCCGCACGCGGTGCGCGCCAGGCCACAGCCTCGGATTATGAGGCCTGGTCGCCCGAATAACCGTCACATTTTTACCCCAATTGCGTGGCCAAGTGGCTCCGCCTAGGGTTCGGAGATTTGTATGTCCAGCAATCTGGTTGAAACGATTGTCGGTGCTGTTGTGCTGCTTGTGGCCATCGGGTTTTTGGCGTTTGCCTATGAGCGCAGCGAAGCCAGCGTTGGCGATGGCTATATCTTAAAGGCACGATTTGAGCGCGTCGACGGCATTGGCATTGGCAGCGATGTGCGGCTGTCGGGTATCCGTGTCGGCAGTGTGGTGGCGCAGAAAATTGACCCGGTTACCTTTCAGGCCGTTTTGAGCTTCTCGGTGGAAAACGACATCCGCCTGCCGGTTGATACCGCGGTTTTGATCACCTCAGAGGGGCTGCTCGGCGGCAATTATCTGTCGATCCAGCCGGGTGGCCTGGAAGAGGTCCTAAGGCCCGGCGACGAGATCGAGGAAACACAGGACGCGGTTGACCTGATCGGCCTGCTGAACAAGTTTATCTATGGCGGCGATTCGAACAATTAGGCGCAGATGTCGGCTGGTTGCGCTGGCGGCTTCCATGTGCGGGCTAGCCTGGCTGGCTACAGGCCAAGACGCCCCGCAAGACACTCTGCAAGACAGCCCGCCAGATGACACTGCCACAATCGAGGCGCCGGTTGTTGTGCTGCGCGGGCTGGATAAGGTCACCGCGCGGATCAGCGAGATTTCAGCCCCCGTTGGCGAGCCGGTGCGCTTTGGCTCCTTGGTGATCACCGCCAAATACTGCCGCACCCGCCCGCCGATCGAGCCGCCAGAAACCTTTGCCTATCTCGATATTGCCCAACAGCGAACCTCGGGCGAACGCACACCTGTTTTCTCTGGTTGGATGGTGGCCTCCAACCCTGCGCTCAACCCGCTGGAACATCCGGTTTATGATATCTGGGTGATCCGCTGTAGTGCGGTTGTCCCGTCAACTTCTGATCCGATGGCCTGAAGGTCGCCGTTGGTGCTGAGTGCATCGCGCAGCCGGGCATGATATTCGCCGCGCGGAATTTCGACTGCACCCAGCGACATCAGGTGCGGGGTCACAAATTGCGTGTCCAGCAGCGTAAACCCGCCTGCAATCAGCCGGGCCGCCAAATGCACAAGTGCCACCTTGCTGGCATCACGCACGCGGTGAAACATGCTTTCGCCGAAAAAGGCACCGCGCAGATGCACGCCGTACAGCCCACCGGCCAGTTTGCCGTCTTGCCAGCATTCAACACTGTGCGCGTGGCCCAATGTGTGCAGCGCGCCGTAGAGCGATTGGATATCATGGTTGATCCAGGTCGACGGACGGTCGGGTGCAGGGGCTGCACAAGCCTCGACAATCTGGTCGAAGCAGGTATTGAATGTGACCTGAAACCGGTCTGTGCGAACGGTTTTCTTTAAACTGCGACTGATACGAAGAGCATTCAGCGGCAAAATACCCCGCTGGTCTGGGTCGACCCAATACAGCTCATCATCCTCGCGTCCGTCCGCCATGGGAAAAACGCCCGAGGCATAGGCTTGCAGCAACAGGTCGGGTGTGACGCGGTCACCGCGCACGGGCTTCAAGCCTTGTCTGGGGCCCGCTCGGCGAGGAATTTTTCAAGCCAGTGGATATTATAATCGCCCGACTGGAATTCCGGATCGTCCACAAGTTCGCGGTGCAACGGGATACTGGTGTTGATGCCGTCGATGACATATTCCTCAAGCGAGCGACGCAGTCGCATCAAACAGCCATCGCGCGAATAGCCCGACACGATCAGCTTGGCGATCATGCTGTCATAATAGGGCGGCACGCGGTACCCGGCATAGACCGCACTGTCGCAGCGGACATTCAGCCCGCCCGGGGGGTGATACTGCGTCACCAGGCCAGGGCTTGGCTGCAGGGTATAGGGATTTTCTGCATTGATGCGGCATTCAATTGCGTGGCCGCGAAACTGCACCATATCCTGCGTATAGCTGAGCGGTTTACCGGCAGCGACGCGGATTTGTTCGCGCACCAGATCAATACCGGTAATCATTTCGGTGACCGGATGTTCGACCTGCAGGCGGGTGTTCATCTCGATGAAATAAAATTCGCCGTCTTCATATAGAAATTCGATGGTCCCCGCGCCTTCATAGCCCATTTCGGCCATCGCCTTTGCAACGCGCTCGCCCGTTTTGGCGCGCAGCTCGGGGGTGATGACGGGCGAGGGCGCTTCTTCCAGAATTTTCTGGTGACGACGCTGCAGCGAACAGTCACGCTCGCCCAAATGAATGCAGTTGCCGTGCTGGTCGCCAATGATCTGAAATTCGATGTGCCGTGGCTTGGTCAGGAAGCGTTCCATATAGATCGCGTCCGAGCCAAAGGCCGCGCCCGCCTCGTTGCGGCAGTTGGCAATGGCAGACAGCAGGTCCTCGCGTTTGCGCACCACGCGCATACCGCGCCCACCGCCGCCTGCGGCCGCTTTGACAATCAGCGGATAGCCAATGTCATCGGCGATTTTCAGCGCTTCATCGTCGCTGTCCACATCACCGTCCGAGCCGGGGACAACCGGCAGGCCAAGCTCTTTGACCGCTTCCTTGGCAGCAATCTTGTCGCCCATGCGCCGAATATGGTCGGGCTTGGGGCCAACAAATTTCAGGCCGTGTTCGGAAACGATTTCAGAAAAATGCGCATTTTCCGACAGAAAGCCATAACCGGGGTGGATCGCCTCGGCACCTGTGACCTCAGCAGCCGAAACAATAGCGGGTATATTCAAATAGCTGTCGGTTGCCGCTGGCGGGCCGATGCACACGCTTTCATCCGCCAGACGCACATGCATGGCGTCCGCATCAGCGGTGGAGTGGACCGCAACGGTTTCAATACCCATCTCGTGACAAGCACGGTGAATCCGCAGCGCAATCTCGCCGCGATTTGCTATAAGAAGTTTTTTGAACATAAGCTCAGTCGATCTGCAGAAGCGGGGCGTCAAATTCAACTGGTTGTGCGTCACCGACAAAAATCTGGCTCACTTTGCCCGATTTGTGCGCAACAATCTGGTTCATGACTTTCATGGCCTCGATGATCAACACCGGGTCGCCTTCTTTCACACTGCTACCCACAGCGACAAAAGCATCGGCATCTGGGCTGGGTGACAGATAAGCCGTCCCCACCATGGGAGATTTCAAGACCGAATCGCCCGCGGGCGCGGGCTCAGCGGCCACCTCGGCGGGGGCTGCTGCCGGTGCGGCTGCTGGCGCCACCGCAGCGGGTGCCGCCGGGGCCGCAACATGCACAGCGGGCGCGGCCGCGACCGGTGCGACCTCGCGCGCGACACGAATGCGGAACTCTTCTTCTTCGACTTCGATTTCACTGAGGCTGGATTTGTCCAGCATCTCGGCAAGCTCGCGGATCAAATCCTTATACTCGATAAGTTTTGACATCTATTTTCCCTCTAAGCGCGCTGCGTCTGCGTGAAGGGCAGCGCGTTCCCACCGAACCGTGCTCTAGGGCACCATAGAGACTATGGCGCGCAACGCAAGCCCGTAGCTGTCAGCGCCAAAGCCAGAAATAATCCCCGCCGACACGCCAGAAAGATAGCTATGATGACGAAAATCTTCGCGGGCGAAAATATTGGACAGGTGCACTTCAATCACCGGCACAGAGACCGCAGCAACGGCATCGCGAATGGCGACCGACGTATGCGTGAAGGCCGCTGCGTTGATGATGATCCCTTGGGCCCGCGCGCCGTAACCTTGCACCCAATCCACCAGGTCGCCTTCCTGGTTGCTTTGCCGGTGTTCCAGCACAACGCCCAGTTCACCCGCCAGGCCGTCCAGCATGACCTCAATATCCTTGAGCGTCTCGACGCCGTAGGTTTCCGGCTCGCGCGTGCCAAGAAGATTGAGATTGGGGCCGTTGAGTACGGCGATAACAGGCTGCGCCATGTGCGCTCCTCCGGGTGGCTTGCAGGTCGCCTTATAATGCCATAAGCATGACCTGAAAAGGCCCTAAGGCAGGGCATGTGTGTGGATGTATGGGAGCATGGCATGGCAACGGTCACGGTCAATGGCGAAAGGCGAAATATTGAAGCAGGGCAAACGCTTGCCGAGCTTTTGACGGGCCTGTCGCTGGACCCTGCGCGCGTGGCCGTCGAGCAGAACCGCGAAATTGTGGCCAAGGCCAAATACGGCCAAACCCCGGTTGAGGATGGTGATGAGCTGGAAATTGTCCACTTCATTGGTGGCGGCGATACGGTATCAGCGCAACAGGATGATCGCTGGCAGGTGGCGGGCCGCACCTTTTCGTCGCGCCTGATTGTCGGCACCGGCAAATACAAGGATTTCGAGCAGACCAAAGCTGCCGTCGATGCCTCTGGTGCGGAGATCGTCACCGTGGCTGTGCGCCGGGTGAATTTAACCGACCCCGGCGCACCGATGCTGACCGACTATCTTGACCCCAAAAGCATCACTTATCTGCCCAACACGGCCGGGTGCTACACAGCGGAGGATGCGCTGCGCACCCTTCGTCTGGCGCGCGAGGCTGGCGGTTGGGATCTGGTGAAACTGGAAGTGCTGGGCGATCAGAAAACCCTGTACCCTGATATGGTGGAAACGCTGGCGGCGGCAAAGGTACTGGTGAAAGAGGGCTTTCAGGTGATGGCCTATACCAGTGATGACCCGATCATGGCCAAGCGCTTGGAGGACATTGGCTGTGCGGCGATTATGCCTTTGGGTGCGCCGATTGGGTCCGGATTGGGCATTCAGAACGCGGTGCAAATCCGCCTGCTCAAAGAAAATGTCAGCGTGCCGGTGCTGGTGGATGCGGGTGTTGGGACCGCATCCGATGCGGCGATTGCCATGGAACTGGGCTGCGACGGGGTGTTGATGAACACCGCCATCGCCGAGGCACGCGACCCGGTGATGATGGCATCCGCCATGCGCGGCGCGGTGATATCGGGGCGGCAGGCTTATCTGGCGGGTCGGATGCCCAAAAAGCGCTATGCCGATCCCAGCTCACCACTTGCAGGCTTGATTTAACGCAAGGTTTGCGGGCGTGCTAATCCTGTAATCGGGGTCGTTTATCGCCCTGCAGCGGCCTGGTCTTTGCGGGCAGCGTCCACGCGGGCGCGCAGGGCATCCAGGCCTTCAGCCCCCAAAATCACATCATTGCCGATGATATAGCTGGGGGTCCCGCTAAAGCCGAGATCGCGGCCAATCGACAGCGAATTGGTGATGATTTTGTCATTCAGGGCGCTGTTCATGTCGCGGCGCAGCTGCTCCATATCAAGGCCCACACGCTCGGCAATGCCGTAGACATCATCCTCGCTCAGGCTGCCCTGATGGGTGAGGGTGGCAATGTGAAAGTCTTCAAACTTGCCCTGGGCATGGGCCGCCATAGCGGCGCGCGCCGCCAGCATGGAAATTTGCGGCTCGCCCGGCCGGTCGAGCACCGGGAACTGGCGCGGGACAAAGCGGATGTTTTTATCTTCTTCCAGAAGCGTCATCACCGCCGGGAAATGCCGCTTACAAAAGCCGCAGCGATAATCGAAAAACTCGACCACGGTCACGTCGCCGTCAGGGTTGCCGAGAACGGGGTAATTGTCATCATTTTCCAAATAGTCGCGGTACTGCGCCAGTTTGGGGACAATTTGCGCGGCGCGCTGACGGCGCTGAAATTCTTGAATGGCACCAATAACCAGCTCGGGCTCGCGCTCCAAAAGGTCGACAATCACGCGCTCGATTTTGGCGCGTTCGTCCGCGCTGACCGGTGCATCGCTTTGTGCAAAGGCGGGCAGCGCCGCTAAGGACATGACCATACCAGATAAAAGACCGCGAAACCGCATAACCCTAGACTCCATCACTCATTAACGGCGGCGACGCTGACCGGCATATTGCCGGGCGATCACCAGAATATCTTGCGCTCTGATCCACTCGGGCGAGCCGGGGCGGAAGGTGTCGACAGCGCGCTGCGCGTAAAGAAGCGCCTGACCGGCCGAGCCGCCCGAATAAAAGCGCTCTGCCGTTGCCAGATTAGCGCGGGCATTATCGCCTTCAAGGCTGTAGGCGCGTGCCAGATTAAACCACGCAAAGGTATTGCTGCGGTCAAGCGTTGTGGCGCGCTCCAACAGCGGGCGGGCTTCGGCGGTGGCGACTGGGTCTTCCTTGGAAATCAGGGCCTGGCCCAGCGCGGTAATGATCAAGGGTTCGCGCGGTGCCCGAATCACCGCTTGGCGCAGCACCTCAATGGCGTCATCGATTTGTCCGCTTTCGAAGAGAACCTGACCCTTGATTTCATAAAAATACGGGTTGCCGGGTTCCATGGCGATCAGGGCGTCGGCCTCGGCGAGGGCATATTTCCACTCGAGCGCCCGGTGATAGGCATAGACGCGGGCATAGCGCGCATAGACCGACGTATCCGAGGGCGGGTAGCGCCTCAGCGTGGCTTGTGCATTGTTCAAATAGCCAAATAGCTTCGCCTGAACGCGGCGGAAGCGTTCATTCAGCGCCGGGTCGGGCGGCTTGCGGTAATGCGGGCTTTCGGCCGCAACTTCTTGCAGGCGGGCGATCCGGTCGCGGTTCAGGGGGTGCGTGCGGACATACGGGTCTTGGCGGATTTGCGCCAGGATTTCCTGGTCGCGCAGCTTTTCAAAAAAGCCGATGAGCCCGGTGGCGCTGTGTCCAACCTCGGTCAGATAACTGGCGCCTGCGATATCAGCTTCGCCTTCTTGCCCGCGGCTATAGGCCAGAAACTGCCCGCGCGCGACCTGCTGACCGCCAAGCAGCAGGGCAAGACCCGCATCGCCCGCACCCGCTGCGATCGCCGCCGCTCCCAGCACCAGGGAGATAATGCTGGTCGCGCTCAAATTGCCGAGCGCGGCATTGGTGCGGATGCGGTGCCCGCAGGCGATATGGCAGGTTTCGTGTGCCATCACGCCGATAAATTCATTCACGTCATCGGCGGCGAGAATCAGCCCGGTATGAATGAAGATATTTTGCCCGCCGGTGACAAAGGCGTTGATCGACGGAACATTCAGCAAATAGATATTTACGCTGGCCGGGTCGAGCCCGGCCGCGGCAAAAATCGGGTTGGAGGAGTCGCGGAAGAATTTTTCAGCCTCTGCATCGCGCAAAAACTGCGCCCGCGCGGGGGACACACTGGCCAGAGATGCAATCGCAAGTGCGAGCAGGGCTGCATAAACAAGACGCGAAACCGAAGCCATGCCTGTACTCCTCCAATAAGACAGCGAAACGCTATGATGCCAGGCAACCATGGTCAATCCATGGCAGCCTGACAAGCGCGTGAGCGCGGACGGCCTTAGCCGAATGTGCGCTGCCACCAGCCTTTACGTTTGGGGCGGTCGCTATCCTCTGCTTCAACAGGTGCCGGAGCAGGTGCTGGAGCCGGTGATGCGGCCTCTTTGGGCGCGCTTTCGCTCGGTGCGCTGCTACTGGACGCCGCCTTGCTGGGTGCAGGTGCAGGTTCAGACTTTGGCTCTGAATCAGCAGCCGGTTTTTCGTCCGTAGCATTTGCAGCCGTTTTGCGGGTGCGGCGGCGCGGCTTTGGCGCTGCCGTTTCTGCACTGGCGTCTGCGTCCGCTTTTGCGGCATTCGCTTCTGCTTTTTCAGCATTATCAGTATCCGCGTCTGCTTTTTTCCGGCGTGTGCGGGGCGTTTTGGGCTTACTGTCAGCGCTTGCATCTGCGCTGTTTTCAGCGTCTGCTTTTGGCGCATCATCGTCACCGGCAGGTTTGGCGCGCCGACGTCGGCGGCGTGGCTTGTCCTCACCGTCTGCGGCGGTATCGTCTGATGTGTCTACAGGCGCATCACCAGCTTCGGCCCCGTCAGCAGGCGCGTCGTCGCCTTGTGCCTCGGATGCTTCAGCAGGGTTTTGCTCCTGCCGTCTGCGGCGGCCACCCCGGCGACCGCGACGGCGCTTTGGACGATTTTCGTCATCCTCATCGCCCTTGGCGGATTGCTCGTTCTGACTGTCCTCATCGCTTGCGGCAGTGCTCTCGGTTTCGTCGCCGTCGCCGCGACCTTTGCGCCGACGCCGCCGGCGGCGCTTGCGTGGGTTGCGGTCGTCATCGTCCGTGTCGGCCTTGGCTGGTCGGCTGGGCTGCTGCGGGGCCGGTTCGGGCGCGGCGGCAGGTTGGGCCATCGTGACCACCTCGGGTGCGGCATCGGGGTCGGCCCCCACCGGGATACGCGAGATTTCAAATTCGGACTGACCAAGGTCCAACCGGCCAACAATTTCGATCGTCATGCCGTATTTTTCCTCAAGCTCCATCAGTTGCGGGCGCTTGACGTTCAACAGGAAGGTCGCCACATCGGCATGCGCGGCAACACGGACGCTTTGACTGCGCGCACGGATGCCTTCTTCTTCCAGCTGCCGCAGGGCCAGCAGCGCGGCCGAGTCGACCGAGCGCACCAGCCCGGTGCCATGGCAGTGCTCGCAAGGCGCCATGCTGGCTTCGATCAGGTTGGGCCGCAGCCGTTGGCGCGACATTTCCATCAAGCCAAAGCTGGAAATCCGGCCAAGCTGAACGCGGGCACGGTCGGTTTTCAGCATGTCTTTCATGCGGCGTTCGACCGAGCGAATGTTGGAGCGGTCTTCCATATCGATGAAATCGATCACCACAAGGCCGGCCATATCGCGCAGCTTCAACTGGCGGGCGACTTCTTCAGCGGCTTCAAGATTGGTCTTGAGCGCTGTGCCTTCGATATTGTGCTCGCGCGTCGACCGGCCCGAGTTCACATCGACCGAGATCAAGGCCTCGGTCGGGTTGATCACCAGATATCCGCCCGAGCGCAGGTTGACCACCGGCTGGAACATGCTCTCCAGCTGGCCCTCGACTTGATAGCGGTGAAAGAGAGGGATTTTATCCTTATAGTGCTTCACCTTTTTGGCGTGGCTGGGCACCAGCAGCTTCATAAAGTCTTTGGCGGCGCGGTAGCCTTGCTCGCCCTCGACCAAAATTTCATCCATGTCGCGGCTATAGAGGTCGCGAATCGTGCGGCGGATCAGGTCGGCCTCTTCATACACCCGGCAAGGGGCAATGGATTGCAGCGTCAATTCGCGAATATCGCCCCACAGGCGGGTGAGATATTCATAGTCGCGCTTGATCTCGGTTTTGGTGCGGTTCATCCCTGCTGTGCGGACGATCAGGCCCATGTCTGATGGCACCTCGAGCGAAGAAATAATCGTCTTCAGTTTGCGGCGGTCGGTCGCGCTGGAGATTTTGCGGCTGATGCCGCCCGTGTTGGTGGAATTGGGCATCAACACACAATACCGCCCGGCCAGCGACAAATAGGTCGTCAGCGCCGCGCCTTTGTTGCCGCGCTCTTCCTTAACGACCTGCACCAGCAGAACCTGACGCTTTTTGATGACTTCTTGAATGTTGTAGCGCCGCTTGATCGCCCGCAGGGCGCGGCGGCGGGTTGCAGCAGCAGCGGCCACATCCTGGTCGCCTTCTGTTTCGGCGTCTTCGACGTCGGCATCCGCATCCTCGGCGGCGTCATCGTCTTCGCTGGCAGACTCAACGGGTGCATCCGCAACGGTGTCGCCTTCAGCGTCATCATCTGCAGACGCATCTGCGTCATCAGTGTCAGCGTCTGCGGCGTCTGCCGCGGCATCATCATCGCCAGCATCGATCGATTCGGTAAGTGCCTCGGCCTCGGCCTCGATCAACGCTTCGCGGTCTTCGACCGGGATTTGGTAATAATCAGGGTGGATTTCGCTGAACGCCAAAAAGCCATGGCGATTGCCGCCATATTCCACAAAGGCAGCCTGAAGCGACGGCTCTACGCGGGTGACGCGCGCAAGATAGATATTGCCCTTCAGCTGCCGCCGCGAGGCGGACTCGTAATCAAATTCTTCGACGCGGCTCCCGCGAACAACGGTGACGCGCGTCTCTTCGGCGTGACGCGCATCGATCAGCATACGTGTTGACATAAATAAATTCCTCTAGCGACCTGTCGGAACCCGCAAAGGCTGAGGTGGCCCGTGCGTGTGAACCGCGGCGCTGTGTTGATGGAGAATATGAAAAAAGCCGTTCGCGACGAAACTGTTGCGGAACGGCGTGGATGTTTTGGACAAAAAACTGCATGAGCGTGACGAATGACCACGCGATCAAAAGCATAAATTGAGCTGCGATCAACCAGCTTAGGGGCTGGCCTGTGTACGCATGCAGCATTGTTTTTGTCCTTTTTGCCACACACCAGCGCCAAAATGCCGCCGGTGGGGCTGGCTTTTCGCTCTTGCGAGCGCCAAGCCGAAAACCTCAATCGCCACAATAAGCAGCGGTTTCGCCAATTACAAACGAATTCGACATATATGGGGATGCGACAAGCCGTTCAATATACCGGATATTGTGGGCTTGAACGCTGAGTCTACAAAAGATATTCTCTTCTGAGCGCAGCTGCGAGCAATGTTGAGGACTGCAGCATGGTTTTCAGAGTGAGTTTTCCTCCCCCGCGACCGCGTATGGGTATGCGCGCTTTGCTGGCATTGATTTTTACCTTTTGGGTCTGTGCTCCGGCTTTTGCTGAGACAGCCATCCGCGATGTGCGTCTTGGCAAAAATGGCGACCGGACTCGCATTGTATTCGACCTGAGCGCCAGTGCGTCGCCGAAGGTCTTTTTGCTCGCCGACCCGTCGCGCGTCGTTGTCGATTTTGAAAATGCCGACGCCAAGGGCTTTGATCAGCTAAAAAGCAAAGGGCTGGTCACGGGGCTGCGCTTTGGTCATTTCAACGCCAAAACCTACCGTTTTGTGTTGGACCTGTCGGGCCCGGCAAAAATTGGGCGGGCTTTTGCACTCGACCCGGCGGGCGGCGCAGGGCATCGCTATGTTATTGACATCGACCAGGCAACCCGGGCCGAATTTGCCGATGCTGTTCGCGCGTCGCGCACCACGACGCGGCCAGCCGCACAAGCGGCCCCAACTCCGCGGCGCATTGCGCCCAAGCGCAGCCATGCAAAGCGCATGGTGGTGCTTGATCCGGGGCACGGCGGGGTTGATCCGGGAACGCTCGGCGTTTTGGGCGTGAACGAGAAAATTATCACCCTCAAGGTGGCCCGCGCGATCCGCACCGAGCTGGAAAACAGCGGGCGATACCGCGTGCGCCTGACGCGCGACCGCGACATTTATATCCCGCACCGCCAGCGCTACGGCATTGCGCATGACGAGGGCGCAGATCTGTTTATCAGTATTCATGCGGATTCGATCGCCAACCCCAAGGTGCGCGGAGGGACGATTTACACCCTGAGCGAAACCGCATCGGATCGCGAAGCGGCGCGCCTCGCCACCAAGGAAAACAAATCCGACATCATCGCGGGCCTCGACCTTGGGACAACGGATACGGTTGTGTCGGGCATTTTGATCGATCTGGCGCAGCGTGAAACGCTCAATGCCTCGGTTGAGTTTGCCAAAACACTCCTGCCGCGTATGCGCCAGCAAGTGCGTATGCACAAGCGCGGGCACC
Organism: Kordiimonadaceae bacterium; assembly: GCA_030148905.1. Classification (GTDB taxonomy): domain Bacteria; phylum Pseudomonadota; class Alphaproteobacteria; order Sphingomonadales; family Kordiimonadaceae; genus JASBSO01. Next base: position 13,945 of record JASBSO010000024.1, on the reverse strand, counting down.
GCTTTGCCAATTTGCTGGTTCTGAAATCGATCGACGTGCCATCGATCCTGTTGGAAACGGGCTATTTGACCAACCGTGACGATGCCCGCATGCTCAACAGCCGTTCTGGTCAGCGGAAAATCGCCCGGGCGGTTCTGGCGGCTGTGGATGACTATTTTGCCAGCCAAACGGTTGAGGCGCGCTGAGCCAAATTCCTACAAATTTGCCGTATTTTTAGCACATTCTGATGGCAGTGCTGCCTTTGGGTGTATAGAAGGGCGACATGAGCGCATCGAACACAGAGACCGATAGCAATGCGACCGCTGTGCCCGCCCCGCGCAAGCGGCGCTGGCTGTGGACGCTTTTGAAATGGAGCGGCGCGCTGGGCTTTGCTGGCGTTTTGGCCGTTGCGGGTGTGATTGTGTGGGCGATTGTGCACTATGGCCGCGATTTGCCCGATTACCGGCAACTGGCAAAATATGAACCGGCGATCATCACCCGTATCCATGCGGGCGACGGCAGCCTGCTGCGCGAATATGCGCGCGAACCCCGGTTGTTTATTCCGATCGAGGAAGTGCCACCGCAATTGATCAACGCCTTTCTGGCCGCAGAGGACAAAAATTTTTACAGCCATTCTGGTCTGGATTATCTCGGGATTCTGCGTGCTGCGCTGACCGTGGTACGCAACAAAATCAGCGGCAGCGGCCGCCTGGTTGGGGCATCGACCATCACCCAGCAGGTTGCCCGCAACTTCCTGCTGACCCTCGATCAGCGCTGGGACCGCAAGATCAAGGAAATGATCCTGACGCTGCGCATCGAACGCGCGTTTAGCAAAGACCGTATCCTTGAGCTGTATCTGAACGAGATCAATTTCGGCAATCGCAGCTACGGCATTGCGGCGGCGGCGCTCAATTATTTCAACAAGTCGCTTGATGAACTCAGCGTCGCCGAAATGGCGTATCTGGCGGCGCTCCCCAAAGCCCCCAACAATTATCATCCGGTGCGGCACAAAGCCCGCGCAGTGGGCCGCCGGGACTGGGTGTTGTCGCGCATGCATGCGCTCGGCTTCATCGACGACGAAAGCTTGAGGTCAGCACAAGCCGAAGATTTGCTGATGCGCCCCCGCACCGGGCTTGCCCGCTTTGAGGCCGATCATTTCGCCGAAGAGGTTCGGCGGCGTCTTGCCACCCGCTATGGCCGCAAGGCGCTGTATGAAGGCGGCTTGTCGGTGCGCACCACATTGGAGCCGAAGCTACAACGTATTGCCGAACGCGAACTGCGCCGAGGGTTGATCGCCTATGATCGCCGCCACGGCTGGCGCGGGGCTTTGGGCAAGCTTGCGGTGCAGGATGGCTGGGCCAAGCAGCTTGCCGCGCTTGATATTCCGCTGGGCGTGGAAAGCTGGTCGCTGGCGATCGTGCACGAGGTTCGTGCGGGCGGGGCGATTATCGGCCTTGAAAACGGCGCATACGGCGTGGTGCCCTTTGCCGAGGTGGAATGGGCGCGCCGCTGGCGTCCGGGCGAACGGCTTGGCCCCAAGGTGGCCGATATGGCCGAGGTCTTGGCGCTTGGCGATGTGATCGCCGTTGAACGCTTGGCAGGCGCCGAGCCTGCTCCTGTGGGTAATTTTTGGGACGAAAATGGCGCGATCGTGCATACAGCGCCGGTTTATGGGCTGCGTCAAATTCCCGAGGTTGAAGGCGCGCTTGTCGCCATGGATGCGCACACCGGCCGGGTGTTGGCACTGGTTGGCGGATATGATTTTCAAAACAGCGAATATAACCGTGCAACCCAGGCCGAACGCCAGCCTGGCTCGGCCTTTAAGCCCTTTGTCTATGCCGCCGGGCTCGATAATGGGTTTACCCCCGCCAGTCTGGTGTTGGATGCCCCCTTCGTCATCGAACAGGGTTACGGCCTTGGCAAATGGAAGCCCAAAAACAGCTCCAACAAATTTTACGGGCCCAGCACACTGCGTCTTGGGATCGAGAAATCGCGCAACCTGATGACCGTCAGACTGGCGCAGCATCTGGGCATGGCCGAGGTGCTGGACTATGCCGAGCGCTTTGGCCTTGCTGACAATATGGAAGGCACATTGGCCGACTCGCTCGGCTCTAGCGAAGTGACTCTTCTGGAATTGACGGCAGCTTACGGCATGCTGGCCAATGGCGGGCATTGGATCGAACCCATATTGGTTGACCGCATCCAGGACCGGCGCGGACGCACGATTGAACGCAGCGCCGCAACACAGTGCCAGGGCTGCCTGACACCGTGGGATGTGCGCAGCGACGAGCCGCGCCTTGATGATCTGCGCCCCGACATTGTCGGCGAGCAAACGGCCTATCAACTGGTCAGCATGCTGAAAGGTGTGGTGGATAACGGCACAGGGCGCAAAATACGTGCGGTTGGCAAGCCGCTGGCCGGGAAAACCGGCACCACCAACGATTCGACCGATGCCTGGTTTGTTGGTTTTTCACCCGATATCGTGGTGGGCGTTTTTGTTGGGTTTGACCGGCCACGCTCGCTTGGACGGTTCGAGGAAGGCTCAAGCGTGGCGGTGCCCATCTTTCGTGACTTCATGCAGGCCGCGCTTGACGGCACACCCGGAATTCCGTTTCGAATCCCGTCGGGCGTGCGGCTTGTGCGGATCAACCGCACAACCGGCCTGCCGGCCAGCCCGGGCGATAAAGATGTGATTCTGGAGGCCTTTAAGCCCGGCACCGAACCCGTAGCGGGGCAATTGGCTGTGCTTGACGGATCGGCTGCATCTGGTAAGAACGCCAACGGAATTCGCAAAGGGTCAGGCGGTATTTACTGACCGATTGATAGCGTTCCGGCCTGACTGTTATTTTTCAGAAAGATCATTCATGCGCGCCGAAGCCCAAACGCTTGTCGACCAACTCCAGCAGTCGCTTGCACTGCTGAGGAGGCATCTTTGACTGGGATCAAGCCCTTCTCAGACTTGATGAACTGGATGCCCTGACCGAAGACCCCAGTCTTTGGGACGACCCGCAAAACGCCCAAAAATTGATGCGCGAGCGCACCAAGCTTGCCGATGCGATCGGCGCGGTGCGTGATATCACCGAAGACCTGGACGCTACTGCCGAAATTCTGGAACTGGCGGTTGATGACGGCGACACCGAGATGGAGGCCGAGGCCGAAGCGCAATTGGCAAGCCTGGCTGAGCGCGCCCGCGCGGCGGAATTGTCGGCGCTTCTGTCGGGCGAGGCCGACGGCAATGACACCTATATTGAAATTCATTCGGGCGCGGGCGGTACAGAAAGCCAGGACTGGGCCCAAATGCTGACGCGCATGTACAGCCGTTGGGCCGAGAAGCGCGGCTTGAAGGTGGAAACCGTACAGGCGCAGGCGGGCGAGGAGGCGGGCCTGAAATCGGCCACGTTACTGCTGAAAGGCGAGGATGCTTATGGATGGGCGAAGACCGAAAGCGGCATTCACCGTCTTGTGCGCATCAGTCCCTTTGACAGCAATGCGCGCCGGCATACCAGCTTTGCTTCGGTGTGGGTCTATCCGGTGATCGATGACAGCATCGATATCGAGATCAACGACTCTGACCTGAAGGTTGATACCTACCGGGCCTCGGGTGCGGGCGGGCAACACGTGAACACCACCGATTCAGCGGTGCGGATCACCCACCAGCCGTCGGGCATTGTTGTGCAATGTCAAAACGAACGCTCGCAGCACAAAAACCGAGCCACAGCGATGTCGATGCTGAAAGCGCGACTATATGAGGAAGAGCTGCGCAAACGAGAAGAGGCTGCAAACGCCGTGAATGCGCAGAAATCAGATATCGGCTGGGGGCATCAAATCCGTTCTTATGTGCTGCAGCCTTATCAGATGGTGAAAGACCTACGAACCGGCGAAGAGTCGACCAATCCTCAGGCCGTGCTGGACGGCGATCTGGATAAATTCATGGCGGCCGCTCTGGCTGCGCGCGTGCATGGGGAAGGGGGCGACCATAGTGTCGCCGATCTGGACTAAATCAGCCTTTACTGGGCGGCGGATTGCGGGGTCAGATAATCAGACGTTTCGTCGGTACTGTCATTTGCCGATACAGGGGGGCGGGCTGGTTCTGCCGATAGGTGGGCAAATCGCCCTGTGATACGCGCGCCAGCTTCAACCGACAGGCTTTCATGAAACACATCGCCTTCAACCATGGCGGATTTTTCCAGTCGAACGATTTCTGCCCGAATCTCGCCCAGGACCTTCCCGCGGATGGTCACGTGATTGGCGTCAATCTGTCCGTCAACACGACCAGCTTCCCCCATCACCAGGCTTTCACAAGACAGATTGCCGTTGATGTGGCCGTCCAGCTGCAAGTCACCCGCGTTATGAACGTCGCCTTCAATGACAACGCCGGTCGCAATCAGCGACGGTGTTTGTTGGGTAGACGACTTAGGCACAGGCATGAAAAGTTCCTTACCGACCGGCTGCGGTCGTTTCGACTTTAAAAACATCAGTATCGGCCTTCACATAGGGCATAGGGTCCTGCAATTCTCCGTCGAACCAAATTTCATAATGCAGGTGCGTGTCGGTCGCACGGCCGGTTTTGCCCATATCTCCAATACGCTGGCCATCCTCGACGATGTCGCCTTTTTTCACACGTAGCTTACGCATGTGGCCAAATCGTGACCGGTATCCATTGCCGTGGTCAATCTCGACCATTTGGCCATACGCTCCGTGCCACTGCGCCTTGACAACAACGCCTGGTGCGGTTGCCAGAATTGCGGTCCCAGACCATCCGGCCAGGTCAAGGCCCGGATGATTGGCCCAGACATTGGTGCGAATGGGGTCTTTGCGGCGACCAAAACGACTGGACACATAATAACTTTCGGCCGGTTTGCCGATGGGCAGGGCCGTCATGCTGTTATGCACATGGTTTAGCGCCAATTCGGTTTCCACCAGTTTTTTGAAAACGGTGTCATCGCCAACAGCAAAAACGGGCTGAAAATCGCTTGCAGGCAGGTAGGGACCACCTTCGGCTGCAGGCGGACTTATGCGCACAGACACCAGTTTTTGTGTCGTCATATTGATCTGCGCAAGCCGCTGGTCGAGCGCCTGTCGCTTCTCGTCAAGCACAGACAAAAGCGTCGTCGCGACGCGGCGTTGCTGTGTGTCGATATGAGTCAAACGGTCGAGCAACAGATTGCGGCGCGTTCGCCCGTCAAGTTCGGGGGGCTGCGGTGCAGACGGGGCGAACATGTCGACGAAACTAAAGCTTTCTTCTTCAGCATTGTCACTGGGCTGGTCCTGCGGTTCGGGGAGGTCTTGCGTATTCCCGCCTGCTGCCGGGGCAATATCCTCTATTGCTATATCGGGAACGCTGCTGGTGTTTGCCGAGGTGTCTGGGTTCAATGTGCCGGACAGCTGTTCCAAATAGAGCTGCCTCTGTTCAAGGCGCGTCGCCTTTTTCTCAATCTCGCTTTCAAGTTTGCTGAACTCGTTTGACAGCGAGCGATAATTTGTACTGATTTCCAGAATTTGCTGGTCTTTGGCCTCAATAACCGTATCGCGCATCAGAAAGTGCACAGATGTAACCACGCCCCACAAGGCCGATGCAAGCAAAGCTGACGCAGCGGCCATCTGCACAGGGCTGGAAATGGTCACAAAGCGCACACGGCCTTCGCTGCGTAAGAAGACCTGCCGGTCAGGGAATACGCGTAACCGCCATGCATTTATTTTTTGGATTGTGGAGCGCGTGTCAGACACTCGGTACCTCGCCATCCGTTGTCGTCACAAATCTGTGACCCCCCATTTAAGGTTCATGCCAAACTTTGTCGAAAAATCCTAAGAAAATTACAAAAAAAAGAGAAAAATATGAGCCGCTCATTGCACCGGTGCGCAAACCCCTAGCCTGCAAGGGGTTGGTAATAGTCGGTCGGAAGCCCGGCAAGGGTGCGCGCGTCGTCATTGAAGGGCGGTTTCAGCTTCCCGTGGAAATATTGTGCGACCATGGCGTGGAAGATTGATTCGCGGTCTTGAACGCGGTCCACGGTGAGATGATGAAACCATTTGGTGCCAATCGCGACATGGCGCACTTCTTCGCTATATATGATTTTCAAACAGTCGGCGCTGGGCTGGTCTCCCATGGCCTCAAGTCGGGTAATCATATCGGGTGTGACATCCAAACCCCGCGCTTCCAGCACCATTGGCACAACAACCAGCCGACCGATCAGGTCATCGCGGGTTGCCTCCGAGGCTTGCCACAGGCCGTCATGTGCGGGTAGGGCTCCGTAAAAGCTCTCCAGCGATGTTAGGCGGTCCTCCAGCATCATGAAATGGCGGGCTTCGTCATCGCAGACGCTGACCCAGTCATCGGTGAAGGCCTGAGGCATGCACGCGCCAAAACGCGCCACCATATCCGCTGCCAGGTCAATGGCGTTCAACTCGATATGCGCGACGGCGTGCAATAAGGCGGTCCGCCCAGCAAGGCTGCCCGCTTTTCGTCGTTTGGGCATTTCATTCGGGGGGCGCAATTCGGGGACATCAGGCCGCGCAGGACGTGCGGGCACGTCGCATGCGACTGGGGCTGCCAACTCTCCGGCCTGCCAGGCCCGTGCCATCTGCCGCGCGGTGTTGGCCTTGTCCTGTGCATCCGGTGTCGCCAGCACAGTCAGCGCAGCAGCGGTGACGGTCTTTTCTGAGTTTGCCATGCTCACAGGGCTTTGGCAGTGTCCAACACAGCCTCGGCGTGGCCTTTGACTTTGACCTTGCGCCAAATCTCGCGAATGACGCCGTCACCGTCGATCAAAAAGGTTGCCCGCTCGATCCCCATATAGGTCCGGCCGTACATTTTCTTTTCCACCCAAACGCCGTACGCCTCGCAGAGGCTCTCATCGGCGTCAGAAACAAGGTCAATGTCTAGGTCGTGCTTGGCGATGAATTTGTCATGCTTGGCGGCGGTGTCTTTGCTGGCCCCCAAAATGGCGACGCCTGCAGCATCAAAATCGGCCTTCATTGCGGTGAAATCTTTGGCCTCTGTTGTGCAGCCGGGGGTGTCGTCTTTGGGGTAGAAATACAGCACCAACGGCCTGCCGCGGTAATCGGCCAGACTGTAGGTGCGATCGCCACTGCCGGGCTGTTCAAAATTTGGGGCCTTGTCGCCGACATTGAGGGTCATGATCCGGTCTCCATATTGGGTTCGATTAACAAGTGCGCAAACAGCTGGGCCGTACGGTCTTTATCAGCAGAGATGGCCGCTTTTGCCGCTGAAAGTGAGGCTTCCCCCATTATACGCTGAATATGCGACACGATATGATGGGGAAGCGCATCCTGGTCAAGAATTGTACGCCCGAAACACAGGCGAAACAGCGCCTGCAAATGGCGAAAGCGGTAATATGTACGGCGCAAAAAGGCGGCATCGTCTCTGGGGATAACCCCTGCCATTTCCAGTTCGGTAATCGCCGCCTCGATATTGGCGACGCTCTTGGTCGACAGCACCGCCCGGTTGGCCAACCACAAGGCCTGCACCAGCAGTTCGATCTGCACAATCCCGCCGCTGCTGCGTTTGAAATCCCACTGCGATTTGGGTGGCAGGTCTTGCACCAGCCGGTCCCACATGGCCGTGGTGTCGGCAAAGATATTCTGCGTTGCGCGCGAACACGACAGCGCATCGTCCAGCGCCGTATAGAGTCTTTTGGTGTCATGCGCCGTTGAAAAGACAAGGCGGCACCGGGTTAGCGCCAGATATTCCCATGTCCAGGCGTCAGCTTGATAATAGTGGGCAAAGGTTGTCAGATGCGCCACCAGCGGCCCTTGTGCGCCATGCGGTCGCAGACGGGTGTCCAGTTCGAAAAGTCTGCCCTCGGGCGTGAGCGCGGTCACAGCGCTGATGATATGCTGGACCAGACGCGAATAATATTGCGATGCGCTGAGCCCCTTGGATGATTGCGCCTTTGGGTCCGCAGCGTCATATAAAAACACCAGGTCCAGGTCAGAGGTAAAGGTTAAGCTTTGGGCGCCAAATTTCCCAAGCGCCAGAATATAAAGATTGCCGCCAGGAAAGGCACCGTATTTGGCCTCAAACTCCATGCGTGTGGACGCTGCAAGCCGTGTCAGCGCAACGCTTGCAACATCGGACAGGGCCTGCCCGATTTCGTCGAGGTCGGCGATGTTTTGCAAAAACTGGATGCCAAGGCGAAATTTTTGCTCGGCGACATATTGGCGGGTGATATTCAACATGTCTTGATAGTCGCGTGCGCGGGACGCGAATTGGTCAAAGTCTTCCTCAATATCGCTGTGCGTGCCGATCGGTTCGAAATATTCTGGCTCAACCACCGGGCCCCATAAGCTGGGTCGCTTGGACAAAAGCTCGGCCAGAATGGGGGCGCTGGCCATGACATTTGCAAACAGGTCAGCCAGGTTTTCGTTTGCGGTCAACTGCGAAAAGATCTGCACGCCTGAGGGCAGATTGCGCAGAAACCGGTCAAAGCGTTCGAGGGCTGCGATCGGCTGGTCGCTTTTTCCAAAGGCTTGCAACAGCTGTGGCAGACAGTGGGCCATCAGGCGTTGGCTTCGGCTTGTTCTGAGTGCCGGTAAATTGGCCTTGGGCCAGGCCGCGATAATGGCTTGTGCGTCAGGGTCGTGGTCTGACCAAAGCGCCGCAGCGGCATGCCGTGTATCTTGCGGCTGATCATTGGCAAGAAGCGCGGCATAATGACCATGTACACAGTCGCGCGTGGTGTGAACCTTTGCCTTCAGTTCGTCGAGCGACAATGTCATCATCGCGGCAATATTCTTAAGGGCATGGTCGGTTTCAGGCAGGCTGTGCGTTTGGGCGTCGTCAACCATTTGCAGCACATGTTCAAGTTCGCGCCAAAACGCATAGGCACCGCACAGGTCATCGCAGATATCGCGTGAAATATATCCGCCAACATAGAGGGCATTCAGGGCCGCCACCGTGCCGGGGGCGCGTAGGCTGGGGTCGCGACCGCCAAAAAGCAACTGGTTGATTTGCGCGTACATTTCGATCTCGCGAATGCCGCCTGTCCCCAGCTTCACATTATAGCCCGCAAACCCTTTGCCGTTTTGACCGGCATGCTCGGTCGCGCGGGCTTTCATGCTGGCCAGATCCGAAAGCGCAGCATAGTCAATGGTGCGCCGCCAAATCCACGGGTCAAGCTCGCCGAGAAAAGCCTGGGCGCACTCCGAACAGCCCGCGACCATGCGCGCTTTGATAAAGGCTGCGCGTTCCCAATTCTGCGCAAGGGACTGATAATAGCCGATCGCAGCGCCCAGATTGACCGCCAAAGGGGACGAACCCGGGTCGGGGCGCAGGCGCAGGTCAACGCGAAACACATATCCATCGGCTGTCCGTTTTTCCAGGCTTTGAACAACGGCGCGGACCAGCCGGTTGGCAAATTCCTGCGGGTTGTGCACCCCCATAGCCGCCAAGACATCCGCGTCGAAAAAACAGATCAGATCAATATCTGACGAATAATTGAGCTCATACGCCCCCATTTTGCCCATGGCGAGGATGAAAAGGCCTGCAATGTTTTGCTCCTGCGCGTCGGGGCTCTTTAGGCGGCGCATGGCCTCAGACCAGTGAAACGCCAGCGAAGCGGCAACGGCGTGTTCGGCGAAGCGGCTGAGGCTGTCCGTTATCCGGTCCACGGGCCAGCCCGCGATACGGTCGCCGTAGGCCAGCAGCAGCGCCACGCGCTCTTTTGCGCGGCGCAGACGCTTTTCAAGCCCGTTAAGCGTCGGAATAGCATTGGTGCTGCTGCACGCATTGATTTCCGCCTCTAGCGCCGCGGTCAGTATTTCAGGCTGCAAGGTCTTGGCTAAGTCAGGATATCGGCGCATAAGGCGCGTCAGATAAGGGCTGTGCTGGCAGAGACCTTCAAGTGATTGCATGACTGCGACTGTCCTTTTGCGCCGACGCGGCACGGCCAACAAAGCTGCGGCGCTGCCTAAATGTTGACGCGAATTCTTGCCATGATTTACACGTCAACACACAGTAGCCTATCTCTCGTGGCACGATAGGCAAGAGTTTGGAGTATGGCCGTTTGCCCGATTGATGGGTTACGCTACAGCGAATGTTAAAAAGCTTACCGAAAATCTGTATGCGCACCGTGACCTGGGTCGTAACCGGGGCTGTTCTGCTGTTTTGCGTTGTGGCGTTTCGGTTGCTGTTGATGCCGATCAATCTGGATTTTGCCCGCGAGCAGGTTTTGTCGGCGGCCAGCGAGGCCTTGCCCAACTGGCAGGTCGATTATTCCAGCGCCGCGATTGGCTGGAACTGGCGACAGGTCCAGCCGTGGGTGTCGGTAACGGATCTGGTGCTCATCAGCCCCGACACCACCGTGATGGCGGATATTCCGCGCACAGAAATCACCGTGGGCTGGTTGAGCCTGCTGGCCTCGCCACAGATCACCACCCTGCAGGTCGAGAATGGGCGGCTGATTGTCAACCTGCCGACCTCAGACAAAGACGAGCCGGCGGCTGAAGCGCCGCCACCACCGTCTGATAGTGCGCAAACCGTATCTGCGGCGGCCTTGTCGCAGTCGCTCGGCAGTCTCAGGGCAGAAGACTTGCGCCCGGCGGCAGAGCGCATCGCACAGGCAACACAGTCAATCCGCCGTGCTTTTCCCCGCCTAACCGACGTGAGCCTTGAAGACCTGCAAGTCTTTGCGAGCGGGACAGGCGTTTCCAAAGAATTGTCGCTGTTTGCGCCTGCTATCACCTTTCAACAGGGCGATACTGGCGCATCGCTGAATGCGCGCGTTGATATCCCCTTAGGCGGCGAGCCAATTGGCATGACATTGACAGTCGATACCGATGAGCAAACGGCCCGGTCTGATGTTGCGATTGCTGTCCATAACGTCAAACCACAAGCGCTCGCGTCGGACATGACGCTGCCCACTTTTGCCAAATGGATCGATATTCCCGTCGCCGCTGAATTGGCGGTGACGCTGTCATCAACGGCAGGGTTAGAGGCCGCAGCGGCAACGATCCGTTTGCAGCGCGGGCGGCTGTATGACCCCAGCGCCTATCCTTCCGCCGCGCCGATTTTGGACGGTGTTATTCGCGCTGCATTCGACCCCGAAACGCACAGGGTGGACGTGTCAGAGGTGCATGTCGCCTTGCCCAATGCGGACGTTCGCGGCCAGGGCATGGTTCAGTTTACCGGGCAGGGCGCGTTGCCGGTGGGCGATTTGCAGCTGTCGATCAAACAGGCGCAGGTCCGCACGGTGCTGGATTATTGGCCCATCGCCCGCCATCCGGACGGCAGCCCGAAAGGTGGGCGTGCATGGGTTGACCGCCATATGATCGGCGCGATTGCCAGCAATGCGGTTTTTGATGTGAAGTGGGACGAAACGGGCGTTGGGCCCTTTTACGAAGGCAGCCCGTTTCGCCTGAGCTTTGATTTCCGCGACCTTGAATCCTATGCGGTGTCGACCATGCCGCCGGTGAAATACGCCCGGGGGTCAGCATCGGTCACCATGAGCCGCCTCGAAGCCGACGTGGAAGAAGCGTTTCTCAACGGTGTGCGCCTCAGCGAGACGCATATTTTGCTCGCCGATATCGAGAAAAAGGGCAAAAACAAGGGCTTTTTTGATCTGCGCCTGCGCGGTGATGTGAAAAAGGTGATGGACGTATTGGACCACCGGCCCGTGCGTCTGGGCGAGCGGACAAAAATCTCGCTGGACCGCGTGGACGGCTTTGCTGATGTGCGCGCCCGTATTTTTGTCGCGCTGAAAGACCAGATCAATGAAGAGGATTTGTATTATCACGCCGAGGGCAAGATCGAAGACGGTGTTTTGCGCGATGTGCTCTCGGGCGAAGGCGTGTCGAAAGCAGCCCTGAATCTCAGCGTCGATCAAAGCCAGCTCAGAATGTGGGGGGACATGCACCTGAACGGTGTTCCGATCTATGCCGACTGGCGCGAAGACCTGGACCGCAACCGGGATGACCAAAAGGCGCTGTCAGCCACCACATTTGTAAAAGCCACTGTGCCCGCTGAACAATTGGAAAATCTGGGCGTTGCATCCTCACGCTATCTGACCGGCCCAGTTAGTGCCGAGGCGGTGTTCCGTGGCCGCGGATTGGTGTTTACCCAGGCGCATTTCACCCTGGACGGCAAGGATGCCACCCTGCGCGTGCCCGAACTGTCGTGGGTGCGCGGACCGGGTACACCCCTGGCGATTTCAGGTGATACGCATTTCGGCGACGGCACCATTCGCATCAGTCCGCTTGAACTGCGCGGCGAGGGCGTTGACGCCGACATCCGCGTGCAACTGACCCCAGGCCAGGCGCGCAGTGGTCTGCAGATGACCGCCAATGTGCGCCAGCTTGGGGCGCATAATCTGTCGGCGCGCCTTGCGCAGGACGACGATGGCGGTTTCGATATTTGGATCGACGCGCTGCAATTTGATGCCCGGCCTTTGCTGAACTCGGTCAGTGGGGCCGACGCCGAAGATATCACCGAAACCCGGCGCGATATCGCCACAGTTGAAGAGGTGGAAGCCGCGCTGGCCCCGCCCGAGGAAGAACCACCCGTGCGCGTGCATTTGGATGCTGAAAAGCTGCTGCTGCTGAACGGCGAAAGCGTCAATAGCCTCTCGATGACCGCGCAATTTATTTCGGGCGAACCGGTTTATGTGGGGATGAAGGGTACCATTGTTGACGGTGAGCGTAGCGACCCCGTTTCGCTGATCATCGGTGCCGAGACAATTGACTACAGCAGCCAGGTTTTGCGCCCTATCGAAATGCAGACAAGCAATGGCGGCGCGCTTCTGCGCGGGCTTGGATATTTTGCACACCTTCAGGGCGGCGACTTTACTCTGGAGGGGCAAACCCGGGGCTGGGCCGATGACCTGTATATCGATGCGGTGGCTGAGTCCGGATCGGCGCGCTTGCTGCCGTCAACAGACTTGGCCGCAGCCGTCGAAAGCGGGATCATCGACGGCATCGACAGCTATGTTGAAGGCGGGGTTCAACTGAATGAGATCAAAATTCCGTTCCGCTATGACGGGGGCCTGCTGGACTTTAGCGATTTGCGCGCCAATGGCCCCAGCATCGGCCTCACATTGGAAGGGCAGGTCGAAACGCGACTCAGCCAGCTGAACGTCAATGGTGTTCTGGTGCCTGCCTATTCGATCAACAGCTTGATCGGGCGCATTCCGCTGGTTGGCGGGCTGTTGACTGGCGGGCGGGGCGAGGGGTTGTTTGCCTTTGCCTACCGCGTACAGGGTGGATTTGATAACCCCAATGTCACGGTCAGCCGTTTGTCGGGGCTGGCCCCCGGTTTCCTGCGCGGCTTGTTTGAGGGCGCAAAGGGCAAGATCGAAAATATCGAACCGGCCGAGGGCCCACCCAAAGAGGCGACCGGCGCGCGCTAAGCCTCAAGCTTGATGATCGCGTGCCGCTTTTTCCCGGCGGACAATTTGGCGTGACCGTCTTGCATGTCACCGGGCGTGAGGGTCTGTGCGTCGCTTTCGATCTTTTCGCCGTTCAGACGCGCGCCGCCACCACTGATCAAGCGACGAATTTCCCCTTTTGATTTTGCCAGTCCTGCTGAGATAAACAGGTCAACAAGCGCAGGCGATCCGGCCAGGTCGCCCGGTGTCAGCGCAATCGTTGGCAGGTCGTCGCCGACCCCGCCCGCAACAAAGGTTTGGCGGGCTGTGGCCTCGGCAGCCGCTGCCGCCTCCGCCCCGCGCGCGAGGGTGGTCGCAGCGTTTGCCAGCGCGATCTTGGCGTCGTTGATGTCGGCGCCTTCCAGCGCCTCGTATCGGGCAACTTCATCGGGCGCAAGGTCGGTAAACAGCCGCATGAAGCGGCCAACATCGGCGTCTTGTGTGTTGCGCCAAAACTGCCAATAGTCATAAGCGGAGAGTTGCGCCTCGTTGAGCCAGACCGCGCCGCTTTCGGTTTTGCCCATTTTCTTACCGTCTGCGGTGGTGATCAGCGGTGAGGTTAGACCAAACAGGCCCGCGCCTTCGGT
>JASBSO010000013.1 GCA_030148905.1 Kordiimonadaceae bacterium | reverse complement strand
TGACCGCGCTCAGGCTTGACGGCGACACCATTGCGACGGCGCTGTTGCACGACGTGGTAGAAGACACCGTCGCCACGCACGAGGAAATCACGGAACTGTTTGGCGATACCATTGCTGCGCTGGTGGACGGTGTCACCAAATTGTCGCAGCTCGAACTGCAGGCCGAAAGCGCACGCCAGGCGGAAAATTTCCGCAAATTTTTGATGGCGATGTCGAACGACATTCGCGTCCTGTTGGTGAAGCTTGCCGACCGGCTCCACAATATGCGCACGCTCAATTTCATCAAAAAAGAAGAAAAGCGCCGCCGTATCGCCCGCGAAACGCTTGATATCTATGCCCCGCTTGCTGAGCGGATCGGCATGCACGAATGGAAGGACGAGCTGGAGCAAATCGCCTTTGAGCATCTGGAGCCCGAGGCGATGGCAACCATTACGGCGCGCCTGCACTATTTGATCGAACAAAACCCCACGCTGGAAAAAGACATGATCGAAGAGCTGAGAAATCAGCTCCGCGATAGCGGCGTGAATGTAGAGCTGTCAGGCCGGATCAAACAGCCCTATTCGATTTGGCGCAAAATGCAGCGGCGCAATTACACCTTTGAACAGCTGTCTGACGTGATGGCTTTTCGCATCATCACCGACAAAATTTCCGAATGTTATCATGTACTTGGTGTGGTGCATCAGGCTTATAAAATGGTGCCCACGCGGTTTAAGGATTATATCTCCACACCAAAGGACAATGGCTATCGCAGCCTGCACACCACGGTGATCGGCCCGCACAAACACCGGCTGGAAATTCAGATTCGCACCCGCCGCATGCACGAAGAGGCGGAATACGGCCTTGCCGCTCATTGGCGTTACAAACTCGACGGCGACCGGCATGACGGCATGCAATATGGCTTTGTGCGCGACCTGATGGAAATCATGGAACACGGTGCAACACCGGAGGAGTTTTGGGAAAACACCAAGCTTGCGATGTATCAGGACAAGGTGTTTTGCTTCACGCCCAAGGGGGCCTTGGTCCAGCTTCCGCGCGGGTCGTCGCCGGTTGATTTTGCCTATGCCGTCCATACCGAAATTGGCGACCACTGCGTTGGGGCCAAGGTCAACGGCCGCATGGTACCGCTGCGCTATAAGCTGGATAATGGCGACCAGGTGCAAATCCTCACCGCGAAAGATCAGGTGCCGTCGCCGCGCTGGGAAAGTTTTGTCATTACCGGCAAGGCACGGTCGGCCATCAGGCGGCACATCCGCCACCAGCAGGACCATGATTACCAAACGCTCGGTGAAACTATGGTGGAGCGCGCCTGTCGCCGCAATGGGCTCGATTTTTCGCGCCAGGCGATGGACAAAGCGGCCAAAGATCTTGAAATCGAATCGATAGATGATTTGTATCTCCGAGTCGGTGAGGGGATTCTTTCGGAAACAGATATCCTGCGGGCGGCATTTCCCGGGTTCACCGAAACCAAGCGCCGCACCCAGTTGCCGCGTGTGGTGCGCGACTGGAACGAAGACAGCGACACCGCCATTCCAATCTTCGGCCTTGGCCTTCAAACGAATGTTCATTTGGCGTCCTGCTGCATGCCGGTACCGGGAGACCGGATCGTCGGCATTAAATCCGACGGCGGTATCGACATTCACCGCGTCGATTGCGACGCCTTGGATGATTTTGATGACCGCCCCGATCTGTGGCTTGATCCGCGCTGGCACGACCCGGCGGGGGAAGAGGACCCGGCGTTTTTTGTCGGCGGGTTGGTGATGGATGTGGTCAACGAAATCGGCGCATTGGCGGCGATCGCCTCCACGGTTGCCAAATGTGGCGGCAATATCGCCAATGTGGAGCTGCGCGAGCGTGACAGCGAATTTGTCGCCATGCATGTGGATGTCGAGGTGCGCGACTTGAACCATTTGGGCGACATCATGCTGGCCTTGCGGACCAGCAGGGTGGTGTCATCTGTTGACCGGCGGATCAACTGATGCTGTTTCGCCGCCGCGACAAAACCAGCCTGTGGTATAAAATACGGGGCACGCTGTGGCCGCACAGCGGCTGGCGACGCTTTTCGCAATATGTCTGGCACCGCATAGCCCGCATCAATGCGTCCTCGCATAGCCTGGCGGCTGGTGTGGCGGCGGGCGTCGCGGTCAGTTTCACACCGTTTTTGGGGCTGCATATCATTTTGGCGACGCTGTTTTGCCTGGTGGTGCGCGGCCATATCATCGCGGCGGCGCTGGCCACCTTTGTTGGCAATCCCTGGACCTTTCCGTTGATGTTTTTCCTCACCGGGCAAGTGGGATCGCTTTTGCTGGGTGAGCGGGTTGACCCCATGGTGCCCGATTGGTCGTGGATGGCATTTTGGGAGCACCCCAGCGACTATCTTGTCGGCTTTTACGGCGTTGTCGAGCCCCTGGTTTGGGGCGCTGTGCCCACGGCACTTGGCGTGGGGCTTTTGATCTATTTTCCTTTCTTGCGGGTGCTAAGGCGCTATAAACAAGGGCGGGCAGAACGTTTGGCTGAGCGGGCGAAAGACCGCGCGGCACGCAAAAACGTCCCATGCGAGGGAGGAAATACATGACCGTCAAACCGCTCAGGCTGGGAGTGAATATCGATCATGTGGCCACCATCCGCAATGCGCGCGGTATTCCGCACCCAGACCCTTTGCGCGCGGCGAAAATCGCCGCCGAGGCGGGCGCTGACGGGATAACCGCGCATCTGCGCGAAGACCGCCGCCATATCAGTGACCGCGATATCGAAGCGCTGTCAGAAACCCTCGACCTGCCGCTAAATCTTGAAATGGCAGCCACCGATGAAATGCTGGCCATTGCGCTCAAGCACACCCCTCATGCCACCTGTATCGTGCCGGAAAATCGCATGGAGGTCACAACCGAGGGCGGCCTCGATGCTGCCGGTCAGCACAACCGCCTTGCGCCTTATGTCGCGCGGCTCAGCGATGCGGGCATCCGTGTCAGCCTGTTTATCGAACCCGACACGGCCCAGATGGACGCCGCCAAAAGTTTGGGCGCACCAGTTGTTGAAATTCACACAGGCCGCTACTGCGAACTGGACGGGTCGGCACGCACCGCCGAACTGGAGCGCATCAAGGCCGCGGCACGCTACGGCGATGCGCTGGGGCTTGAGGTGCACGCAGGACACGGCCTGTCTTATGACACGGTGGGGGATATCGCCGCCATTTCCGAACTTGCCGAGTTGAACATCGGGCATTTTCTGATCGGCGAGGCGATCTTCAGCGGGCTGGCCAAGGCGATTGTCGACATGCGGTTGGCGATGCTGGAAGCACGAGTGCGCGCCGCGGGGCTGGTGGTCGATGACTGACAGCCTGCCCGATGACATTCTTGGCTACCGGTTCAAAAATCAGGGGCTGTTGCGGCTGGCGCTGACGCATCCATCGCTGTCGGGGCGCGAAAATTACCAACGCCTGGAATTTCTGGGCGACCGGGTGCTGGGCATTGTGATCGCCGAATGGCTTTACGCCAAATTCCCCGACGACAAGGAAGGGCGCCTCAATCGCCGCCTGTCGGCGCTGGTGCGCGGCGAAACCGTGGCCGAGGTGGTGCGCACCTCGGGGCTGGACCGGTTCATTCTGATGACACCGGGCGCCGAACAGGAAGGCACCCGCACCAAGGTCAATGTGCTGGGCGACATTGGCGAAGCGGTCATCGGTGCGATTTACCTTGATGCCGGTTTGGATACAGCGCGCACATGGATCCTTGAACAGTGGGCAAGTCTGCTCGAAACCGATGCGCGCACCACCAAGGATGCCAAAACCACTTTGCAGGAATGGGCACAGGCACGCGGAAGCATTTTGCCCGCTTATACCGTTCTCGATCGCAGCGGGCCTGACCACGCCCCGGTTTTTACTGTCGAAGTGACGCTTGAAAACCATGGCAGCGCCAGCGCCAGCGGTGTCTCCAAGCGTATTGCCGAACAACAGGCGGCGCACAATCTTCTCACCCAACTTTCAGACGGAGGGCCAGCCTGATGCGCTGTGGTTTTGTTGCGCTGATCGGCGCGCCCAATGCGGGCAAGTCAACGCTGTTGAATGCCCTGGTCGGCACCAAGGTCGCGATTGTCAGCCACAAGGTGCAAACGACCCGCACCCGGCTTACCGGCATTGCCATCGCGGATGAAACACAGCTTGTGTTCATCGACACGCCGGGCATTTTCAAACCGCGCCGTCGGCTGGACCGCGCGATGGTCAAGGCGGCGTGGCAGGGCTCCGACGATGCGGAGACCACGGTGCTGCTGGTCGATGCCCGCAAGGGGCTAACGGATGAGGTCTCGGCCATCCTCGACACATTAGCGGATGCGGGGCAAACCCCGATTCTGGCGATTAACAAGGTGGATTTGGTCAAACGCGACAGCCTGCTGGCGCTGTCTGCGGCCCTGAACGAGCGGGTCGATTTCGCCAAAACTTTCATGATCTCGGCGCTCAGCGGTGATGGGGTCGATGACCTGCGCACCCATTTGGCGCAGCTGGCCCCCGAGGGCCCGTGGATGTACCCCGAAGATCAGGTGGCCGATATCACCTTGCGCCTGCTAGCGGCCGAGGTTACGCGCGAGAAGGTGTATCTGAACCTGCACGACGAGCTGCCCTATGCCATTTCGGTCGAGACCGAAGCCTTTGAAGAGCGCCGCGACGGGTCAGCGAAGATCGAGCAGGTCATCCATGTCGAGCGCGACAGCCAAAAAGGCATGGTCATCGGCAAGGGCGGCAGCATGCTGAAAAAGCTGGGGGCCGCCGCGCGCGCAGAGATGCAGGAGATGTGGGGGCACAAGGTGCATCTGTTTCTGCATGTGCGGGTCACGCCCAATTGGGGCGATGACAAGGGCATGTACCGCGATATTGGCCTGGATTATGTCGATTAGCGAGATCAGCGATGGAGTGGCGTGACGACGGCATTGTCCTGAGCGTTGCCCAGCACGGAGAAAGCGGTGCCGTCCTTGAAGTGATGACCCGCAGCCACGGCCGCGCCCGCGGCTATGTGAGAGGCGGCAACAGCCGAAAACAGCGCCCGGTTCTGCAACCCGGCAATCATTTGGCCCTGGTCTGGCGCAGCCGTTTGGCTGAAAGCCTGGGACAGTTTACCGTCGATCCGGCGCGTTCGCCCCTAGGGGCGATTTTGTCCTCGGGCGGGAAGTTGAAGGCAATGGCCTGCCTGCTGTCGGTCGTGGCGACCAGTACGGCCGAAGGCGAACCGCAAACGCCTGTCTATGACAGCCTGAGTGCCATTCTCGACCTGATCGCTGACACTCAGGATCCGGTCGGGTGGGCGGCGGCGGTTGTCCGGCTGGAGGCGGCGCTTTTGGCGCATCTTGGCTATGGTTTGGACCTTGCGGTGTGTGCGGCAACAGGGAGGGAGGATAACCTTGTTTACGTGTCGCCCAAAACCGGGCGCGCTGTCAGCCGTTCGGCAGGCGACCCGTGGAAAGAGAAATTGCTTCCCTTGCCGGCCTTTTTGACACAGCAAACCGCACCCAGCCAGGATCAGGTCATCGACGGCTTTGCGCTGACCGGCTATTTTCTGGAGCGTCAAATCTGGGTTGCGCGCCGTAGCGGCGCACCCGACGCGCGGGCCCGCTTTGTGGATTATCTGCGACAATTGGCGCCGCAGAAATAGCGCCTTTTTCGCTCTATTGGCGCTAGCCTTTTCGGGGCTGCTTGCTATAACCGAAGCATGAGTGAATCATCCCCCGTTCCAAGTGGAAACGTTATCGAAACGCCGTTCGCTGATGCTTTGAGCGAACGCTATTTGGCCTATGCCTTGTCGACCATTATGGCGCGTTCGCTGCCCGATGCGCGCGATGGGCTGAAACCGGTGCACCGGCGTCTGATGCATGCCATGCGGCTTTTGAAGCTGGACCCAAAGGCCGGATATAAAAAATGCGCGCGGGTCGTGGGCGATGTGATCGGTAAATATCACCCGCACGGCGACCAGGCGGTCTACGACGCGCTGGTGCGACTGGCGCAGGATTTTTCCGTACGCTATCCGCTGATCGACGGGCAGGGCAATTTCGGCAATATTGACGGCGATAATGCCGCCGCCATGCGGTATACCGAGGCGCGGCTGACCAGCGTCGCGGCCGCCCTGATGGACGGCCTTGATGAAGACGCGGTTGATTTCCAGCCCACCTATGACGGCGAGGAAGAAGAACCGCTGGTTTTGCCGGGGGCTTTTCCCAATCTTTTGGCCAACGGTGCCAGCGGGATTGCCGTGGGCATGGCCACCAACATTCCGCCCCATAATGTCGGCGAGCTGGTGGATGCGTTGCAGCTGCTGATCTCCGCGCGCATGGACGGCGGTCAGCCTGTGGAGGATACCGCGCTGCTTACCGCGATTCCGGGCCCCGATTTCCCAACCGGTGGTGTGATCGTGGAGGCACCAGAAGCGATCGCTCAGGCGTACCAGAGCGGGCGCGGGGCGATCCGCGTGCGGGCACGTTGGCAGCGCGAAGACCTGGGGCGCGGCCAATATCAGGTCGTCGTTACAGAAATTCCCTACCAGGTGCAGAAATCGCGCCTGATCGAGAAAATCGCCGAGTTGATCAACGACAAAAAATTGCCGATTTTGGCGGATATCCGCGACGAAAGCGCCGAAGAACTGCGCCTGGTTCTGGAGCCGAAAAACCGCACGGTTGAGGCGGATGTGTTGATGGAAAGCCTCTTCAAGCTGACCGACCTGGAGACCCGCTTCAACCTGAACCTCAATGTGATCACCGCCGAGGGGCGGCCTGAGGTGCTGTCGCTCAGGGCGCTGCTAGACGCTTTTCTCGACCATCAGCGCATTGTCTTGCAGCGCCGCAGCCAGCACCGACTTTCCAAAATCGAGCGCCGCATGGAAGTGCTTGCGGGCTATCTGGTTGCCTATCTGAACCTGGATGAGGTGATCCGCATCATCCGCGAGGAAGACGACGCCAAGGCGTCATTAATGGCCGCGTTCAAGTTGACCGACACACAGGCCGAGGCAATTTTGAACATGCGGCTCAGAGCGCTGCGCAAGCTGGAAGAAATCGAAATCCGCACCGAGCATGACAAGCTCGGTCAGGAAAAGCTGGACCTTGAGGCCCTTTTGGCCTCGCCCAGCCGACAGTGGATGGCTATTGGCGACAAGCTGGGCGAGATCAAGGCCGAATTTGGCCCTGACACTGTGCTGGGCAGGCGCCGCACCAGCTTTGGTGAAGCGGTTGAACTGCCCGACATCCCGCTGGAAGCGATGATCGAGCGCGAACCCATCACCGTTGTGTGCTCAAGGCGCGGCTGGGTGCGCGCGCTCAGGGGCCATGTCGCCGATAGCGAGGTGCTGAAATATAAGGACGGGGACGAGGAACAGTTCCGTTTCCACGCGCAGACCACCGACAAGATTTTCATGCTGTCGGCATCGGGGCGGATGTTCACGCTGGGCGCCGACAAACTGCCCGGTGGGCGCGGCTTTGGCGAGCCGATCCGCCTGATGGTCGATATGGACGCCGACGATGAAATCATCGCCTTGCTGCCCCATGTTGCGGGCAGTCGCGTGTTTATCGCTTCGTCGGCGGGTAAGGGCTTTTTGGCCGAGGCCGATGCGATGATCGCAATGAAACGCGCGGGCAAGCAGGTCTTAAACCTGACCTCGGGCGCGCGCGCCAAAATCTGCCAGCGCGTCGAGGGCGATCATGTGGCGGTGATCGGCGAAAACCGCAAGCTGTTGGTGTTCCCGGTGGACGATCTGCCGGTTATGGGGCGGGGACAGGGCGTGCAGTTGCAGCGCTACAAGGATGGCGGCCTGTCGGATGCGATGATTTTCCGCCTGGAGGACGGCCTCAGCTGGCCGATGGGCGGCGATAGCGACCGATGGCGGCGCGAGACCGAGCTGGAGCCATGGATGGGCAAGCGCGCCTCGGCTGGTCGGCTTCCACCAATGGGCTTTCCGCGCAACAACCGTTTTCGGTAAGAGGGCGTCGTGAAAATTCCATCAAGCGCTGCATTGCCTTTGCTGACCGAGCGGCTGCTGATTCGCGAATTTGTCGACACTGATGCCTTTCGCATGCGCGATTTCGCGCTGGATCCAGACTTTTGGCGGCATACCAGCCTGGATATTGTCAGTGTCGAGGCGCTCGATATTTTTACGTCTGATGTCATCGCCGAACAAAAACGTACGCCGCGCCCTTTTTATAATTTGGCGGTCAATACGCGCGACACCGGAACGCTGGTTGGATTTGTCAAAACCGGGCTGGTGTCGAGCGACGACGGTGTGGGGATGCTGGGCTATGCCATTGGCGGTCAATATGCGGGCATGGGATATGCCACCGAAGCGGCGGCTGCGCTTTTGCCTTTTGTGTTTGTTGCACTCGGCTTTCACCGGCTGACGGCGAATTGCGACGCCAACAACCCGGCCAGCGCGCGTGTGCTGGAAAAGCTGGGCTTTATTCTGGAAGGACGTCTGCGCGAAAACCGGCTGGTTGACGGCGTTCGCACAGACAGTCTGGTTTACGGCCTGCTGGCGGACGATTTCCTCGTCGCCGGCCTGTAGCGATATCGCGCCGGTTATTGGCCCATGCAAAAGACGTTCAGCTTGTTACCGTCCAGGTCGCGGAAATAGCCCGCATAAAATTTCATATCGTCATCGCCGCGGTAGCCGGGTGCTCCTTCATCCGCGCCGCCTGCTGCGATGGCGGCGTCATACACCTTTTGCACCGCGGCCTTATCGGGCGCGGTGATGGCGATCATGGTGCCATTGCCGTTGGTTGCAGGCTTGCCGTCATACGGTGTAGAAATGGCAAACTGGCCCATCCCCTCGGCCCCGAAGGTGATAAAGGTTCCCCCATCATAGCAGCGTTTGTAGCCGAGCGGCGCGAACACCTTGTCGTAAAAGTCCGCGCCTTTTTGCAGGTCATTGCTGCCAAAAATTGTGTAGCCGATCATCCTTTGCCCTCCTCATGGGTGTGAAAGAACAAAGATAGAACATTTGCAATTGCGAGTCCAGCAAACTTTGGCTTAGGGGGCGGTGGTCACGGCAAAGCCATTGTCGCTTAAAAAGCTGGTAATTTGCTCGGGTGTGACAAGGCCCGCGCGGCGGTCAATCTCGCTTCCGCCCTTGAAGAGCATCATAAAGCCCGTGCCTTGGATGTAATAGCGTTGGATAAAGTCTTGATCGCGGTCAAAGTCCACCCGCACGGCCCTGACCGGCAAGGCGGTGCCATTGGTCTCAAGCGCCAGCAGCGCCCGGTGCTGCAACAGGCATGTGGGGCACCAACTGGCATAGACTTCCACCAGCACGGGGTCGCCCCGGTCCAGATATCCGGCAAACTCGGCGGCACTGTAGTCCTGCCATCCGGTCAGCAGCGCATCGGGGTCGCGCAGGTTCAGGTAAATGGTCTCGCGAAAGACAAAGCCGGTGAAAACGGCCGCCAGACCAAGGGCAATCAGGGATACACGCACAAAAGGGGACATATCAGAACAACATCTCAGGCAAAGCGGTGACAATTTCTGGGAACAGCGCCAGCAGCGCCAACGCCCCCAGCTGAATCAGCACATACGGCAAAACGCCTTTGTACATTGCCGATGTGGGCACGCTTTCGGGCACCACACCGCGCAAGTAAAAGAGCGCGAAGCCAAAAGGCGGGGTCAGGAAACTGGTTTGCAGGTTCACCGCCATCATCACGCCCAGCCAGATCGGCCCCAAATGCCCATCCATCGCCAAAAGCGCAGGGGCCACCACCGGCACAACGATGAAGGTGATTTCGATGAAATCGAGGAAGAATCCAAGGATGAACATCAACACCATCACGGCGATCAACGCCCCCCAAAAGCCGCCGCCCAGGCTTTCCAGCGCGTGCCGAACCGCATCATCGCCGCCAAGCCCGCGAAAGGTCAGCGAAAATACCGCCGCCCCGATCAGAATGGCATAGACCATGGCGCTGATTTTGATGGTGTCGGTCAAAACCGCGGGCAAAATATCCGCCCGCCACAGTTTGAACAGAACCCACAGCAGCGCCGCGACAAAGAGGACAAACAGCACGCCTGCCAGCGCTTCACTCTGCAGCGGGCCTCCGTATCCAGCGCCGTAGGCCATGAGGGCGGCAAAGCTGAGCGATGCAGTCGCCACGGCATAACCGACGCCCTCCACGCGGCGGGCGGCACCCAGCACCATCGCGCCAATCGCGCCGACGCTGGCGGCCTCGGTCGGTGTTGCAAAGCCCGACAGGATAGACCCGAGCACGGCGATGATCAGCACAAGCGGCGGCAGCAGAGCCAACAACAGTGCTCGCACCGACAGTGTGTCGGCTGTGCTGTTCGCGACAGCCGGGCTGCTGGCTGGCCGAAACAGCGCATGCAGTGCTTGATAAGTGATATACAGACCAACCAGCATCAGGCCGGGTACCAAAGCACCCGCAAAGAGTTCGCCCGCGCTCATCGGTTGGGGGGAGAAAAGCCCCGCGCTTGTTTGCGCCTGCTGCCATGCGTTGGAGAGCACATCCGCCAGCAAAATCAGCACAATACTGGGCGGGATAATCTGTCCAAGCGTTCCGGCAGCGGCAATGGACCCGGTTGCAAGCGCCGGGTCATAACCGCGCTTCAGCATCGTCGGCAAAGACAAGAGGCCCATGGTCACCACCGTTGCCCCGACGATGCCGGTCGACGCTGCCAGCAGCGCCCCCACAACGGTGACACTGATGCCAAGCCCGCCGCGAAGCGAGCCAAACAGGCGCGCCATGCTGTCCAGCAGGTCCTCGGCGACCCGGGACTTTTCCAGCATCACCCCCATGGTGACAAAAAGCGGCACCGCAAACAGCAGGTCGTTCAAGATGATGCTGCTGAAAATCCGGTTGGGCAGCAGTTCAAGAAAACCGGCGGTCATCGCCCCGGTGGCAACGCCGATCCCGCCAAAAATTAACCCCACACCGGCAAGGGTGAACGCCACCGGAAAGCCGGTCAGCAGTACCGCAATCAGCGCTGCAACCATGGCAATAACGAGGATCAGGCCCAGCTCCATCACGAACCCTCCCGCAGGCCACGTACGGCTTGGAGGATGTGGAGGACGGCGGCGACGGTCATCGTCAGCGCGAACAGCAGCAAAAACGACTTGAGCACATACACAAAAGGCAGGCCGCCCGCCTCAACGCTGGCCTCGGAAATCCGCCAGCTGGCCCCCACAAAGGGCAGGGCGGTCGCCCAAAAGAAGATCAAAAACGGGATGAGCAGCACCAGCGTTCCAAGAAGGCTGACCCAGTGGCGTGCGCGCTGGCTCAGCCCGCTGTAAAAAATATCGACGCGCACATGGCCGCCGTGCAGCGCGGTAAACCCGGCGCCGCC
>JASBSO010000005.1 GCA_030148905.1 Kordiimonadaceae bacterium | reverse complement strand
CGCGCACATAGATGAAGATCAGCAGGACAAAAACAAAAACTGCCCCTTGCTGAGCGAACCAAAAGCCAAGCTTGACGCCCAGAATCTCGACCCGGTTCAAAACATCGACCAGCAGGATGCCAAAACCGAAAGATACCAGCGCCCACACGGCCAGCAATTTCAGCATAAGCCGCACATTGGCACGCCAATAGGCGCTGGTATCATGCGTGCCGTCCGGTGGTATGTCGTCTGAAGCCATGGCCCTCCCCCAAGCGCACAAATTTAGCAAGCGGCAAGGCGAAGTCAATCATGCGACATGGTGGAAACGCTGATGCTCAGGCCCGTGCACTGGGATGGTGATATGGGCTGACAGCTCCCCTTGCGCGGCCCGGCATCCTATGTGCATAGTCGACCCAAATATCGGCTTGGGGCGACGTCATGACGAAAAAAATTGCACTGATCACAGGGGTCACCGGGCAGGATGGGTCTTATCTCGCCGAATTGCTGCTGGAGAAAGGGTATGAGGTTCACGGCGTGAAGCGCCGGGCGTCGCTGTTCAATACGCAGCGCATTGATCATCTGTATCAGGACCCACGGCATGCGCGGACTGACTTTCGCCTGCATTACGGTGATATGACCGACAGTTTGAACCTTTTGCGTCTGGTCGAACGCGTCGCCCCCGACGAGATATACAATCTTGCGGCCCAAAGCCATGTAGCCGTCAGCTTTGACGCGCCCGAATACACGGCCAATGCCGACGGCACCGGCGTTTTGCGTCTGCTGGAAGCCATCCGTATTCTCAAGGCGGAAAAAACCTGCCGGTTTTATCAGGCATCGACCTCGGAGCTATATGGTAAGGTTGTCGAAACGCCCCAGAGTGAGACCACCCCGTTTTACCCGCGCAGCCCCTACGGCGTTGCCAAGCTTTACGGCTTTTGGATCACCAAAAACTACCGCGAGGCTTACGGCCTGCATGCATCAAACGGGATCTTGTTCAACCATGAAAGCCCGGTGCGGGGAGAAACCTTCGTTACACGCAAGATCACCCGCGCGGTGGCGGCCATTGAGGCGGGCAAGCAGGACACGCTGTTTCTTGGCAATCTGGATGCCAAGCGCGACTGGGGGCACGCCCGCGACTATGTCGAGGGGATGTGGCGGATCGTGCAAAACGAAGTCGCTGATGATTATGTGCTGGCGACGGGCGAACTGCATTCTGTGCGCGAGTTTACCGAGGCCGCCTTTGCCTGTATTGACCGTCACATTGCATGGGAAGGCACGGGCGCCAGTGAAGTGGGCCGCGACCGCGCAACCGGCAAGGTGCTTGTTGCGGTTGACCCCGGTTATTTCCGCCCCGCCGAGGTTGACCTGCTTTTGGGCGACCCGTCAAAAGCCAAGCGCGAGCTGGGATGGCAGCATAAAATCGGCTTCGAGCAATTGGTCAAAGACATGGTGTCCGCTGACCGGGAAATTATCCGCCGCGGCGGCGACCACTACATCCCGCCCCAGGAATGGACCTGACCGATGTATGCGCTAAAGGGCAAACGCATATGGGTCGCAGGACATCGCGGCATGGTTGGCGGCGCGCTTGTGCGACGCTTACAGTCAGAAGACGCTGAAATTCTGACCGCACCGCGCAGCGAATTGGACCTGAGGGATCAAAGCGCCGTTTTTTCCTGGGTGCATAACCACCGCCCGGACGCAGTGATCCTTGCGGCTGCGAAGGTGGGCGGTATACATGCCAATGCCACATACCCCGCGCAATTTCTTTATGACAATCTGACACTGGAGGCCAATTGCATCGAAGCAGCCCGGCGCGTGGGTGTGGAAAAACTGTTGTTTTTAGGCTCGTCCTGCATCTATCCGCGCCTCGCTGACCAACCAATGAGAGAAGATGCCCTGCTGACGGGTGCGCTTGAGCCGACCAATGAATGGTATGCGATTGCCAAAATCGCCGGGATAAAGCTGTGCGATGCGTATCGCCGCGAATATGGCTGCGATTATATCTCGGCCATGCCGACCAATCTTTACGGGCCGGGCGACAATTTCCATCCCGAAAACAGCCATGTGCTGCCTGCGCTTATGCGACGCTTTGACGAAGCCAAAACGCAGGCGCATGGCAGTGTTTCGATATGGGGCACCGGCGCACCGCTTAGAGAATTTATGCATGTGGATGACTGCGCCGATGCTTTGGTGTTTTTGATGAAACACTACGCCCAGGACGGCCATGTGAATGTTGGCAGCGGCGAAGAGATCAGCATCGCAGATTTGGCAAAATTGATCGCGGATGCTGTCGGATATAGCGGCGACGTGATCTTCGACCCGTCAAAACCTGACGGCACGCCCAGAAAATTGATGGATACTGCAAAGCTCAACGCACTTGGCTGGACAGCTCAAATTCCTCTGCGTCAGGGCGTGGCAGACACCTATCGCTGGTATCAGGCGCACAGAGATAGGCTGCGCCGCGCCTAACTGGCCTAGTTGCGGCCAAATTCATCCTCCAGGCGTACGATATCGTCTTCGCCAAGATAGCTGCCGGTTTGCACCTCGATGACTTCGAGCATGTCATTACCGGGGTTGGCCAGCCGGTGCACCTCGCCCAGCGGGATATAGGTCGACTGATTTTCTTTCAGCACCGACACCTCTGAGCCCACGGTCACCTCGGCTGTGCCGCACACCACCACCCAATGCTCGGCGCGGTGATGGTGTTTTTGCAAACTCAGTTTTTTCCCCGGCAAGACAAACAGTTTTTTCACCTGAAACCTGTCGCCCGCCAAAACACTGGTATAGCCGCCCCACGGTCGGTAAACGGTGGGGTGCTCTTCGGCCAGTTTCGCGGTTGCCGGATTGGCGGCCAAAGCCTTGGCAAGCGTGCCAACACGGTCCGCTTTGGACAATGTCCCGACATAAACCGCATCCTCGCTCGCCACCACCACGGCGTCGCTCAGCCCCTGAACCGCCACATGATCACTGCGGGAAAAGGCAAGAACATTTTTACAGTCGTCCAGGGTCACATCACCGATGGCGGCATTGCCGTCTGCGTCATGCGGCGCGCTTTTCCAAACCGCACGCCAACCACCAAGGTCAGACCAGTGCCCTGAAAAGGGAACAACAGCCGCATTTTCGGCCTTTTCCATAACTGCATAATCGATGGAAATATCTGGACATGCTGAAAAGGCGTCAGGGTTGAGACGCAAGAAATCGCCATCCTGTTCGCCCCGCGCCACGGCCTTGGCGGTATGGGCAGAGATGTCGGAGCCGGTTGCCGTCAAGGCGTTTAGAAATGTTGAGGCCTGAAACAAAAACATGCCCGAATTCCAAAGATAGCCCCCTGCGGCCAACATGTTCGCCGCATCGTCCGCATTTGGTTTTTCTACAAAGGCATCCACTGCACGCACAGCACCCCCCTCGAGGGGAGCGCCAGCGCGAATATATCCATAGCCTGTCGCCGCCTCGACCGGGGTGATCCCAAAGGTAATCAGATAGCCCGCGGACGCTGTGCCTGCTGCGCGCTGGACCGCTTCTGTCAGCGGGAGGCCCCCATCCATCACATGATCCGACGCCAGAATGTGCAACAATACATCGTCGCCGAATGTAGCTTGGGCAAAATGCGCTGCGGCCGCGATGGCGGGCGCCGTATTCCGCGCCACAGGTTCCAGTAGCACACCGCCCAAAACGCACCCAGCTTTGCGCGCTTGGTCCACCACGGTAAATCGGTAGTCCTCATTGGTAATGACCACCGCAGGATGATAGATCTGCCGGTCGGATACACGCCGCAAAGCCTGCTGAAACAAGCTTTCGTCGCCCAAAAACGTCAAAAACTGTTTGGGCGCCTGACTGCGGGAAAGCGGCCAGAGCCGCGTTCCCTTACCACCCGCCAAAATGATTGGTACAATCATGGATCCCCCGGATTTTGCCAAGCAAGCTTAGCGACAATTTTACCTTTTGCTAACCATAGAATAGATATTCTGGCAATGACCGATTAGGGTCAATCGACCCTTCAACATGACTGGATCATGCCTGCTATGGCGTTGGCGTATTACACACTTATCCTTCTTGTCTTATGGGTCCCGTGGCCCCTGGCATCTTACCGCCCCGGTCATGCCGGTATCGGCATCGCGCTCACTGGTTTTGCCCTTTTATGCGCGACCTTTTCTACAGGGCACGCTCCTCAAAAAACACTTCCTGTGGACTATTGGCGCTGGCCGGTGCTTTTGTTTTCGCTGGCTTTGGCGTGGGCCGTCCTTCAATCGCTTCCGATCTGGCCCGAAGGCGTATACCACCCCTTATGGGCAGAGGCCGCTGCGGCGCTGGGGCGTGCGGTCCCCGGCTTTGCGCCCATCAGTGCCGGGCCTGGCTATACACAGGAAGCGGCGCTTCGCCTGGCCGCTTACGGCGCCTGTTTTTGGCTTGCATCGCGCATCGCTATTGATGAAAGCAAAGCGGCGGGATTGTTGAAGATTGTGTTTGCCGTCATCACCCTTACCGCGGTCGCAGGGCTTATTTTAGAGGCGGCGGGTAGTCTTGATATTTTCTTTGAATCCAAGAAAAAGCCGCATGGCTATTTTGGGCGTCTCACCGGGCCGTTTGGCAATGCCAACATGTTTGCTTTTTATCTGGGGATGGGGGCATTTATTGGCACGGCACTTCTTTACCGCGCCCTGCACCGTGCCGCCCAACATTCAGATATTGGCCGTGTCCGCGCGGCGCATATCATAACCCAGCTTTTTACCCGCCATATCGTGATTGTTCTTGCCCTGCTTGTCATACTGATTGCCCTCGTGCTGACTGCGTCGCGCGCCGGAGTGATGCTGAGTGCTGCTGGTCTTATGGTGCTGACGCTCAGTTTTGCGGTCCACCGCCGGATAAACTGGCGGCCAGTCGTGACCGGCCTCATTCTGTTTCCGCTGGTTCTGGCACCCGCCTTCACCGCCAATACTGACCTCCTTGAGACGCGGATCGAGCGCGACGGCCTCACAAGTGACGGACGCGAAGATATCTACGCCGGCGCGTGGCAGCTTTTTGAAAGCGCACCCTATCTCGGCGTTGGGTACGGGGCTTACCGCGATGTCGCAGATTCGACCCGGTCAGTGGAAACGCTGTTTGCGGGGCGCTTATATTACGCCCATAGCGCCTGGCTAGAAGCCTTGCTGGGCCTTGGGGCTCCGGCGGCTGCGCTTTTGTTTGCGGCCCTTATGTTTGTCGGCGTACAGATTTGGCGTGGATATTGGCGCCGCCAGCGCAACAGCCACTATGCCCTGATCGCAGCCATATCGGCGACCATATGCGCGCTGCATTCCTTTGTTGAAGGGCCAACGCAGGCCCCCGCCGCCGCCTTCACACTTGCGGTCATCATGGGGGTTGGCTACGCCCAGTCGGTCAGCAGCCGCGAGCTTTGACGCATCCGGCGAAGGTCAGGTCCGGGCCTTTTTGGCGCGGTCGAGATAGCGGCGCACCCATGTGTCGAGTTCCGGCACTTCGTCTTCGGGGAAGGCATTGAAAAATGCCAGGCGCGCCGGTTGCGGTGCGCCGATCCAGTAGCGGATGATGTCATTGCGCAAACCACGCCGGGTCCATGCGGTGCGTCCCTGATGGATCACTGCATCCTGTGTTTGTGCGTCAAGCCTGTCCCAAAGCCGCATGCCCAAATGAAACCGCGTCACCAAGGCCTCTTGCCGATAGGTGCCGGTGAGCAAGGAGAGTTTCAGCGCGTCGGCGGCGAGCGGGTCAGACGGGTCCCGCTCAAAGCGCGCCACAGCAAGCCGCATCCACGGAAACGGATTGCCGGGCGCAAGCGCAACCGAGGTTGCAAACGCCGCGCGCGCTGCCTCGAGCGCTGCAATCTGTTCACCAGCGTCCAGTTTGCCCGCCAATATCACATAAAAGGATCCGATGTCATCGTGCACCATCGCAGGGTTTAAGGCCGAAAGCCCACCACCCAAGCCCGCAATCGCTGCGCGCATATCGTCTTCAGACAGCTCTTCGCCATTGCCCAGCGCCTCGCGCGTATCCCACCAGCTTTGATAGCTCAGCCCGCTAACCGCCTGGTTTAGTCCAAAACCAAACAGCAGAAGCCCGCCAATCGCAGCGACAAGCTGCTTGGGCTGCAATGCGCGAAACCGGTCAAACATATGCCACATCCCATGCCATGCGCAGACACGGCCTAGTCGACATAATATTTGCTGTAGCTGCGGTAATATTGCGTCGCATCGCCATACCCGTAGCCATAATTATACTTGCCCTGTTTGACCATATCGACCTGCGTGAACAGCACGCCCGCAATTCGGTCAGTTGAGTGCATCAACTCCTTGATCCCGGCAAGACTTGCATCGCGTGGTGTCGCCTGCCAACGCACAGCAAACACCGCCTGATCCGCCATAGAGGCCAAAATCTGTGTATCCGACACCGGCAACAAGGGCGCGCTGTCAAACACAACCAGATCAAAACTGGCCCGCAATTTTGCGATCAAGTCTTTAAAGGCCGCCGATTGCAGGAAGCCTTGCGGATTGCTGGGCTTGGAAGTGAGCGGCAAAATCACCAGGCCGCTGTCCTCATCCTTTATCGCCACTTCGCCCATGCTTGCAGAGCCTGATAGCAACTCAACCAGTCCTAAACTGGCTTTCATGTCTAACCGGTCGGTCATCGCCGAATTGCGCAAATCGCAGTCGACAATAATCACCTTTTTGCCAGCTTTGGCTTGGCTGCGGGCAAAGCAAATCGCCGACGTGGTTTTGCCCTCCGCCGGCATCGACGAGGTAAACAAAACCACCTTGGGCGGGTTATCAATATCCGAGAGCGTCAAGGCCGTCGCCAAGGTTCTAAACGCCTCGGCAAAGCCGGAAAACGGCTTATAGAGCATATAATCTTGCGGGCTTAGCACGCGGCCGTCTTTGTCCTTGGCCATCCGGTCGCGCAGTCGGGGCACCACGGTCAGAACCGGAAAGCCGAGCATTTTCTCGACCTGGCCGGTCGCGTGAAAGCCGTTTTCCAACTGCTCCAGCAAAAAGGCGATGCCAACGCCCACCAGGCCAGCCAGCACAAAGGCCAGCGCCAAAATCAGCGGCTTTTTCGGCCAGCTTGGGTCCACCGGTTGGCTGGCCTTGGCAATGACCCGGGCGTCGGCTTCCTGAAAGGAGCCAGACTCGGTGGTTTCCTTAAACCGCGAGAGAAAGCTTTCATACAAAGTCCGCGACGCCTCGGCCTCACGCGACAATTCGCGCAACTGCACCATCGCCTGCTGGTTCGATGAGCTTTCGGTTTCAAGCGAGCGCAAATCACGGTTCAGGCTATTGACCCGCTCGCGCGTAATGTTCACCTCGCCGCGCAGCGAGGAAATAATCCGGCGGATCTCGTCACCGATCTGATTTTGCAAATCCACCAATTCGCGGTTGACCCGCACAATTTGTGGGTGACGCGCACCGTAACGCGTTTCCAATTCGGCCTTTTCCCGCACCACCTGCGCCTGCTGTTCGCGCAGTCGGGTGATGGTTTCGGAATTCACCGCTTCCGAAAGCGAGTCGGCATTGCTGCCCGACCGCAACAGATTTTCCAGCGTCCTGAGCCGAGCTTCATCCCGCGCCAGGTCCGAACGCGCAATGATCAGCTGCGCATTGATTTCCGACAGCTGCTGCTCGTTGATCAAGGTGCCTTCAACATCGGTCAGATTGTTGTCGGCGCGAAAGCGTTCGACCGCGCGCTCGGCGGCGTTGACCTCGCGCCGCAGGCCGTCCAGTCGTTCGGCAAGCCAGGTATTGGCGCGCTGCGTGGCGTCAAATTTAGCCTCCAATTGATCCACCAGGTACAGCTCGGCAATGGTGTTGGCGATCAACGCGGCTTTTGCTGGCTCCTCCGAGGTGAAGCTGACATTGATCACATAGGTCAGCCCCGAGCGGCGCACCGCCATCCGGTCCGCCATCAACGCCACCGCATCCTGAAACTCGATCATGTCGCGCTCGGCGTCGCTTGTCGGCGGCTCGGGCAACAGGGATTTGAGAAACGCCACGGGGCTCAGGCCCGGTGGTTGCAGGGCGACGTTGATCTCCGGGTCGCGCATCAGATTGAGCTTGGCAATCACCCGTTCAATCAAATCCGGGGATTTGATCACCTCCACTTCGGTGTCGACCGCATTGCTGTCGGGCGGCAAGCCCGAGAGCACCGCTTCCACATCCACAACCTGCCGCTCGCGCGGGTCCAGAAGCAAAGACGCTGTTGCCGTATAATAGGGCGTCGTTGAAAAGGCGTAAGCCGCCGCAAGGCTGACCCCGGCGACAATAACACCGACAATCACCCACAGGCGGCGCTTGAGCGCGCCGTATAGCGCGCGGAAATCGATCGACAGCAGGTCGTCGTCCTGCTCAGCCGACTGAGAGACGGGGCCCGGGCCACCACGTTTGGCCGGAAGGTCTTGCCAGGAACTATGCGTGTTCATAAGAGCCATACTCTACCAAAAAGGGCGCAGACACAATGGCCCGCGCCCTTTACAACACTTAGGCGATACGCGCTACAGACGCATCAAAAGCCAATGGTGAAGCCAACAACCGCCGTAAAGCGGTCAAAGTCGTTCAGGTCCAGGCTCGAATCCTGATCGATATAGCTCACATTGGCAAAGGCGTTCACGAAACGGTTGATAAAATATGTCGCACCGCCGCCAATGATGATGCGGTCATCCACCCGCGGGATGCCCTCAAAATCGTCATTGCTGTAGGTGAAATTCGCCTGAAGGATGAGGTCTTCGCGCACTTCCTGATCGATCACAATGCTGCCGCTGCGGCTCAGAAACGCCGACGAGCCCGCCACGGTGGCATCCTCAATATTGGCGCCGCCACTGACGGTCACGGTTGTCCGCTCGCTCGGGAACCACTGAAACGCAGCAAAATAGCTGAAGCCCGACACATCATCCAGATTGGGGTCGTCGTCAAATTGCTGGTCGATATAACCGGCGCTAATTTCGCCGGCAAACAGGTTGCCCAATACAAAGCTGAACCCACCGAGGATTTCATACCCGTCCGAATCGCGGTCAAAGGCCGCGCCAGTGTCCAGTTCCAGCCCGAAATCGCGGTCGTTATAAATCCCGCGGGCAAAGAAGCTGGTGTCGGGCGACAGCTGATAGTCAATCCGCCCTTCAAACTCCAACACTTCGCGGTCCCGAATGTCCTGTTCGGACACGGTCCCGGTGGACGCAATAATCGCATCGTCAAAATCCAGGTCCAGATAGGACACACCGCCCGTCACCGTCACCCGGTTAAACCGGTTGACGATTCGCGCCGCGCCGCCCGCACGGGTGAAGTCAATCGGCTCTTCGGTGGTCAGGTCAAAGGCGTTCGATGTCCGGTCTTCGACCAGATCGTCATAAAAGCCGCTGACAAACAGGGCCGCATCGCTGGTGACGTCCAGGCGCAGCTCGGCAAAGCTGGTGATGTTGGTTTTATCCTCCGAACCATTGTCGAAGAAAAACTCGTTCCGCGCCTGCGCATTGGCGGTAAAGGAATGCCGCCCCCAATCCGACGCCAGCTCAAGCCGCGGCGTGACGATATAATTGAAGTCTTCTTCTTCGTTTTGGGCGGTGGCAAAAATATTGGTGTCATATTCCAGCTCGTTCCGCACCGACGGATAGAGAATGATGCTGCCCAAGCGAATGCCCTCGGGGTCGAGGCCCGGGCGTTCGCGCTGCGCCACGCCAACCAAACGGTCGTCTTCAACGCCAGCCACCGGCAGGTTGGACGATGTCCCACCCGTGGTGTCTACCTGCGACTGGGCCTGCGCGATTTGCGCTGCGGTCAATACAGCAAGCACGCTTGCCGCCGATTTCAACATAAATTTCACTGATTATCCCCTGGACTTGCCGTCTTGTTAATCCATTGTGCCTTAATCCGTGTGCCGCACCCTACATGCGGGCCGGACCGCCCCATCAGCAGCCCGTTAATATGTCTTTGCCTGTTGGTTCAACGTCTTACCGCAGCGCACACATAACAACAATTTGATGCAAATTTATCGGTTTTCGCACAAGAACACAATCGTCAATCCTGCAAGGCCGCCGCCGATGCGGCAAAAAGCGGCATAAGAATACAGAATTCACCGCCGCCTGTTGCGCAAAGGTCGCACCCGGACGCGCACAGGCAGCGCATTGCGCAGGCTACGGTTATCGACGGGCCGAGACTGGAAGCCCGCATACGAGTCGGCGGATGTCTCGGCGATCAACCGCAAGGGGTCAGTGCGGCCCACCTTATCCTCAACAAAAAACGGGCCGCATGTGCAGCCCGCTTTCAAGATTTATCGCAATTTCCCCCAGGCGCTTAGCCGTTGGGGTTGCTGGCCCCGCTCGCGGTTGGGCCTTGCGTGACGGTGCCCGTCGTCACGGTCGTTTGTCCGGTCACCTGCGCGTTGGTCACGGCGGCATTGTCCGCCGTGGTCGCGCCCGAGGCCGCGTTGTTCGGCACACCCACATTGACCTGATTAACCGTCACATTAACGGCGTTCGCAATATTTTGCGCAACGTTGATCGTTGGAATCTGCGGCCCTGCCGCAGGGGTTGGCGTGGTGACAGTCGGCGTGGTCACAACCGGCGTCTCAACAGTCGGCGTGTCCGTATCCGTTGACGTTTGATTGCTTCCAAATATCGTAGGCGTAGGCGTCGATGGACGGCTGATCGCCGTCGTTACGCCGTTGCTGAACGCCAGCACGATGTTGGGGTTGTTGATATTGGCCACCAGGAAGGTTTGATACGCTTGGTTAACCACACCAGGGTTGGACGAGTCGATCGAGGCGATGCCCAGCGCCGTCGCAACCTCTTCCGCCGTTGCACCATCGGCTTGCGCCTGGGTGATCACCGATTGTGCGTCTTCCGCCGTTGTCGCCGCAGCAAGCGATGCCGCCAGTCCGTCAACGCGGGTTTGCGCCTGCGCCTCTTGCGAGACTTGAAGCGCCGTAGCCGAGACCGACCCAAAAGCAGCAAGCGTAACCCCCGCCATCGCGGCCTTGGTAACAGTGGTCATTGTGCGTTTCATCATCATATCCCCATTGCGCAAACCCATGAGCGCATGCCGGTAATGCACGGCCCATCCCGCGCAATTTGAATTAAATTACCGCGATTCGCGGTCACATACAAGATGAGAAATGTGCATGTGCGGAAATCCCTAGAAAATGCGTTCTTCGATGGTGATGATATCGCCCGGCAGCACGCGCAGCTCGGAATTCAACACATAAGACACCGGCACCTTTGAGCCCTTGTGCACAATCGCCACGCGGTCCTTGTTGGCGCGGTAGGTAAAGCCCCCCGCAATCGCCACGGCATTGAGGACAGTCATCCCCGTCTGGAACGGAAATTCGCCGCCCTCTTCCACCTCGCCCAAAATGTAATAGGGGCGGAAATTCAACACCTCCACACTGACCTTGGGATCGTTCAGATAGCCGTCGCGCAACTGAATGGCGATGGCTTCCTGAAATTCCTGCACGGTCAGGCCGCCCGCGCCCACCTGGCCAATAAGCGGCAGGGCGACATCGCCCTCGCCGTCGATTTGAAATTCGCCCGAGAGGTCCTCCTCACCGAAAACAATCACCCTGAGCCGGTCGCCGGTGTCCAGCCGATACACGCTTTCCACCGGTGTGGCCGAAATGCGCTGGCGCACCACCTCATCGTCGAGGCTTTCCGCCGGGACGGTTTTCAACGCGTTGGTGCAGGCGGCAGCAAACAGGCAAAGGGCGATAACAAACACACGCATGGTCGGGGCAACTCCAAAAATAACGCGAAAGTCAGCGCGCATGGCGCGCTGCTCATGACGCTTGGTCTATCAAATTCTTGTGAGCATAGCCAGACTTAAGGCGTGCGCGGGCTCATGGTTTTTCACCACCGCGGCCAGCGTCAAAGAATAGGCGGCGTTTGCGGGCACCCGGCGATGTGCCGGATGCCCGCAGGTCTTTGCTTAGGGCAGGTCTGCCCCCGGCACATAAGGCGCACCGGCATCGCTGAGCGCCGCC
>JASBSO010000225.1 GCA_030148905.1 Kordiimonadaceae bacterium | reverse complement strand
CTTTGGCAATTTTGTCGGGGTGAACAATCACATGGGATCGCGGTTGACCGAAATCCCCGCCCCGATGGTGCGGGTGATGACCGCGTTGAAAGAGCGCAACTTGCTGTTTCTTGACAGTTTGACCTCGCCCAACAGCCTGGGCGAGCGGGCGGCACGGGCTGTTGGTGTTTCTTATTTGGGGCGTGACATTTTCCTCGACAATGTCCGCGAGAAGGGGGCTATTCTGGTCCAGCTTCAAAAAGCGCTAGGCATCGCTGAGCGGCGCGGACTGGCTGTTGCGATCGGACACCCATACTCTGTGACGCTGGAAACAATCGAAGCCTGGCGCAGCGACGCAGAAAGCCTGGGTGTTGAGATCATCGGTGCTCAGGAGGCCATCGAATTTCAAGCCGCTGAAAACCAGGCGCGGTAGCGCCGCCGGGCTTTACCGGCTACGGTTGTCGCGGGCAAAGCGCACCGCCTCAGAGGCTGCGGTAAAGAGCGCTTGCGATTTGATCTCGCATTCGCGCTGTTCGTTTTCAGGCACGCTGTCGGCAACAACACCGGCCCCGGCCTGAACGTGCATCATACCGTCCTTAACAACGGCGGTCCGCAAAACAATCGCCGTATCCATGTCGCCAGCCGCGCTGAAATAACCGACACCGCCGCCAAATGGCCCACGCGAATCCACTTCCAGTTCTTCAATGATTTCCATGGCGCGCACTTTGGGCGCACCCGACAAGGTGCCCGCAGGAAACCCGGCGGACAGCGCGTCAATCGCGTCAAATTTATCATCGAGTGTCCCCACCACATTCGAGACCATATGCATCACATGGCTGTATCGTTCGATGGTAAAGCTTTCAGTGACTTTGACGGTGTCGCGCTTGGCAACGCGGCCAACATCATTGCGGCCAAGATCCAGCAGCATCAAATGCTCGGCCAGTTCCTTTTCATCCCTACGGAAGGTTTCCTCAAGCGCCAGGTCGTCTGCGCGGGTTTTGCCGCGCGGATAGGTGCCGGCAATCGGGCGAATGGTCACTTCGTCGCCTTTTAGGCCGACCAGAATTTCGGGGCTGGAGCCGACAAAGGAAAAATCATCAAAGGCCAGATAATAAAGATAGGGCGACGGGTTGGTGCGTCTGAGCGCGCGGTACAGCGAAAAGGGCGGTAGGGTGAAAGGCTGGCTGAACCGCTGGCCGATGACCACCTGAAAAATATCGCCCGCCAGGATATAGTCCTGTGCCTTGCGCACCATCGCCAGATAGGTTTCTCGCGGTGTGTTGGAGACGGGCTTGCCCTCCGGAAGGGGGGCTTGTCCGGTGGGTGGGCTGAAGGGGCTGCTGAGCCGGTCCAATGCTCCGTCAATGCGTGCTTGTGCGGCGCGGATAGCGCTTTGGGCATCGACGCCGACCTCCGGGCGTACCGGTGTAACCAGGATGATCTCGTGCTTTACGCTGTCGAACACCGCCATGATCGTGGGGCGAATGAACAGCGTGTCGGGCACATCGAGCGGTTTGGGGTTGCTAAGCGTGATGTTTTCCATCTCGGCAACATTGTCATAGCCCATATAGCCAATCAGCCCGGCCGCCATTGGGGGCAGGCCTTCGGGCAGGTCGATCCGGCTTTCAGTGACCAGGGCGCGCAGCACATCCAGAGGGGCTCCGCTCAGTTCCTGCGTCTGGATGCTGCCATCTTTGAGTTCGGTGCGTGTTGAGGCCCGATTGGTGGTTTTCAAAATGACATCGGGTGCATATCCGATAATCGAATAGCGGGCCTTGATCTCGACGCCTTCCACCGATTCC
>JASBSO010000232.1 GCA_030148905.1 Kordiimonadaceae bacterium | reverse complement strand
CCGTATCAGGGCACGCTTGGCTGCTTGCGTATTGATTTCGGGCGCGGTGTGTGCGGCATGGCCGCTGCAAGCCAGCAAACACAAATCGTCGACGACGTACACGCCATAGCCAACCACATTGCCTGCGATCCCAATTCTGCCAGCGAGATTGTTTGCCCGGTTTTTGACAAAAACGGTGCGCTGATCGCGGTGTTCGACGTCGATTCAACGCATAAAAGCGCGTTTGACGCAGACGATCAAACAGGGTTGGAGGCTATCCTGGCCGCCGTTTTTGCCGAAAAGGATGACGCATGAAATATCTACACACCATGGTTCGTGTGACCAATTTGGACGACTCGCTGGATTTTTACGTCAACAAGCTGGGGCTGGAGGAATTGCGTCGCATCGATGTTGAAGAGGGCCGGTTTACGCTGGTGTTTCTGGCCGCGCCCGGCAATGAAGATGCGCAGGTCGAGCTGACCTATAACTGGGAACCTGACGATTACAGCCAAAGCGTCGGCCGCAATTTTGGCCACCTGGCCTATGAGGTTGACGACATCTATGCCACGTGTCGGCGCCTGGAAGAGATGGGGGTGACAATCAATCGGCCCCCGCGCGACGGGCGTATGGCCTTTGTGCGCAGCCCCGACAATATTTCCATCGAGCTGTTGCAAAAAGGCGGTGCCTTGCCCAAGCAAGAGCCCTGGGTGTCGCGCCCCAATGTCGGGGAATGGTGACATTCTGTCGCGGAGCATCTGGCACATGCAGCAAGAAAGTTTTAAGAAAGACGTGCAATATTACCACGCAAGGTTCGTGCGGCCCGGTTGCGTCCGACCCTGTATAAAAGGACCAAAGGACATTCATGTCTCTTAGCACGGCTGAACATAGCAAAGTGACGGACCGTATTTCCTTCAAACTGGCGCGCATGACGGTTCTGGTGGCGTTGGTTGTTGGCTTGTTGATGTCGGCCTTGCAGGTTTACCGCGATTATCTGGACGCCAACGAACAGCTGGCCCAGATCGTCACCGAAAGCCTGGAAGCCGTTGACAAGGCGGCCACACGCGCCGTTTTGCTGATCGATGCCGAACTGGCGAACGAGGTGATTTCGGGCCTCTTTGAATATGACTACATCTCCAGCGCGTCGATTTTGGATGAAAATGGCAGCCCGCTGGCCTCCATTGAACGTGAGGTTGTCCGCCGCAACGACATTTTGGGGCTGACTATGCTGCTTGGCCAGCAGTCGGAAACCTTCTCGCGCGATCTGGTTTCGGAAGATTATATCGCTGGCTCTCCTGGGCGGCTGACGGTGACCGTCGACCGGGCGGTTGGGCTGATCCCGTTTCTGGACCGGGCGATGGTTCTCTTTCTCAGCGGGATTGTCCATTCGATTTTTTTGGCGGGTGTTTTATATGTCGCATTTCACCGCGGGATCACCCGGCCCCTGACCGGCTTGCTGGACCAGTTGTCGTCTATCGACCCCGAGCATCCGGGCGAAAACCGGATCACAGTGCCCAAGGGGCACAAACGCGACGAGCTTGGACAGCTTGGGTCCGAGATCAACCTGTCTTATGATGCGATTCAGGTGCTTTTGGACAATCTCCGATCTACCAACCGGGCCCTGACCTCATCCGAGGAGGCGCTAAGGCGGCGGTCATGGGAGCTGGAACAAGAGGTGGAGCGCAGCAAGCAAACCACGCTGGAATTGATCACCACCAAAGAGCAGGCCGAATCCGCCAATCGTGCAAAAAGCGTCTTTCTTGCCAATGTCAGCCACGAACTGCGGACCCCGCTGAATGCGATTATCGGGTTTTCGTCGATCATGGGCGAGGAAATGTTTGGTCCCATTGGGCATGACCGGTACCGCGGCTATCTGGACGATATCCGCTCGTCGTCCGAACATTTGAGCGATGTTCTGGGTGAGGTGCTCGACCTCGCCAAAATCGAGGCGGGGCAAGTGCGCCTGGAGGAAGAGGTCGTCGACGTCGAAGATCTGTGCAAGCAGTGCATCCTGCTGGTGTCCAGCCAGGCGACAAATAAGGGGATCACGATCACCGAGACCTTCGAAGCCGACCTGCCACGGCTTTATGCTGACCAGCTTCGGGTCAAGCAAAGCGTTCTCAATCTGCTGTCGAATGCGGTGAAATTTTCCAATTCCGACGGCGAGCCGGTAAAGGTTCATGCTTATGTCGATGAAGACGAATCGCTGGCGATCCGTGTGACCGATAGCGGGGTGGGCATCGCACAGGACGAACAGGATATTGTGTTCTCGCCGTTTATGCGCTCATCAACCGCGCTCAGCCGCAGCCATGAAGGCACGGGCCTTGGCCTGGCGCTGGTGAAGTCGTTCACCGAAAAACACGGTGGGTGGATCGAGCTGGACAGCGCGCTTGGCAAGGGCAGTTCGTTCACCCTGCATTATCCCAAAGAGCGATGCCGGACATCTGACGACCTTGACGACACAGATGACGAAGACAGCGACCTGACCCGAAAAGCCGCCAGCGTCTAGCGCGCCGTCCACCCCCCGTCGATAGATAGAGCCGCCCCGTTAAACGACCGCCCATCGTCACCGCTGAGCAGGGCAACAAGCGCCGCCAGTTCGTGCGCCTCGACAAAGCGTTTGTTGGGCTGTGCCGCCAGAATAATGTCAGAGACCACCTGGTCTTCGGTCATGTTGTGCGCTGCGGCC
This sequence comes from Kordiimonadaceae bacterium, assembly GCA_030148905.1. GTDB lineage: Bacteria > Pseudomonadota > Alphaproteobacteria > Sphingomonadales > Kordiimonadaceae > JASBSO01. Next base: position 1,140 of record JASBSO010000232.1, on the reverse strand, counting down.
TGATCCTTGATCTGGCCGTCAACAAGCGGCGTTTTCACATAGCCGGGGCAAATGGCATTGCAGGTCAGGTTCGCCTCGGCGGCAATTTCAAGCGCAACAGCCTTGGTAAAGCCAACAACGCCGTGCTTGGAGGCGACATAGGCGCTTTTGAAGGGCGATGCCACCAGCCCGTGTGCGCTGGCAATGTTGATAATCCGGCCAAAACCGCGGCTTTTCATCCCTGGAAGCGCTGCCCGTGTCGCGTGGAACACGGCGCTCAGGTTCACCGCCATGATCAAATCCCATTTGTCAGTGGGGAAGCTATCCACGGCTTCAACATGCTGAACGCCGGCATTGTTGACCAGAATATCAACGCGGCCAAGTTTGGCTTCTGTCGTGGTGACAAGGGCGGTGGCATCGCCGGGTGCCGACAAATCAGCAGGGATAAACAGCGCAGGCCCCGAAGACGATGCGAATTTGGTGTTCAGGGCGTCGATCTGCGTGCTGTTCGCCAGCCCGGTATACACAATATGCGCACCGCGGCGGGCAAGCTCGACGGCCAGCATTTCGCCAATACCACTGGTCGCGCCGGTAATCAGCGCAACCTTGTTTTCCAGCGATTGAGGTGTGTCGGCCATGGGCATCTCTATAATATTGCGCTGCACTATAGTCGCGACACAGGGGCAACATCAAGCTTCGCCTGTATCACAGGCATCTCCTGAAAAGGTGGCGGGAAGTGAAAAAATGCAACTTGCTGCGCTGCGATATCTGCCCTAGCGTACTCACCCGATAAAAAGGGGCATATGTGGGAAGACATAAGGCTGTAAGGAACCGCGAATGCTTTATACCCTTTATGAAATGCAGCACGCTGCCTTTGCACCGATCCGCTTTTTGGCCGATCAGGGCCAACAATGGTACCGCCATCCCTATAACCCCTTGGCGCATACGCCTTTTGGCAAGGTGATGGCGGCAAGCTGCGACATGATGGAACAGCTCACGCGGCGCTATGGTAAGCCCAAATTCGGCCTGACCCACACCGAAATTGACGGCAAAAGCGTCGAGATTGAAGAACAAATCCTGTTCCGCAAGCCCTTCGGCCAGCTGAAATACTTCAAGCGCAAGGCGCACCGCTCTGACCCTCGGGTGCTGTTGGTGGCCCCC
>JASBSO010000230.1 GCA_030148905.1 Kordiimonadaceae bacterium | reverse complement strand
CCGTATCCTTCCAGCCGGGCGCGCAGCTCGAACATGTCTAAGAGTTCGTCCTTCGACCAGCTGTTGACATAGGTGCCGATATTGGGGCGGTTGATCACATAACGATCGGCCACCAATTGGCGCAGCGCGTCGCGTACCGGCGTGCGGCTAACCCCGCAGAGCGTGACCAGTTCGTTTTCCTTCAAATGCGCACCGGGCGCAAAAGCCCCGCTGAGGATTTTGCTGCGAATGATGTCAAATGCGCGTTCGGTGGCTGTGGCCATAGTGTCACCTTTGTGCATAGTTTCATTGTAATTGTATACATTGTTCTTGTGTTTCGTCGAAGACCCTCTCTAAGATATGCGGCAATAGGGACCACTGTGTTGCCGATACAGGCGGGAATGGCACCAAATAGGGCGTGCAATTTTCACTGGGCAGGACACAGCATAAGGCGCAAACCGCCAACGGGGCCCGGCCTGTAGGGATGAACGCCGAAGGAGGCTATGCGCAATGTCTATCCGTCACACCACCCGTTTGTTGAGCCGCACCAGTGTGCTGGCCGTGCTTGTTGCCGCAGCTGCAGCGCCCGCATTGGCGCAGGACCAAGATAGCGCGCAAACGTCCAGCGAGGCGTCGACCCTGTCCTTCGATGAAATTGTCGTCACCGCACGGCGACGCGAGGAATCGCTGCGCGATGTGCCGGGCACGGTGAGCGCCATCACTTCGGCCACCATTCAGGACGCCGGGATCGAGCGCGTGGAAGACTTTATTGGCCTCACCGCCGGTGTGACGCTGGTGGATGCGGCCGAGGTTGGTGACACGCAGGTGAATATTCGCGGCATCAACGGCACGCGCGACGCCGAAAACAGCTTTGCCTTCATTATCGACGGGGTGCTCTATACCAACCCGGCGGCCTTCAACCGCGAACTCAGCAATTTGCAGCAGATCGAAATTTTCAAAGGCCCGCAGGGTGCTATTTACGGCCGCAATGCCGCGGCGGGCGCGATCATTTTGACCACCAGCCGACCGGGCAACGAGTTTGAAGCCTACGGCGAGGCCAGCTTTGCCAACAATGACAGCTATGATGCCATTGCCTCGGTGCAGGGCCCGATTGTGGAAGACGAACTGTTTTTCCGCCTCAGCGGCGACTATAAAACCACCGACGGTTTTTTCCGCAACAGCTTTCAGGACGATGCCGCCATCGTCGATGCCTTTGAGGGCTATAATATCGATGGGCGTCTGGTGTGGACGCCGACCAGCGATTTTGAACTGGACGTTAAGGCGCGCTACGGCGAGGTGGATGCCAGCGCCATCACCTTTAACTCGACGTTTAACCTGCCGTTTTTTGCCGAGGCGGCCGCCGCCCCGCTGGCGAACGAAGACCCGAACGACCGCGATTTTGTGTTCCAGCCCAATATTGTCTCGGACAATGATCAGCAGGCGTTCGAGATTTCAGCCAAGTTTGACTATGACCTGGGCGGCCCGTCGCTGACCGGGTGGGTGCTCTACAGCGATATCGACAACAATCTGATCGCCGATGGCACCTCGGCGGCTTTTGGCTTTTTCAACAATGACCCGGTGTGTCAGCAAACCACAGCCGACCTGAACGCCGCCGGCGTGGTGCTGCCCGACCCGCAAATTCTGGGCACCAGCCCGGTTGGGATCATCTTCACGCCCGACTTCTCGGGCAGTTTTTTCGGGGCCTATACGCCAACCACCTGCGACGGCATTCAGGAACAGTTGCGCAATCAAAGCGACTTCAGCGCGGAAATTCGCCTGGCCTCTGACCCCAGCCTTGAATTCCGCTGGTCGCTTGGGGCGTATTTCCTCGATATCGACCGGCAGGTGGGTGTGTCGCTGAACCGCGACAGCGGCGCGGACCCTATCCGGGGTTTGTTGCAGCTTTCTGGCCCCAACCAGACCCAGGCGTTGGTGTTTGACGATTTTGACAGCCGCGTGTTCGCGGTCTTTGGTCAGGCCGAATACGACATTAACGACGATATCGAACTGTCGGTGGCGCTGCGCTATGACAATGAAAACCGCGAAGTGTCGAGCCTTGTCCCCACCGATGCGGTCAGCCAGGTCATCGACCTGAATTTTGACGGCGTGTTCAACGACCCCCTGAACCCGGGCCTGTCTGACCTGATCAACCCCAACGGCTTTATCCCCGATCAGGAAGAAACCTTTGAAGAAATTCAGCCCAAGGTGTCGCTGACTTGGGATGTGGATGACACCACCACCATTTTTGCCAATTGGGGGGTGGGCTTCAAGGCCGGCGGGTTTAACAATTCGGGCAGCGCCGCCACTGTTGATATCTTTATCAACAGTTTCATCAACGCCGCCGTCGAGCCCTTTGCCGATCAGCTGGGGGCCAGCCTGCCGGTGATCAACGACAGCTTTGACGAGGAAACCTCGTCGGCGTTCGAGCTGGGCTTCAAGTCCACGCTGCTGGACGGTGCCTTGCAGATTGAGGGTGCGGCGTATTACACCGATGTCGATGACAGCCAGTTCTTTGAATTTTTTGTCGGCACCTTTGGCTTGTTGCGCGTGGTCTCCAATATTGATGATCTGGAGATTTACGGCTTTGAACTTGCCGCCAATGCGCAAGTGACCGACTGGCTGAAAGTGTTTGGGAATTTCAACTATACCGAAAGCGAAATTCAGGCCAACAGCTCGCGCCCAGACACAGTGGGCAACCGCGCGCCCTATACGCCTGATTTTACCGCAGCGGGCGGCTTTCAGGTGGACCTGCCGGTGAATGACGATATCGGCTTTCAGGCGCGCGCCGATATCAATGTGGTGGGTCCCACCTTCTTCCACACGGTGCAGGACGGCGACCGGCCCACCATCTTCCAACCGCTGTTTGCCATGTCGATCTTCGGGCCGGACTCGGGCGGCCTCGGTACGGCCAATTTCGGCAATGCCGAACGCGACACCTATTTCACGCTCGATGCGCGCATCGGGTTCCAGGGCGAAACCTGGGGCCTTTTTGCCTTTGGCCGTAACATCACCAGCGAAAACTTTTTGGAAGAGATCATCCCTGCGCCGGAATTTGGCGGCGTGTTTGCCGCACCCGGTGCGCGGTCAACATACGGGGTTGAGGTGAGTTACCGCTTCTAAGCGCTGGACGATCAGCAAACGATTGAAGCGCGGCCGGTAAGGCCGCGCTTTTTTTATGGGGTTTCGCGCCCTTGAATGTGGAAATCGAGCGCTGATGCAATCAGTGTACGCGCCCCGTTTGCAGTCAGGCGCACCAGGTCGCTGTCACGGCCGATCAGGGCGGCGTTGATCGCCGGGCCGCCTGCGGGTGCAAAGGGCTCCAAGCTTACGGGCACAGCCTCCTTGTCTGCGCCCGCCAATATGCCGGGGTCGCAAGGGCTGACATCTGTGCCGCCGTCCAAGATGCCGCGCATGCGCGCGCACCACTCGCCCAGCCTGTGATCTTTGCCTAAAATGCGCTGCGCTGCCGGGTCGAGCATCCATGCGGCGGCGTGCACATCGGCAAGCGAGGGTGCGTCGCCCTGCAAAAAGGTGCGCCCGTCATGCAGTTGCCGCGCGACCAGCTGCGCATGCGCCAAAACGCTGTCGGTTGCCCCGGTTTTTACTGCGGCATAGGCGGCGTCGCGCCAATGCACCAGGCCGATGGGCATGCCGCGATTGCCGTTGGGAAACAGGCTGAAGGGGGACCACAGCCGGTCCACTGCGATCAGGACGGCGGTCTCGCCCACCACCGCCACATCGCCGAGCGCAAGGGCGGCGCTGCCGGGCAGGTTGCGGCACAGGCTTTGGTCGACCGCCACACGCTGGCCCTTGATCCCCATGGCCAGCCGCACCGCCCGACCGGGGGTGTCCGACCGCCAGGCCAGTGTTGGAGTATTTGTCTTGTCTGTGTGCACGTCGCTGCGCCCGATTGATTCCTGATGGTTGACATCTGCAAGTTTAAGCACCGCCGGGCGGTGCGACAAGGCGCCTGAAGGCCTGGGGCCACATAAGGTCCTCGGTGCTCTTTCTGTTCAAAAGGTTATGACCTCACAATTGCCAGTGCCTGTGCTACACAGCCCCGGCTGTGACTGGAAAACCGGATACAGACGCGAACAGGACGACAAACAGGAGGGACACAGAGTGCAAACGGTATTGATGGTGGGCTGCGGGAATATGGGCGGCGCGATGCTGGATCGCTGGCTGGAGGCGGGCGACTGGCGCGTGACGGTATTGAAGCCCACACCAGACCGCCTGCCGGATACGGTTACGCATCTGTCTTCGCCCGAGGACCTGAACGGTGCGTCCTTTGATATGCTGATCATTGCCATCAAACCGCAGATGGTCGACACCGTGTTGCCCGACATTGTGCCGCATCTGGGGGATGTGGGGACGGTGATTTCGCTGGCAGCCGGCACGGCGATCACGCGCTTTGAGGCGCATTTCAAAACCGGTCAATCGGTTGTCCGCGCGATGCCCAACCTGCCGTCGCGGCTCGGCCTTGGGGTGACGGGGCTTTATGCCAATGCGGCCACCAGCAAAGCGGTATGCCAGCACGTGGACGCCTTGATGCAGGCGGTTGGAACGGTGGTGTGGCTGGACGAGGAAGACGGGATCGACAAGATCACCGCCGCAGCCGGCAGCGGGTCGGGCTTTGTGTTCCAAATCCTCGAATCCTATGAAAGGGCGGTCAAGGCGCTTGGCTTTGACGATACCGCCGCACGGGCCCTAACAGCGCAAACCTTTTTGGGCGCTGTCACCATGGCCAGCCAGTCTGACGAGGGCTTTGCAGATCTGCGAAAATCGGTGACCAGCAAGGCCGGAACAACGGCAGCGGGTTTGAATGCACTCAATGGTTCGGGTGCGCTGGACAGACTTTTGGCCGAGACCACGGGCGCGGCCTTTCAGAGGGCGGTCGAGCTGCGCTAAAGACTTGACCGGCTTGGCGTTTCCCCCGCAAGGTGAAGCGTGAAAGAGGGGTGCCCCCATGATCGACATGATGAAGACCATGCTGATGCTGGTTCAGGCGGACGGTTACGATGTCGGCAACAAGGCGCTGGAGGTGTGGAACGCCGACGGCATTGCCGCGTCGCCGGGCTGGGTGCAAATCTGGATTTTGGTCATGCTGGCCAGTTTTGTGCTGGGCCTGGCTTTTGTGCGGTGGCACGGACCTGCGCGGCTGGTGGTTGGCGGGATTATCATCAGCCTGCTGACCACCCGTGTTGTGGTCCCGGCCCTGGGTTTGATCAAGCTGTCCGGCCTTGTGGCCCTGGTGCATGTGCTGTTTTGGACACCGGCGCTCATTGCGCTTGTGCGCGAACGCGCGATCTTAACGGCGCGCACGCCTTACAGCATATGGGCGGCGTGGATGGTGTGCGTGATCGTGTTTTCCTTCATTTTTGATATTCGCGATGCCGCCATTTATGTTGCGCACGCTATAGACATCGGGCGCCTTCCATGACCGCTAGCTATCCCTCGCTGAAAGACAAAAAAGTCTATGTCACGGGCGGTGCCACCGGCATCGGCGCGGCGATTGTCGCGGCCTTTGCAGCGCAGGGCGCCCGCGTGTCGATGGTGGACCGCGATGCCGCCGCGTCAAAAGCGCTGGCGGACAGAATCCATGCCGCCGGGCATCTGGCACCCGGGTGGCGCACCGGCGATATCACCGACCAAAAGCATCTGGATAAGGTGATGGACCAGGCGATCAACGCCATGGACGGGTTTGATATCCTGATCAACAATGTCGCCAATGACCAGCGGCATGACCCGTTGGAGGTGACGCGCGATCAGTGGCGCGATCTGATGGCGGTCAATCTGGATGTTGCATTTTTTGCTGCGCAAAAAGCGATTGGCGAAATGCAGAAAACCGGCGGCGTGATTGTGAACCTGTCGTCGATCAATGCGCTGTTGGCGCCGCCGCAAATGCCCGCCTATGTGGCGGCAAAATCCGCCTTGCTGGGGCTGACCAAATCGCTGGCGCGCGAATACGGCGAAGACGGCATTCGGGTGAATGCGGTCACGCCCGGCTGGGTGGTGACCAAACGTCAGCTTGATAGCTGGCTGACCCCCGAAGCGGAAGAGGCCTGGATGCAGGACTGCGCGCTAAAAGATCGCATCTTGCCCAGCGATGTGGCCAATCTTGTGCTGTTTCTGGCCTCAGACGAGGCACGCATGATCACCGGGCAAAGCTTTGTTATCGATGGTGGGCGCACTTGATGTCTTCGCAGTCTCTCGCATTTGCCGGAGACTGGGGGACAAGCCATCTGCGCCTTTATGCCTTTGACCAAAGGGCGGGCGAGGTTGTCAGTCAGGCGGCGGGCAAGGGGGCTGGTGCCGCCTCGGGGCATGCGGCGGTGCTGGAGGGCGCGCTTGACGCCGTGGGCGCGGAGCCGGATGCCCCGGTCCTGCTGTCCGGGGCGATTGGGGCTTATGACAGCTGGTTACCGACCGATTATGTACCCTGCCCTGCGTCGCTTTCAGGTCACGCACAAAAGGCGCAGCATTTTGTGCAGGGCGGACGCAGCATTTTCGTGCTGCCCGGGCTGTGCATACGGCCCGAGAATGGCGGCGCCGGTGTGATGCGCGGCGAAGAGACGCAGATTTTGGGTTGGCTCGCCCGCTTGGGAAGCGTTCCAGATGAAACCCTGATTTGCCTGCCGGGCACGCACAGCAAATGGGTGTGGCTGGATGCGGGCTGCGTCACCCGTTTTCGCACGGCATTGACGGGCGAGATGTTTGCCCATCTGGTGCAGCATAGCAGCCTGTTGGATCCACCCGACCGCGTGCTCGGGGCTTCGGTGCCGACGTCGGGTGCCTTCCTCGACGGGGTCCACCGCGCCGCAGACGAAGGTACAGAAGGGCTGATCTTTAGCCTGTTTTCCACGCGCGCTGATCGTTTATTGGACATCCGGTCGCCCAAGGCGTCCTATGCCTATCTGTCGGGCCTGTTGATCGGGGCGGAACTTGTGCGCGCCCGCCGCTGGTGCGGCGAACAATCGCCGACGCTGATTGCTGCCCCGGCCTTGAGGGATTTATACAGCGCAGCGGGCACGGCCCTTGGGCTGCGGTGGGCGGATGTGCCCGAGGGCGACATGGCGGCCGCCGGGCTGTATGCCTGTTTGAAAGAAAGAGGATTTTAAGCGTGGAGCATCCTGCCAGGTATTTGGATCAGCCGCTGCCGGTGATCGCGATTTTGCGCGGCATTCAGCCAAGCGCGTGCGTTGATATCGCGGCGGTATTGATCGAGGCAGGGATCACCGTCATCGAGGTGCCGCTCAACTCACCCGATCCGTTGTCGTCGATCCGCACACTCGCAGAGCATTTTACCGACCGCGCCCTGATCGGCGCAGGCACCGTTCTGGACACCACGCAGGTTCAGGCGGTGAAGGACGCAGGCGGCGCGCTGGTCGTTGCCCCCAATACCAACGTGGATGTGATTGCGGCGGCCTGCAATGCAGGCATGACCCCCATGCCGGGGGTCAGCACGCCGACCGAAATGTTTGCGGCATATGGTGCCGGGGCGCGGCATTTGAAACTGTTTCCGGCCAGCGACCATGCGCCCGCCTATGTCGGCGCGGTCCGCGCGGTGCTGCCCGCCAATGTGCGGCTTTATGCCGTTGGGGGTGTTGGACCGAAAAATCTTGCACCATGGGCACAAGCAGGTATCGACGGTTTCGGTATTGGCGGCGACCTGTACCGGGCGGGCGACAGCGCCCCAGATGTGATAAAAAATGCCACAGCCTTGATGCAGGCGCGAGCGGCCATCCTAAGCGGCGGAGGGACAGAATGACCACACAGCACCAGGATATGTTGGAGGTCTATAACATTCTGGGCGAGGGCCCGGTGTGGGATGCGCGCTATCAGTGCCTGTCGTGGACCGACATCGAAGAAAGCGCGCTTTACACCTATCAGGCCGACCGGGGCGTAACCCGCGTGATTGCCTTGCCCGAACGCTTGGGCAGCTTCGCCCTGACGGCAGACCCCGACATCATCATTGGGGCCTTTGCCAGCGGGTTTGCCCGCTTTCATATCTCAACCGGTGTGTGCGAGCGGATCGCTGAGGTGGAGGCGGACGTGGACGGCACGCGTATGAATGACGGACGCGTCGACGACCGCGGCCGCTTTTGGGCCGGCACCATGGTGGAGGATCTTGAACGCGGCACATCGGTGCGCGGGGCGCTTTATGCGCTTGCCGGGTCGGTTGTGCGCCAGCATGTCGGCGATGTGATGATTTCAAATGGCCTGTGTTTTTCGCCTGCTGGCGACACGCTGTATTTTGCCGACTCGCCGCGCCGACACATCTACGCTTACAGGCTCCACGACGACGGCAGTCTGTCGGACAAACGCCTGTTTGCCGAAACGCCCGAGGGCGCCTATCCCGACGGCGCAGTTGTCGACACTGACGGCTGTTTGTGGAGCGCGCATTGGGGCGCGGGCCGCGTGGTGCGCTACACGCCGGACGGGCGCGAGGACCGCGTGCTGACCCTGCCGGTATCGCAGCCCACCTGCCCGGCCTTTGGCGGCAAAGACGGCACAACCCTGTTTGTGACCACGGCGCGCACGGGACTAAGCGACGCCCAACTGGCCGCAGAACCCGATGCGGGCAATGTCTTCATTTACGAGCTTGATGTGTCGGGGCCGCCCGCGGCGCTGTTCGCCGATAACTGAATGATCGCCGCGACCTTGTCGCCGTAGGGCATCAGGTCGCCGCCGCCCTTGGGGGTCATTGCGTCGCGCATCGGCAGGTCAAACCCGACCGTCATTAATCGGGTTGCCGAATACAGTGCGCCGTCCCGGTCCGAGCGGTAGCGCGCCCCGTCCAACAGCCCCTTCAGCCGCACCCGCCGATAGGGCGCATTGGGCAACGCCGTGCGCACGCAATACACCAGCAACACCGTGCGGCGGTCGTCCGCGGTCAGTTGCCACAGCGTTTCGTCGGCGGTGTGGAGGCACCGGGCATAGGTTCCGGTTACCGGCAGTGTGGCCGTTCCACGCCAGTGCTGCACCGCGTCTTTCAGCGTCTCGGCCTCGCGGCGCAGCTCATCCAGCGACAATGATATGCCTCGCGCGGCACACAGGCTCGCCACCGCCAAACGGGTCAGCATCGGTGTGTCGCGGTTGGTTTGATGCCCGGGCGAGGGGCCAATATATCCGGCGGCGGTTGAGGGCGGGTAAAACCGAAACGCGCCCGACTGAATGTCCAGACGGCCGATGGGGTCGCTCATATCGCTCAGCCACCCCTGGTCGGCATAGGCGAGCATGCCCAGATCAAACCGCGCCCCGCCCGAGGCGCAACATTCCAGCAACAGCTCTGGGTGTGCGGCGCGCAGGCGCGCAAGCAGGGTATACAGCCCCAGCATATAGCGGTGCGGCACCTCGGGTGCGCCATATTCCGTCATATAGCGGTTGCAATCCCATTTGAGATAAACCGCGCCGCTGTCGCGCAGAATGGTATCGAGTGCGTTGAACAGATGGTCCACCACCGCCAGCTGGCTCAGGTCCAACAGCAACTGGTTGCGGCCAAGCGACGGCGTGCGCCCGACTTCGCGCAAAATCCAGTCCGGATGCGCGCGCGCCAAGTCGCTGTCGGGGCTGACGGCCTCGGGTTCGACCCAGATGCCAAGTGCCAGGCCCTTGGCCCGCACCGTATCCCCGAGGGCCGCCAGTCCACCCGGAAAGCGCACCGGGTCAGCGTCCCAGTCGCCCAGCGCGCGCTTGTCATCGGTGCGGCCCCGGAACCAGCCATCGTCGACCACCAGCATATCCACGCCCAGCTCGGTCCCGGCGGTGGCAAGCGCACCGATTTTCGCAAGGTCCACGTCCCAGTAACACGCCTCCCAGCTGTTGATATAGGTGGGGCGCGGCTTGGCCGCCCAGTGCTGTGGCACGATATGACGGCGCACAAAGCGGTGAAATTCTGCGGTCATCCCGGCGAGCCCGGTGTCAGAGACGACATGCACCACCTCGGGGCAGGCAAATGTTTCGCCAGGCGCGAGCGACCAGGCAAAGCCCTCGGGGTTGATACCCATCCACAGGCGGATATCGTCAAACTCGCTGCGCTCGACCGAAATCTCAAAATTGCCGCTGTACAGAAGCGCGCTGCCGATCACATGACCGTGGCCTTCGCCAGCACCGTCTTCCATCAGGGCAAGGACCGGATTGTGCGCAGCCCCCGACAGGCCGCGATTGCTGGACACAGTCATCCGTCCCGGTGATACGAGGTTTTGATGTTCGGTAAATTCGCGCGCCCAACTGCCACCCAGCGTCAGCATCCGCCAATCGCCCGGTGGCAGGTCCAGCACGCTGCTGGCGGCGCGGGTGATCTCAATCGCTGTGTCGCCCATAGATGTGATGGTGGCCGAACGGGTCAGCGCGCTAATGCCGCTATAGACGGTCAGCACCAGATCAACCCGCAGGCCTGCAACACGATCTTCCATCGTGATGGTCAGCGATGCGCTTTTGTCCCCGCGCGCCGACGGCAGGCCCGCCAGCGCGGGCTTGGTCTCGGACACCGTTATATCGGTCACGCGCAGGTCGGTGCTGGTGCCGCCGTCATATGTGACGGCCAGCGCAGGCAGGCGAAAATCGCCGCGCCCGGTGCCGGGGTATAGCTGCGGGCGGTAGTTTAAATGTCGGTCGTCGCGGCCACCGCGCGCGATTGACAGGCTGCGGTGCGGGGCAGGGCGCAGGGGTGGAAGATCGGCGATATCCTCGACGCGCGGACCCAGATAGATCAGGCTCAATAGCCCGTCGCCTGCCACATGCAGGCCGCAGCTCAGGCCCCCGCCGGACAGCAGCCACTGGCCCTCGGGGCCTTGTGAAATATGAGCGTCGCTAGAGCGCAAGACAGAGGTGCCTCATCATCGGTGGAGCCGCGCGCATTATGGCGGCAGCACGCGCCAAACCGCAAGCATTGACAGGGCAATACGGATCGCTTCAAGTGAGGCATGCGGGGTAAGGAGTGAGCCATTGACCCAATTGGGTGTCTGTTATTTTCCAGAGCATTGGGACCAAGCCCTGTGGGCCGAGGATTTTCGCCGTATGGCGGATATGGGCTTGTCGCTTGTGCGGATGGGCGAATTTAGCTGGGCCGTGACCGAGCCCGAACCCGGCAGTTTTGCCTTCGGTTGGCTTGACCGCGCGGTGGACATGGCCGCCGACGCCGGGCTGTCGGTGATGTTGTGCACGCCCACGGCCACCCCGCCCAAATGGCTGGTGGACGCGCACCCCGATATTTTGGCCTATGACGCAGCGGGCCGGGTGCGGGGCTTTGGCTCGCGGCGGCATTACTGTTTTTCAAGCCTCACCTACCGGCGCGAGGCGGCGCGGATCACCGAGGTACTGGCCCAGCGCTACGGCCAGCACCCAGCGGTGACCCACTGGCAAACCGACAATGAATATGGCTGTCACAGCACCACGCGCAGCTATTCCCCCGCAGCGCGCGACGCCTTTCGCCTGTGGCTTGAGCGTCGTTACAGCGATATCGATGCCCTGAATGCGGCCTGGGGTACGGTGTTCTGGTCGCAGACCTACCGCAGCTTTGGTGACATTGACCTGCCGAACCTGACCGTCACCGAGGCCAACCCCAGCCACCGGCTGGATTTTGCCCGCTTTTCCTCGGATCAGGTGATCAGTTTCAACCGCGCCAAGGTCGATATTTTGCGCGCCCACGCACCCGGTGCCGTGCTGACGCATAATTTCATGTCGTTTTTTACCGACTATGACACCTTTGCCGCCGCCGAGGATTTGGACCTTGCGGGCTGGGACAGCTACCCGCTTGGCCATCTGGATCAGGAAAATTATTCGGGTGCCGACAAAGACGCCTACCGCCATCAGGGCCACCCCGATTTTGCCGCTTTTTATCATGACCTGTACCGCCGCGCCGGGCGCGGGCGATTTGCAGTGATCGAACAACAGCCCGGCCCGGTGAACTGGGCCCCGCACAACCCAGCCCCGCTGGATGGGATGGTGCAGCTTTGGACGGTCGAGGCCGCCGCCCACGGCGCCGATCTGGTGAGTTATTTTCGCTGGCGGCAGGCGCCGTTCGCGCAGGAACAGTTCCATGCCGGCCTCTTGCGCCCCGACAGCCGGGATGACCAGGGCGCGGTCGAGGTCCGCGCTGCAGCGCCCGATGCCGCCCGCCTTGCGTCACCCGAGGCGGGCGCGGCACGGGTTGCGCTGTTGTGGTCGTATGAAAGCCAGTGGATGAGCGAGGCCACCTCGGGCGGGGCCGGGTGGGACTATCAGCGCCTTGCGCTCGATTGGTACAGCGCGGCGCGGCGTTTTGGCCACAATATCGATATTGTCGCCCCGGGTGACGACCTCAGCGGTTATGCGCTGGTGCTGGTGCCAAGCCTGATCCACCTGTCGGACAGCGCGGCTGACGCGTTCAAGGCCGCAACGGGGCAGGTCATTTTTGGCCCGCGCACCGCCACCATGGGGCCAAGCTTGCACCTGCTGCAAGACGGCTTTGCCCCTTTGATGCCGATATCCCGCACCCGGTCGCAGTCGCTGCCGCCGCATGTGGGGGTCGGCGGCGTATACGGTGATGTGGCGGTCACGGCGCGGCTGTGGCGCGAGGATGTTGAAACCGAATGTGCCATTTTGGCGTGCTATGATGACGGCAAACCGCTTCTTGTTGCCCGTCACAGCCTGCAGGCCTTTACCGCCGTGCCTGACCGCGCATTTTTGCAAGACGTGATCGCCAATGCGCTGCGCAAGGCGGGCCTGACGCACACCCCCCTTCCCGCCGGGGTGCGCCGCCGCAGCACGCCGCATATGGATGTTACGCTGAATTATGGGCGTTCGCCCGCCGAGGTGGACGGCATCACCCTGCCGCCCGCGCGCTATCACTTCCAGCCGAAAGACTGACGCAGACATGACCACACCACTCCAGCTTGGCATTTTTATTGCCATTACCGGCCTTATTGGTTTGCTCACCTGGCTGAAATGCCGCGGCGCAGATGACGGTGATCGCCGCTCGGGCCATGACTATTTCCTGGCGGGCGGCGGGCTGAACTGGGTGTTTGTGGCGGGCTCGCTGACGCTGACCAATTTGTCGACCGATCAGCTGGTGGGGATGAACGGTAACCAGATGTTGCTGCTGGCGTGGTGGGAATTGGCGGCGGTGGCGGGGCTGATGGTGCTCGCCTTTGTGTTTGTGCCGATCTATTACCGCAACAACTGCACCACCACGACTGAGCTGTTGGAGCGCAAATATCAGAGCAAGCATATCCGCGCGCTGATTTCGCTGTTGTTTCTGTTGGGCAATGTGCTGATTTTCCTGCCGGCCATTTTGTATGGCGGGTCGCTGTTTCTCAAATCGCTTTTCGCCAGTGACGTGCCGATACTCTATTTTGCTGTTGCCTTTGCGGTGGTCGGTGCGGCCTATGCAATTTTGGGTGGGCTGCGTGCGGTCGCGGTGTCCGACACCTATTCTGGCGTGCTGATCCTGTCGCTGGCGCTACTGATTGTGTATCTGGCGCTCGATGCGATCCAGTTTGACTTTTCCGGCATCCCGGCAGAGCGCCTGACGCTGATCGGCAGCAATACCAGCCCCATTCCGTGGCATACGCTGTTGACCGGGATGATTTTCATTCAGATTTTTTACTGGTCGACCAACCAAACCATCACCCAGCGCGCCATGGCGGCGACGTCGCTGAAGGAGGCGCAGCGCGGCGTTGTGGCGGCGGCGGGCATTCGGCTGCTGATCGTGCCGATCATCGTTACCCTGCCGGGGATTGTCGCCTATAAACTCTTTGGCGATGTCGATGATGCCGCCTTTGGCATGATTGTGGGCGAGGTGCTGCCCGCCTGGCTGTCGGGGGCCTTTGCTGCCGCCATCGCCGCCGCTGTTTTGACGACGTTCAATTCGATCCTCAATTCCTCGGCGGCGCTTTATGTCTGCGACCTGCACGAAGCCTATATCGATGCCGACCATGATGTGCCGCGGCTCAGCGCGCGCGTGTCGATTGTCATGACCGTTCTGGCGATTGGTCTGGTGCCGGTTTACGCGCAGGAAGAAAGCATCATCAACACCGTCCAGCAGCTTTACGGCCTCTTGTCGATGCCGATCCTGTCGGCCTTTGTTGTTGGGCTTCTGTTCAAGGGCGTCGATGCGCGCGCCGCGATTTTTGCCGTGGTGCTGGGGGTTGGGCTTTATGCGATCCTCAGCTTTGTGTGGACGCCGGTGCATTATATCCATGCCATGTTTATCACGCTGGTGGCGTCGGTGGGGGCGGCGCTGGTCCTGCACAAACTGGTGTTTGGCGGTCGGATCGCATTGGCGACGCGCGCCGCTTAATGCGCGCCGCTTAATGCGCGCTGGTCCCGGCAATGTCGCCAACGGCCAGCGCGGCGAAAAACAGCGCAGACAGTGCACCCAGTGCGGGCACCCATAGCGGTGCGCGAAAGCCTTTGTCCTCCAGCGTTTTGCCAAGACGCAGGCGCAACAGGGCGCCGTTGACCAAGGCAAAGACCACCAGCAAAACCAGGCTGGTGATGCGCGCCAGCTGGTCAAGCGGCAGCAGCAGTGCACACAGACACGCGGCGCCGGTGATTGCCGCCGTTGCGACCACAGGTGTGCCTGTACGGTCGCTTAACCGGGCAAAGACGGCAGGCACATGCCGGTCACGCGCAAGGCCGTACAGGACGCGCGACGCCATCACAAATTGCACCACCGCCCCGTTGGTCAGCGCCAGCAGGGCAATCGCACTGACCCACAAGCCGGGCATGTCTGCGACGCGGCTGAAGATCAGGCGCATGGGGGCCGCCATTTGCAGGTCGGCCGGGGTGAAGGCCCGCGTCGCCACCCACGCCACCAGCACATATAGGATGGTGGCAATCAGGATCGAACCCATCAGCGCCAATGGCACCGCACGCCGTGGGTTGATGACCTCTTCGGCGGTGTTGACGATGTCTTCAAAGCCGATATAGGCATAAAAGGCCAGCAGGACAGCTGGCAAAACCGCTGCCATGCTCCACGCGTCGCTATGCGCGACGGCCAGGCGGGTGTCAGGGGCCTCGGCGGTGAGACCCAGCGCAATAATCAGCACCAAAACGCCCGCTTCGATCAACGTGATGGCGCTGACAACCGTAACCGACAGCTGGATACCGGTGGCGGTCAGCACGCCAATCGCCAACGCCGCGCCGAGGATATACAGCCACGATTCGATCGCGGCAAAGTCGGCCGCGTAACCGGCAAAGCTTTTGAGCATTGCCGCCGATGACACGACGCCGGAGACGATGACGCAGAGGCCCGCCAGCAGCGCAAGCCAGCTCAGGCCGAACCCGGCTTCAATATACACGGCCTCGCCCGCAGATTTGGGGAAATGGGTGGCAAGTTCGCCATAACTTGCCCCCGTTAGGGCCGCGATGGCCGCCGACAGCACAAAAGCCAGCGGCGCATACGGGCCGGCGATGGCGGTAATCTCGCCGATCAGGGCGTAAATGCCTGCCCCCAGCATCGTGCCAAGGCCAAAAAGAACAAGCTGAAGCGGTGTCACCACCCGCCTTAATGCTTGGGGCGATCCATGTGTCATGCCGCTGCCATCCAGTGCGGTCGTTGGTGACCACCGTGCGACATAATAAAGGGGGCCTGGGCCCCCTTACAAACGCTGTTTTGCGCGGTGATGAAACGCAGCGATTAAATAATGAAATTGTCCGCGCCCAGATCATCAACGCTCAGGTTGAAGATCGTGACGGTGTTGGCGTCGTCGATGGTCAGCACCACATTACCGCCGACATCGCTGGCGAGCGCAAGCGCCGCATCGGCGTCGGCCAAGCCAAGCTGGGCAAGGTTCAGCACATCTTCGTCAGCGTTAAAGTCGCGCACTAGGTCATTGCCGCTGGTGGGGCCAAAGACAAAAATGTCAGCCCCGCTGCCGCCGTTCAGCGCGTCGTCACCGCCGCCGCCGTACAGCGTATCGGCCCCGGCGCCGCCAAAGAGCGCATCATCGCCAGCCGAGCCTTCGACAAAGTCAGCCCCGCCCGAGCCGCGCAGGATATCGTCGCCGTCGCCGCCGACCAGCGAGTCGCTCCCCGTGCCGGATTGCAGCGAGTCGTTGCCGCCAGCACCCAGAAGCGTGTCGGCCCCGGCCTGACCCAAGAGCGTGTTGTCTTCGTCGGTGCCGGTAAAGGCGTTTGCAGCATCGTTACCGATCAGGTTTTCAATGCCAACCAGCACCGTGGTCTGGTCTTCGCCGTTCGCCGAGAAGGTGGCAAGGCCGTCCGCTAGGCTGGCGTCGACGGTGCCGTCAACGCCCGAGAAGACAACCGTGTCATTGCCCTCGCTGGCTGGGTCAAAGTCATCCGGCAATACAAAGGTAAAGCCCTGACCATTGAGGTTAGCAGTCACATTGCCCTCGGCGTCGGTTTCGAACAGTTCGGCAAAGACGCCAAGAAACTCGCCGGTTTCAAAATCAAACTGCAACAGGCGACCATTGGCGGTTGAAGACGCAAACAGCGTCCCGTCAGGGGCAAAGCCCAGCCCGCGTGGAGCCAGCAAAATCGGGTCACCGTTTTCGTCCACACCGGGGTCGATGATCTGATCGACCTCGCCGGTGGCGATATCAAAGACGAAAATCGCGCCGGCATTGGCCGCCGCCAGCGAGCCGCCTTCGAATGGAAATTCGCTCGAGACCACAAGCTGGGTGCCGTCGGGGCTCAAAATCACATCAAGCGGCGAGAAATTGTCGGGCGCGGCAAAGACGCTTTGCTCGCCGGTCTCGAGATTGATGGCAAAAATATTGTCTTCGCCCTCGCCGGTTACGGGGTTGGAACCGTTACCGATGAAGAATGTGCCGTCAGGGCCGATGACAAAGCCGCGCGGGAAGTCGATGTTCGAGGCATCGAAGACGCCGCCGCCTTCAACGATGGGCGAGGCCACAAATGCACCGGTCTCGATATCAAATTCGAAGGTGGTGCCGGTTGCGCGCGAACCAACAAACACATTGCCGTTCGGGCCGACAATGCCTCCAC
>JASBSO010000226.1 GCA_030148905.1 Kordiimonadaceae bacterium | reverse complement strand
GTCACTGATGTCGGGCCGCACCCCCAGCACGGTGAACGGGCTCGTGGGGTCGGGGCCGATATGCCGGTCGAACAGTTCGGCGATATTGGCTTTGGAAAAGCCGAAAATTTCCGCCACGCTGCGGATATAATTCAGCTCGTTCGGGTGCACATCGCCGTCGGATTTTGCAATGAAAAACAGCGCTTCCAGCAAGTCCATCAAGACGCTGGGATTGCCGCGCATCACCTCGGCGATTTGCCGGGCATAAGCGTCATAACCCGCCACATGCTCGCGTGCGAGGTTGAAAATACGGGCGACATTGGCCTCTTCGCCCGCGGGGATGCGAAACACCTGTTTGAAAGCCTGAATCTCTTCCTGGCTGACGCGGCCGTCGGCCTTGGCCATTTTGGCGGCCAGCGCGATGACCCCGATGGTGAAGGTGACACGGCGCTTGTTTTCGCGGCTTTCCTCGTTGGTGCGGCTGATGGTTTCGTCCACCGCCGTGCCCAACAGCAGGCCGACAAGACCCCCAACCGGCCCCCCAACCGCAAGCCCCGCTGCGCCGCCAATGATTTTGCCCCAAATTGACACCGCGTGTTGTCCTTGTTTCTCGCGCGCATTTGGCTTCGCACGTTCTTGCGATCTGTCCAAGGGGTATTTCAGCGTTGGACAGAGGCGAAGCAGCCTCGTATATGATGTGTTTTGCACTGCACACTGACGAAGAACAAGAGGCGCAATCATGGTGGATGTCGTAATTTCTGGAACCGGCCTGTATGTCCCCCCGGACCGGATCGACAATGCCGAACTGGTTGACGCCTTCAACGCCTTTGTCGACACGTTCAACGCCGACAACGCCGACGCCATCGTACGCGGCGAGGTTGAAGCCAAAACCTATTCCAGCGCCGAATTTATTCAAAAAGCCTCGGGCATTCAGGCGCGCCACATGGTGCAAACCGACGGCGTCAGCGACACTGCCCGCATGATGCCGACCATGCCCGAAGGCGCGCACGGCGATATGGACGAACCCAGCCTGCAGGCCGCCATGGGCATCAAGGCCGCCGAGGCCGCGCTGGCGCAAGCCGGGCTTGAAGCCAAAGATATCGACCAGATTGTGTTCTCAGCCGCGCTGGTGCAGCGCTATTTCCCCGCCATGGGTATCGAAATTCAGCATTTCATGGGCACGTCGGGCTCGGCCTTTGACATGACCATGGGCTGCTCGTCGGCGACCTACGGCCTCATTAACGGGGTCAACGCCATCAAATCGGGCGTGTCGAAGCGGGTGTTGATGATCAACCCCGAAATTTTCTCCACCATGGTCAATTACAAAGACCGCGACAGCCATTTCATCTTTGGCGATATCGCCACCGCGGTTGTGCTGGAACGCGCCGACCTTGCCACCGCGCCCGACCAGTGGAAAGTGCTGGACACCAAGGCGTCCACCCGGTTCAGCCACAATATCCGCTCCAATTACGGGCCACTGACCCGGCTCGAAGACGACGCCTTCAACCGGCAGGATATGTTCTTTGTCCAGGAAGGCCGCAAGGTGTTCAAAGAACTTTTGCCATTGGTGACCGAATTTATTGGCGAGCAGTTGCAGGAAACCAATTTGACGGTCGATCATCTCAGCCGCATGTGGCTGCATCAGGCCAATATCAACATGAACATGTACGCCGCCAAAAAGCTGTTGGGCCGTGAGCCACGCTTTGAAGACGCCCCCACCGTGCTGGAGGACTACGGCAACACCGCCGGCGCGGGCTCGATCGTCGCCTTTCACGAACACCGCAGCGACCTGAAGGCGGGCGACAAGGGGCTCATCTGCTCCTTCGGTGCCGGTTATTCGATTGGCAGCCTCTTAGTCGAGAAGGTGTAAGCGGGACCAACCGCGCACCCCCATAAACCAATAAAATCCGGTTTTTCTGCAGCCAGCACCATTCTGATGCAGCAAGGGAATACTTCTGCTTGACTCTTTCTACGACATATGTAGAACTACATCTGTAGTAGATGTAAGGAGCGACGGATGCCCGAGGTCAAGCTGAGCGAACAGCAGTTGGAACTGGTCACTATTTTGTGGCGGCTTGAGGCGGGCACGGCGCGCGATGTGCTGAACGCCATGGACGACCCAAACCTCGCCTACACCACCATCGCCACTGTTCTCAGCCGGCTGGAGAAGCGCGGCGTGCTGGCGAGCGAAACGCAGGGGCGCGAGCGCGTCTACCGCCCGCTGATTACCGAACGCGACGTGAAAACCTCAATGGTCTCCAGTCTCATTTCATCGCTCTTTAAGGGCGACCCCAAGGCGCTGATGGCGCATCTGGTGCGCGAGGGCGATGTGGACGAGGACGAGCTTGAGGATTTGGGCAAGCTTCTTGAGGGGGAGAAGAGAGATGTTTGACCTGAGCATGACCGAGTGGCTGGCCTATGGGGCCCGGTTTCTGATCGGCAGCACGGCGATTTTGGGCGGGGTGTGGCTGGCCGAAAAGCTGGGTGTGCTGCGCAGCCCCAGCATGCAGGAATTCGCCTGGAAAAGCGCGGTTGCGGTCTCGCTTCTGCTGCTCATCCCGACATCTGGCTGGTCGACACTCACCCTGCCTGCCCCGTGGCTGGAGCCCGCGCAAAGTGCAGACGGCACCTCTGCTCAGCCCGCAGCGACTGGGGCCGCCCGCGCGGCGACGACAGATGACACCGCAGCCGCGCCCCCGGCACCCAATGTTGCACCCGATGCGGCCGACCTCCGCCCGGAAAACCTCGGCCATTCCAACGCCGCACCCACGGCACCCGCCGGGCAAAGCGGCATCCCCACCGGCACGCTCGCCTGGGCGGTGATCGGGCTGATCGCGGTGCTGGGTGTGTCGCTTCTTTTGCTGCTGACCAGTTTTGGTGCGTCGATCCGCGCGCTGGGCAGCCGCCGCCGCGTGGGCCAGGACGAACGCCCCGCCTGGCTGCTACGCGATATCTGCGAGCAAATGGGCATCCGTCATGTGCCTTATCTGTCGCGCTCGGACACGCTCAAAAGCCCGGTGTGCCTGCCGGGGCGCGAGATTTGCCTGCCCGGCTGGGCCTTTGACGACCTGCCCGAAGCGCAGATCAGGAGCCTGTTGGCGCACGAGACCGCACATATGCGCCGGGGCGACCCGGCGATGCTGATCGCGATCAACATCATCTGTCGCGCCCTACCCGTTCAGCCGCTGTTTTGGCTGGCCAAGGCGCGGTTGACCGACCTTGCCGAACTGAGTGCCGATGCCTGGGCCGCGCGGGCCACAGGCAACGCCCACAGCGTCGCACAGGCGCTTTATACCTGCGCGCAAAAAATCAATGAAAACACCCGAGGAACGACAGCAAATTGGGGATTAGCCATGGCCGGAAAACCGTCGATTTTGCGCCGTCGGATGGAGCGGCTCATTCACAGTCCATCCGAATTGGGCACATCTGTGCATTGGAGCACGCGTACCGGCCTTGTGCTGGCGCTGGTGGGGTGCGCAGCCGCCGCGCCCGATATCGCCTTTGAACGCGGCTTCGAGGTCGACAGCCATTCGAGCGTTGTGAATGCCGACCACCGGGGTGCGTCCGGCCACAGCTATGCATATTCGGACGGCCAGCACGCCCCCGGCGACACCGCGATCACTATTAGCCGCAGTAACGACAGCGGTAGCCTCAACTACAGCGCCGGCAAAACCCGCTTCAAGGCCACATGGGACGGCAAATTTACCGTGCGCGAGGATGAAACCGGCCTTGCCTCTATCGAACCCGGCGGGTTTTTCCGCCTGTGGTCGGAGGGCAGCCCCAAATATGTTGCGGAATACGGCCACGGCGACGGCGGGGCGGAGCTGACGCTCAGCAAAAACCGTAGCGATGCGTCGGATGACAAGCGTGCGCAGGCGTGGCTTGCTGAAACCTTCGCGCTGATGGTGCGCGAAACCGGGCTGGACATCCCGGGCCGCGTTGACCGGCTGCTGAAAAAAGGCGGGCCTGACCTGCTGCTCGCCGACATCGAAGGCCTGCATTCCGACTGGGTCAAACGCCATTATCTGACGCATATGATCCAGCGCGCCAACCTGTCGGACGCGCATGTCAGCAAGGCGATTGGGGTCATCGATGCGTTCGAGAGCGACTATGAAACCCGGCTGGCGTTTTCCGCACTTTTGGAGCAAACCGACCTGAGCAGCGCACAGGTCGATGCCGTCTTTAAAAGCGCGGTCACAATCGACAGCGACTATGAACTGCGCCTGCTGCTGAGCCCGCTGATCGACCGATACGGTATCACCAGCGCGCGCGGCAAACAGGTGTTAAAGGCCGCCGAGACCATGGACAGCGACTATGAAATGCGCCTGCTGCTGTCTGCGGCGTTTCACGACACCAAATTGAGCGCCGACGACGCCGAACATGTGCTGACGCTTGTCGCCGACAAAATCGAAAGCGATTATGAAAAACGCCTGCTGATTTCCAGCATCGCCCACGCGCTGGACGACAACCCCCGTGCCACCGATATGGCGCTGAAGGCCGCCGCAGACCTAGACAGCGACTATGAAAAACGCCTGCTGCTGTCGGCCATCCTGCATCAGGGCAGTTTTGATGAAGAAAGCTGGATTGTGGCCATCAAGGCCGCCGCATCGATGGGCAGCGACTATGAAAAACGCCTCGCGCTCAGCCAAATTCAGCACGATATACCGGGGCTGAGTGAAAACATATCGCGCGCCTTTGACGCCGCGGTTGACACCATCAGCAGCGACTATGAACGCCGCCTGCTGGGCCGCGACCACCGCAAAAGCACCCAGCATTTGAAGGATAAAAAAGACGACCTTCGCGACCGTGCGCGTCGCACGGGCCAACGGCAGGCGCGGGTCCATGTCGGTGATATAAAGGCCGTTGGCAGCGATTTGGCGCTGGTTGGCCCAGACGGCACGGTGCTGACACTCGGTGCGCCCGACGCACCCCCAGCCCCCGAACCACCCAAAGACCCCAACGAACGCTGAGCGCCCCGCGATCTTCCGGCGGCCTTTCGTACCTCTTGCTCCCCTTCTGCGCTGGCAGTAGTGTCTGACCAGAAGGGGAGAGAGAGATATGGGCAAATGGGGTCAGCGACTGATCATTGCGGTGCCGGTTTTGATCGGCGTTGCGCTTATTGGGTTTCATCTGGTGCTGCCGCGCTATTTTGACGCCAAGGTCAATGCCACCTTCCCGCACGAGCCGTACCCGGTCAGCGACGATACGGCCGCGCTGCACCGCAGCCTGACGATTATGGACTGGCACGCCGACAGTTTTTTGTGGACGCGCGACATTCGCAAGCGCCACAGCTACGGGCATGTTGATATTCCGCGCCTGCAAGACGCCAATGTGGCGCTGCAAATGTTCACCACGGTTACCAAATCGCCGCGCGGCCAAAATTTTGACCGCAATACCGGCGACACTGACAACATCACCATTTTGGCGGTGGCGCAGGGCTGGCCAAGCAAAACCTGGGACAGTCTCTTGGAACGCGCCCTGTATCAGGCGCGCCGCCTGAACCGCGCGGTTGAGACCGACCCCAGCCTGATGTGGGTGCGCAACAAGGCCGAGCTTGCCGCCGTTCTTGAGGCGCGCGCGGCCTACGGCGAGGCACACACCGGCGGCCCGTGGACCCCGCCCATTGGCGCACTGCTGGGCGCAGAAGGCGCACACCCGCTGGAAGCCGAGGTGGAGAATATCGACGTGATGTACGACGCCGGGTTTCGCATGCTGGGGCTCACCCATTTTTTTGACAATGCGCTCGGCGGCAGCCTGCACGGCATCTCTAACGCGGGGCTGACCGACTTTGGCCGAGCCGCGGTCGATGCGATGGACAAAAAGGGCATCATCATCGACCTGGCCCACGCGTCCGAAACCGTGGTGGCCGAGGTGCTGGACCGGGTCACGCGGCCCGTCGTCGTCAGCCATACGGGCTTCAAGGGCCACACCAACAGCCCGCGCAACATCTCAGACCATTTGATGAAACGCATTGCCGACGCAGGCGGCCTGCTGAGTGTTGCGTTTTTCGCCCCGGCCATCGCCAACCCGCCGACGCCCGATGCGATTGCTGATGCCATCATCTACGGCATGGAAACCTTTGGCGTCGGCGCCATCGCGCTTGGCTCTGATTGGGACGGCAGCGTCATCACCATTCGCTCGGATGAGATCGCCGCCATTACCGAGGCGCTGCGCACGCGCGGGGTCAGCGACGCCGACATTCGCGCCGTCATGGGCGGCAACAGCGTGCGGTTCTTAGAGACCTGGTTGCCCGACGCTTGAAGGCCCGTGCGGTCTTTAGGTCTTATTCCGGCACATAGCGCGGATACCCAGCCTTGGCGGCGCGTGCCTGCTGCAGGTCTACCTCGACGGTGGCAAAGGGGGTGTCTTCATCGGTTTGAGCCAACACAGTGCCGTCCGGGTCGATGACCCATCCCATGCCGCCCAAGTTGACCTCTGCCCCCTCGGGCGCCCAAAGATTTGACGACAGGCTGTACGCACCCGAACAAATGGCCGAGGTCTGCCCGCCGACAATCCAGCGGCTGCGGGTCGAATGCGGCGTGGCCCGCGGCACACACAGCAGATCTGCGCGCGATTTGCCGTAATGCCGCGCCCATTCAAAAAACCACATTTCGGTGCAGATTTGCACACCGATCCGCGCCTCGCCTGCGCGGGCCACATCAAAGCGCTTTTCGCCGCGGTCGTACCAGCGGTGCTCGAAATATCCGGGCTCGTCGGGCAGATAATATTTTTGCCGCACCGGGGCCGCTTCGCCGCTTGATGATGACCAGAGAAAGGCTTCATTACGGTGGCTGCCCTGCGCGTTGACGATGGGCCGGGTGCCCATGATGGCGGGTACACCCAGCGCGCCCAGGTCGGCAATGGCGGCATCGTGGGCGGCCACCGCCTCGCGCCAGCGCGCGGCATCGGGGTTGGGGTCTGCCGCCAGCCAGGTGGAAAAGCACATTTCCGGCAGCAGCAGAAAATCACTGCCCGTGTCTGCGACATGCGCCTTCAGTGCGGCAAGGCTCGCGGCGCTATGATCCGGTCGGGGGTCAAGCTGACAAACGGTGACTTTCATGGGCTGGGTAACCTTTCATGTTCTCTTTGCCCCGGCAGATGCCAGACTATAGTGTCAGGGCCGGTGCTTTGGGCTATGCTATAGCCGACAGGGATATGACGCTTCAATGTCATGAGGGAGGAATGAAATGGAAGGCATCATGGAACTCAGCTACGAATTGCGCTTTCTTTTGTACAGCGCCTTTCTGTTTTTTGTCTTTATTGTGATCAATACGCTGTCGCAATTACGGGTCGCCGGGCTCAAGGCGCTGGCCGGTAATCGCGACGAGATGCCACCGCCGTCGCGGTTTTGCGCGCGCTCGCAGCGCCTTATCGACAATATGCAGGAAAATCTGGTGCTGTTCGGTGCGGTGGTGCTGGTGGCGGCGGCCACCGGTGTGTCCACCCCCGGCACGGTGATCGGTGTGCAGCTGTTTTTCTACGGCCGGGTGGCGCACGGGCTGTGCTATCTGATCGGCATTCCCTGGGCGCGCACAGCCGCATGGGTGGTCAGCATCATCGGCATGGCGATGATTTTCATCGATGTGTTGAGCGTCTGAGGGGGATACCTGCTCTCATTGATGAGACGGCAGATGCCCTCACCCTGAGCCAGTCGAAGAGTGACATGCGACCTCATGCTTCGTCAGGCTCAGCATGAGGGTTGATCTCAGATCGGCATCTCCCCCAACGCACAAACCAAAGTCCGGAGATAGACGGAAACAGCTACCCCTACCCCTCGGGCATTTCGGTGATGATCGGCTTTGACGATTTCTTGCCGAAATCGCCGAAGATCGGTTTCACATGCCGTTCCAGATGCGCGATGATCATATCGGCAACGTCCTTGCCCGAGGTGTTTTCAATGCCCTCAAGACCGGGTGACGAATTGACTTCCAGGATTTTCGGGCCCTCGTTCGAACGCAGAATGTCCACACCGGCAACGCGCAGGCCCATGGCCTGGGCCGCGCGCAGGGCGACGCGTCGCTCTTCCTTGGATAGCCGGGTTTTCAACCCGCGCCCGCCCCGATGCAGGTTGGAGCGAAACTCACCCTCTGCCCCCTGACGCACCATAGCGGCCACCACGCGTTTGCCGATGACGAAGGCGCGCACATCGACGCCTGCGGCTTCCTTAACGAACTGCTGCACCAAAAACTGTGCATCCAGCCCCTGAAATGCGCCGATCACCGCCTCGGCGGCCTTGGGGCTTTCGGTCAGCACCACGCCGCGCCCCTGGGTGGACTGCAGCAGCTTGACAATCAGCGGCGTACCACCCGCCAGCTTGATCAGGCTGTTGGTGTCCTGCGGGCTGTAGGCAAAGGCGGTGTTGGGCATGGGGATGTTGTTGCGCGCCAATAGCTGGTGCGCCATCAACTTGTCGCGCGACGCCCCAATCGAATCAGCCGTATTGGCGACATACACGCCCATGGCTTCGAACTGGCGGATCACCGCCATGCCGTAAAAGGTCAGCGACGCACCGATGCGCGGAATAACCGCATCATAAACCGGCAGGGCCTTGCCGTCATAATGCACCTCAGGCGAATGGCTGGTGATGTTCAGATAGCACCGCTTGGTGTCGATCAGTTCGACCGTATGGCCGCGGTTTTCTGCCGCTTCGACCAACCGCCGCGATGAATAATTGTTCGGCTCGCGCGTTAAAATTGCCAGCCTGAGCGGGCGGCGAATGGGGGTGGAACGTTTGAGCTTGGAATAGAGCTCATAGCCCAGTTCGCCCTGCAGGTGGCTGGCCTCGGGCCGCACCGCCACGGGCAGGCCCGCCACTTCGGGGTCAAGCGCCTGACGCCCGATCAGCATGCGAAAGGCCATGGTCTCCCGGTTGGCCAGCGTGACCTGAATGGGATAGGTCCGCCCGCCAACGGTCATCGGTGTTTCGATCACATAGCGCAGCTCTGCCTGCCCGTTTGACGAGATCACCTCGCGCATATCAATCACCGGAGCCGAGCAATAGACCGCAATGTCGGGTCGCTCGGGGATGGGGTGAATACCAAAGCGCACCTTCGGCGCGCGTTCGCTGCCAAAAGGCTGGATGGTAAAGGCATGAATAGACGAGGTTTTGGCACCAGTGTCGACCTTGGCCTTGAGCGCGGGCAAGCCCAAATCTTTGAGCGCAACCCATTCTTCCCAGCCAAATTCCAGCGTGTCGCCTGTGGTGTCGTCCGTCATTATGCCCTCGTTTCGTTACGGTCTTTGCCCTGCACTAGAAAGCCTGCGCCCTGCCGCGTCAAGGAAAGGATATGTCCATCCGGCCGCGTACACCACGGGGTTGGCGAAAAGGACTGATGCGACGTTTCGGGGGGAACCCGCCGCGCCGCGGTGCGTCTATCCTTCAGTGGCGGGGCAAAGTGCCGCGCGGGCGGTCTTTGTCCCGGCCATATTTCCGCAGGCCACCATATGGCAGCCCACTTCATTGAGCGGATCACCGCACGGACTGCCCGCTATCATGCGGACCATGATCAAAGGCCTCTTGGCCTTGCGCGCATGACCGCCTATACGAGAACGGAATTCAGGTGTGTGGACATCAAAGGGGTTGAGAGAGCGTGACCGAGCATTGGCAATTCTGGATCGACCGCGGTGGCACCTTTACCGATATTGTTGCCCGGCACCCGGATGGGCATCTGACCAGTCATAAATATCTGTCGGCCAACCCCGAACGCTATACCGATGCCGCCGTTTTTGGCATGCGCGACATCATCGGCGTCGCCGAGGATGCGCCCTTCCCCTCCGACCGGGTGGAGACCATCAAAATGGGCACCACGGTGGCCACCAACGCACTGTTGGAGCGGGCGGGGAGCAAAACCGCACTGGTGATCACCGCCGGCCTGCGCGATGCGCTGCTGATCGGTCAACAACACCGCAGCGATCTGTTCGCGCTCGTCCCGTCCCGGCCCGCGCCACTTTATGACCGCGTGATCGAAGCGGGCGAGCGCCTGGACGCCAACGGCGGCGTGGTCACGCCGCTTGACGAAGACGCACTGCGCACAGCGCTGATATCCGCCAAAGACGCGGGCTGCGAGGCAGTGGCCGTTGCGCTTGCCCACAGTTATAAAAATCCGGCGCACGAACAGCGGGTGGCCGAGATTGCAGCCGATGTTGGCTTTACCCAAATCAGCCTCAGCCACGATATGAGCGCCACCATCAAGCTGGCACCGCGCGGCGATACGGCGGTGGCCGACGCGTATTTAAGTCCGACACTGAGGCGCTATGTTGACCTTGTGTCCACCGCAACGGGCGGGGTGCCACTTTACTTCATGCAATCATCGGGCGGGTTGGCGGCGGCATCCGCCTTTCACGGGCGGCACGCCATCTTGTCGGGCCCGGCGGGCGGCATTGTCGGTGCGGCGGCAACCGGGGCGCGGGCTGGAAAAACCAACCTGATCGGCTTTGATATGGGCGGCACTTCTACCGATGTCAGCCATTATTCGGGCACCTATGAGCGCACCACCGAAACGGTGATCGCTGGTGTGCGGTTCAGCGTGCCGATGATGGATATCCACACGGTTGCTGCAGGCGGCGGATCGGTGTGTGATATCCTCGATGGCCGCTTAACCGTGGGGCCGCGCTCTGCCGGGGCCGATCCCGGGCCTGCCAGCTATGGGCGCGGCGGGCCGGTGGCCGTTACCGACTGCAATGTGGTGCTGGGCAAGATCCAGCCGCATCTGTTCCCGGCTGTGTTCGGGGCGGACGGCGACAAACCGCTGGACGTAGACGCTGCGCGTGCCGGTCTTGCGGCACTGGCCGACACACTCGCTGCCCACGGCGGCGCACGGCTGAGAGTGGAGGCTTTGGCCGAGGGGTTTCTCGCCGTTGCGGTGGAGCATATGGCGCGCGCGATTAAGCGTGTGTCGGTCGAACGCGGCCACAATATCAAGGATTATGCGCTCTTGACCTTTGGCGGCGCGGGCGGGCAGCACGCCTGCTTGGTGGCTGATGCGCTGAGCATGCGCGCGGTGCTGGTGCCGCCCTTTGCTGGTGTTCTGTCGGGCCTCGGCATGGGGCTCGCCCAGCAGCAGGTGATTCTGGAGGAAAGCGCAGCCTGCGGCCTGGAGGACAAAACCGCCATCCAGACAATCGCGGAAAAACTGCGCGGCGACGCGGTGGCTGCACTTGTTGGGCAAGGGGTTGATGCGGCAGATATCCACACCGACAGCTTTGCCCATATCAAGGTCAAGGGCAGCGACACCCCGCTAGCCGTGCCGCTGGGCAGCGCCGAGGCGATGGAAACCGCTTTCGCCCAAGACCATATCCAGCAATTTGGCTTTGCCCCCGAAGGCACCCTGTTGGTGCATAGCATATCGCTGGAAGCCGCCGGCGGCGGCGACAGCGACGCGCTTGCGGGCCTAAGCGTTACGGGCGAGCAAACCACGCCCGCCGGGCATGTGCAGGCATATCTGGCAGGCAGCCGCCAAAGCGTGCCGGTTTTCAACCGCGACAGCCTGAAGCCCGGTGTCACCATTACCGGGCCCGCAATCATTACTGAAGACGGCAGCACCACACTTGTCGAGCCCGGATGGCAGTTTTTGCGGCAAACGGACGGTGCCCTTCTGCTGGAACGGGTGGAAGCGGCGCGCGCCGCCAGCACCACTGAGGTCGACCCGATCTTGCTCGAAGTGTTCAACAATCTCTTCATGTCGGTGGCCGAGGAAATGGGCGGCGTGCTGGCCAAAACCGCGCACAGCGTCAACGTCAAGGAACGGCTGGATTTCTCCTGTGCGGTGTTTGACACTGGCGGCGGTCTGGTTGCCAATGCCCCGCATATGCCGGTGCATCTGGGGTCGATGGGCACCAGCGTGAAAGCCATTGTCGAGGCGCGCGGCGATACCATATGCGAGGGCGATGTCTTTGCGGTCAATGATCCCTTTGCCGGGGGCACGCACCTGCCCGATATCACGGTCATTTCCCCGGTGTTTTTAGAGGGCGACACGCCCGACTATTTCGTCGCCAGCCGCGGTCATCACGCCGATAT
Source organism: Kordiimonadaceae bacterium (assembly GCA_030148905.1). Lineage (GTDB taxonomy): Bacteria > Pseudomonadota > Alphaproteobacteria > Sphingomonadales > Kordiimonadaceae > JASBSO01. The sequence goes on along the minus strand of JASBSO010000226.1, from coordinate 3,115 downwards.
CGGCGGCACCGCGCCAGGATCGATGCCGCCCTTCTCCACCCGGATCGAGGAAGAAGGCGCGCGCTTCATCAACGAACATATTGTCATCGGTGGCAAGTTTCAGGAGGCGCGCATCCGCGCGGTCCTCGGTGCCGGACCATATCCGGCACGCTTGCCGGATCAGAACATCGCCGACCTCAAGGCGCAAATTGCCGCCAATGCCCGCGGTATCCGTCAGATCAAGGCCCTGACCGACCGCTTTGGCCGCGACACGGTGAGCGCCTATATGGGTCATGTCAAAGCCAATGCCCGCGACGCGGTGGCACGGCTGATCACCCATCTGAAAGACGGGCACTGCCGCTATCCGATGGACTGCGGCGGCTGGATCGATGTGGATCTGCGCATTGACCGCGATCGCCACCGCGCCGTGGTGGATTTTTCAAACACCGCCCCGCAGCTGGACGGCAATTTCAATGCCCCACTGGCGGTGACGCGCGCAGCGGTTTTGTATGTGTTCCGCCTGCTGACCGCAACCGATATCCCCCTGAACGACGGCTGTCTGGAACCGGTGGAGATCATCGTGCCCGAAGGATCAATGCTCAACCCGCGCGAAGGAGCGGCTGTTGTCGCCGGTAATGTCGAGGTGAGCCAGGCGATTGTCAACGCGCTGTTGCTGGCCTCGGGGGCCGCTGCCGCCAGCCAGGGCACAATGAACAATTTCATCTTTGGGGATGACCGCCGCCAATATTATGAAACCATCGCGGGCGGCACCGGCGCATCAGCAGACGCATCGGGCGCGGATGCGATCCACAGCCATATGACCAATAGCCGGCTGACCGATATTGAGGTGCTGGAGCACCGCTATCCCGTCCGGGTTGCGGAATTTTCGGTCCGCGCTGGCTCAGGCGGGCGCGGCAAGCACACCGGCGGCAACGGCCTTGTCCGCGATATCGTATTTCTGGAACCCATGTCGGTTTCAATTCTGGCCGGCCACCGTGACTTTGGCCCGCCCGGATGCGCGGGCGGCGAGCCGGGTGCTGCCGGGCAGAACCTGCATATCGACACCCACGGCACTGTGCGCACCTTGCGTCCGTCGGATGCCGTCGATGTTGCGCCTGGCGAACGTATCCGGTTGGAAACACCCGGCGGTGGCGGTTTCGGCAAGGCCGGGGAGGCCTGAATGAGCACGATCGCAACAACACCAACCCCGCCCTATGTCGCGGTGATTTTCACCAGCCTGCCCAAGGACGGCAAACGCGAGGGATACGGCCAAACCGCGGGAGAGATGATGGACATCGCCGCCGAGCAGGACGGCTATCTGGGCGTTGAATACGCCACCGATGCATCGGGGCTCGCAATTACCGTTAGCTATTGGCGCGACGAAGACGCCGTGCGCGCGTTCAAGCGCGTCGGTGCCCACATGGCCGCACAAAAGGCCGGGCGCGAGCGCTGGTACCGCGCCTATCATACCCGCGTCGCCACTGTCAGCCGGGCTTATGATTTTGACGACGGGTTGGACGACAGGCGCGGCATCTAGGATCCATCACAGGGTGGATTGACGCGCTTTGTTCCCTACCATAGAGTTTCTGGACTGCTGCGTATGGTAAAGGGAAGGAAGTGCCATGCCTGCCGATAGTCAAAGCGCTGTTTCTGGTAAACCAGTCCCCCAAGACTTGGGATGGCCGATTTTCGGGCATACCTTTGAATTGCTGAAAGACCCGATGAAGCTGGGCAACCGCATGCGGGCCCGCTTTGGCGACGTGTATAAAACGCGGTCGTTTTTCATGGAGGTTGTCCAGCTGTTTGGCCCCGAGGCCAATGAATTTGTCCTGCTGGACAAAGACCAGAATTTTTCCAGCAAGGAAGGCTGGGAGCCGATCCTGAAGCGCCTGTTTCCGCGCGGGTTGATGTTGTTGGACTTTGACCATCACCGCGCGCACCGGCGGATTATGGGCGCAGCGTTCAAAACCGAACCCATGCGCGGCTATATGCACACCATGCAGGAGCGCATCCCGGCCTATATCGATGCCTGGGCGACAAGCGACGAATTTCGCTTTTATGACGCGATCAAGGATATGTCGCTGGAGCTCGCCACCGATGTCTTTCTGGGCCTGGTCGGGCACGAGGACAGCAAGCGCATCAACCAGGCCCTGACCGATATGGTCTCGGCGTCCATGGGCGTGGTTCGGGTGCCACTGCCGGGGACGATCATGCGCAAAGGGGTCCAAGCGCGCCAGTTCATGGTGGAGTTTTTAACCGCCCTCATCCCACAGCGGCGCGATGGCAACGGCAGTGACCTGTTTACCCATCTGTGCCAGGCCGTCGACGATGACGGCAACCGCTTTACCGATCAGGAAATTGTCGATCATATGATTTTCCTGTGGATGGCCGCGCACGACACCATCACCAGCAGTACCACGACGCTGGTTTACGAACTTGGCCGCAACCCCGAATGGCAAGACAAGCTGCTGGATGAAATGCGCAGCCTCGGCGCGCCCGATACACCGCTCAGTTATGAGACGCTGGGCGATCTTGTGCTGACCGAATATGCCTTCAAGGAAGCCCTGCGGATCAACCCGCCGGTGCCCAGCATGTCGCGGCGTGCGGTGCGTGATGTCAGCTTCAAGGGCTATCATATTCCCAAAGGATCCTATGTCGGGATCAGCATGCTGGCGACCCACCGCGACAAAAACACATGGCCCGAACCGATGCGGTTTGACCCGATGCGCTTCAGTCCCGAAGGCGGAACCAAAGAGCGCCATCGCTTTGCTTGGGTGCCCTTTGGCGGCGGCGCGCACATGTGTCTGGGGCTGCATTTTGCCTACATGCAGGCCAAATTGATTATGTATGATCTGTTGCCACGCTATGAGATTGTTTTGCGGCCCGGATACAGCACCGATTTTCAGATTATGCCGCTGATCAAACCCAAGGACGGACTGCCGGTTCGGCTAAAACAGCGAGATTAAACCATGACACGCTTTGATTATATTGTCGTCGGGGGTGGGTCTGCGGGCTGCTGTGTGGCCGCGCGCCTCAGCGAAGACCCCAAGGTTCGCGTTTTGCTGCTGGAAGCTGGCAAAGCCAAAGGCGGGATGAAAGTGGACATCCCCGGAATGATTGCCGAGGTGGTGCCCCC
>JASBSO010000215.1 GCA_030148905.1 Kordiimonadaceae bacterium | reverse complement strand
TGGGCGGCGTTTGCGGGCACCTGACGACATGCCGGATGCCCGCAAAGCTTTACACTATGGCAGGTCTGCCCCCGGCACATAGGGCGCACCGGCATCGCTGAGCGCTGCCTCAAAGGCCGGAATGGCCGTACCCTGAAGCGCCTTGAGCCGCGCGGTCACGTCGCCCATTTCCGCCAGCGCATAGCCGTAGCTTTGCCGGTGTGCGGTGGTCGGGCCGTAGGTTGCCCGCGCCGTACCGACCGTCAGCTGGCCGATGCGATCGCTCAGCGTGGCGGGGCCAACCTCGCCGACCGCATTCATCGCCGCATTGCCGAACATGACCGCACGAATGTCGGCGAGTTCGGTGGCAAGCGCTCGCCACTGGGTGTCCAGATCGCCCGGCAGGCTGCGCGTGCGGGCCAGCGCTTCCTTGAGGTGGTCAAGCTTGGTATCCAGCCCGCGCACCACGGCCCCCGCAGCGGTGAAATCGCTACGCAGGTCTTCCATGGCTTGCCAGAAGGCCGCGGCCTCGGCAGGCGTGGCGCCCTTCAACGTGCCTTCGTGCAGCGGCGTCACCTCAAAGCTGCCGGCTTCGGCGAGCTTGGTGGTCTCGCCGCGCACGATCTGCACCAGTTCGGCGCTGTAGGTACCGGGCGCCACCAGCGGGCCTTGCGGCGGCCCGGGCGGGAAACCGCCCGGCGTACCAATGGCCTGCGAAGCGGGGAAGCGCAGGTCCCACGTCACACGGTGCAGGCCCTTGGTGGTGGGGCCGGAGACCCGGCGCACCACATTGCCGCCTGCGTCGCGGATCACCAGCCACACCTCAGGCTTGACCTCGCGGCGCTCGGCCTCGACCGCATCAAAGCCCGGGAACGGCACATCGTCGCCTGCCTCAATGAGCGGCTTTTCCGACGCCTGACGCTGGGCTTCCAGCGTGGTCAGGGTTTCGGGCAGGCTGTAGGTGAACACCGCGCCAAAGGGCGGATTGTCGGCGCGGTAGAGGCTGTGCCCCTGCGAGGCACCCGGCACAAAGCCCAGGCGGTGCTGTTCGATATACCACCAGCTTTTGCGGCTGGGGGCGGTCAGGCTGGCGGATTTGCCAAAGCTGGCCGGGTCGATATCGCGCAGGGGCGCATAATCGTCCAGCACATAAAAACCGCGCCCGAAGCTCGCCGCCACCAGATCATTTTCGCGTTTCTGAATCGCCAGATCGCGGAAGGAAATGGTGGGCAGGCCGCCGTTCAGTTCGGTCCAGTTATCGCCGCCGTCGACGGTGAAAAACAGGCCAAATTCAGTACCGGCAAACATCAAACCGGGCTTCACATGGTCTTGCACCACGCGCCACACCAGATGCTTGTCAGGGATGCCGTCGGTGATCGCCGTCCAGCGCCGACCGCCATTGGTCGATTTCAGCAGATAGGGCTTATAGTCGCCGTATTTATGGTTATCGAGCGCGACATAGACCGTGTCACGGTCATGAAGGTCGGCCTTGATATCGTTGACAAAGGCGGTGGCGGGCACGCCGGGCAAACGCCCGACATCAATGCGCCGCCAGGTCTCGCCGCCGTCGGTGGTGGCCTGAATGATGCCGTCGTCGGTACCGACATAGAGCACGTCACCGTCCAGCGGCGATTCGGCGATCGAGGTGATGGTGTTGTAGTTGGACATGGCCAAGAGGTCCCACGGCGCATCCCACGACCACTGGCGGTCCATCACCGGCAGGGTGATGCGGGTTTCGCCCTTGGTCAGGTCACCCGAGATCGCCGTCCAGCTGTCGCCCTGATCGTCCGACCGCCAAAGCCGGTGCGAAGCGTGGTAGATGCGTTTGGGATCATGCGCGCTAACCAAGATCGGCGCGTCCCAGTTGAAGCGTTCAGCCGGTTCACCGGGTGCGGCCTGCGGCTGGATATGCACCAGCTCGCCGGTTTTGATATCGGTCCGCACCAAATTGCCCTGCTGCCAGTGGGCATAGACAATGTCGGGCTGGCCCGGCGTGGTGGCGGGCTGGTGGCCGTCAGCAAAGAGGGTGATCGACCAGTCGGAATTCAGGATGCCCTGCATATCGTCGGTGCGCGACGGGCCGCCCTGGGTCGAATTGTCCTGCGTGCCGCCGTAAACGCGGTAGAAGGGTTCGCGGTCATCCACCGCGACCTTGTAAAACTGCGTGACCGGCAGGTTGGCGACATAACGCCAGGTTTTTTCGCCGTCATAGCTTTCATACAGGCCGCCGTCGGAGCCGAACAAAATCCAGTCCGGATCGTCGGGGCGGAAGGCGATGGCGTGGTCGTCAACGTGCTTATACTGGTTGTTCAGCGGGCGCACATCCTTGCCGCCATTGTCCGACACCATGGTGGTGTTGGAGACCATGTAAATGCGGTCAAACTGGTGCGGGCTGGCGTAAATTTCCTGATAATAGTGCGGGCCTGTGCCACTGCCGACGGCGTCGTTCTGCTTGGACCAGCTGTTGCCCCGGTCGGTGGTTTTCCAGATACCGCCGGTGCGCCGGTTGGTTTCGATCGCGGCATAGAGCACATCGGGCTTGATCGGCGAAATGGCGAGGCCGATTTTACCCATATTGCCGGTGGGCAGGCCAGTCTTGAGCTTCACCCAGTTGGCGCCGCCGTCATCGGTGCGGTACAGCGCGGTTTCTGGCCCGCCGTCGACAATCGCGGCCACGGTGCGGTGGCGCTGCCAGGTCGCGGCATAGATGCGGTCGGGGTTGCGGGGGTCCATCACAATCGAGGTCACGCCCGTCCACGGACCGGCTGAGAGGATATTGTCCCATGTTTCGCCGCCGTCGGTGGATTTGAACAGGCCGCGATCGCCGCCCTTGGACCAAAGCGGCCCCTGCGATGCGACATAAACGGTGTTGCTGTCTTCGGGGTGGACGATAATTTCCGAAATATGCTCGGAATTGGGCAGGCCCTTATTGGCCCAGGTCTGGCCGCCGTCATGGCTGACATAAACGCCGTCACCAAAAGAAATATGACGGCCGCCATTGTTTTCGCCCGTGCCAACCCACACGGTGTTGCTGTTCTGAGGGTCGAGCGCGACGGCGCCGATGGAATAGACCGACTGACCGTCAAACACCGGGGTCCAGGTGGTGGCGGCGTTGGTGGTTTTCCACACCCCGCCCGAGGCCACGCCCACATACCAGGTGCTGGGATTTTCGGGGTCGACCGCGATGTCGGCGATCCGACCCGACATGAAGGCAGGG
>JASBSO010000213.1 GCA_030148905.1 Kordiimonadaceae bacterium | reverse complement strand
CGGTCAGCGGTTTCAGCGTATCATTTTTAAAACCCAAAAGCAGCACCCGGTCGGGCGAGCCGGCGGCCAGCATCAGATTTTCCCAGTCTTTTGACGGGGTGCGCATTTCCTCGGCGACTCGGGCGCGAATGGCGGGGTCTTTCAGGCGCTCGGCCCAGGCCTCATATCCGCCCTCTTGCACCCAGGGCGGCATTGCGGCGTCAAGCCCGGTGGCCCCGGCGGTATAGGTATAGATATCAGCGCGGATGTTGAGCCCCTCAGCGCGGGCCGATTCGATTTTGCCGAAGACCCGCTCCAGCTTGTTCCAGTTTTCGCGGCCGGCGGCTTTCAGGTGGTAAATCTCGGCGTCGGCACCGGTGGCGCGGGCGATGCCGATCAATTCGTCTACGGCGTCCTCAAAGGCCGCCCCTTCTGAGCGCATATGGCTGATATAACTGCCACCATATTCGGCAGCCGCCCCGACCAGCGCCGTCAGCTCGGCCGTGTCGGCGTAAAAGGCGGGGGCATAGATCAGCGACGACGCCACCCCCATTGCGCCTTCTTCCATGGCTTGGCGGACCAGCGCGGTCATCCGCTCCAATTCTTCCGGGGTGGGGCTGCGGTCTTCAAAGCCCAGCTCGTACACACGCGGGGTGGTGGCGCCGATGAAGCTGGCAACATTGACCGACACACCGCGCGCTTCCAAATGCTGGAGATACTCCCCCAGCGTTGTCCAGGCGATGTCGTATTGGATGTCGCCCTGGCGGGCCTTCAGATTGGTTTTCATCGCCGGGCTCAGCGGCCCCCAGCTGGACCCCTCGCCAAAGACCTCAAGCGTCACACCTTGATAGACGTCGCTCATCGCGCGGCCGTCTTCGATCAGGCTTTCGACCGCCCAGCTCAGCATATTGATAAAGCCGGGGGCGACCGCCATGCCGGCGGCGTCCACGTCTTCCACGGCGCTTCGGCCCGACAAATCGCCAAGCGCGGTGATGCGGTCGCCGTCCACGGCGATGTCCATCACCTGCCCGGGCCCGCCAAGGCCGTCATAGACCATGCCGCCGCGAATGATCAGCTGGTGGTCGGCATTTTCACCACATCCGACAAGAATGAGCAGTAGGAATACAGCGAAAAGATGATTGGCGCTTGATTTCATGCGGGCCTCCCCCAACAGTGTGCCGCGCGCTTGGACGCACAGAAGCCACAAATGTGAAGCGGCTTGGCCACAGACGCAACCCTGCCTGTTCATCTGCGGTGGTGTTATCGTGCCGACCCCAAGCGATATTGATTGGTTAAGGAGTATGTTATGACCCGCTTTCCCCGCCCCGCCCTATGCCTTGCCGTATTGACCAGCCTGCCGATTGTGGCTGCTGGTGGTGCGGTTGCTGATTCTGGAATTTACGCCTCCGCGCATGCGGGGTTGACCTTTCCCCCCGACATCACCGCCGACGGCGTATCGGGTCTTGGTCAGGCCTTTTCTATTGATCAGGAACTGGACAATGGCTTCAACATTGGCGGTGCCGTTGGTTACCGCTTTGACTTGCCGGCCTTTGACTTTCGTCTTGAAGGCGAAGTGACTTACCGCGAGCAGGACGTGAGCAATATTTTGGTCGACGGTGTGCCTGCACAAAATGTTGGCGGTGACACCTCGTCGCTTAGCTTTTTGGCCAATGCGCTGATCGACATTGAAATCCTGCCCTTCCTCAACCCTTATTTCGGCGCTGGGATCGGCATAGCCGGGGTGGAATCGGACGGCGAATTGTCGTTGCCGCAACCGATCGACGGCATTATCAACTCGCGCTTTGACGGCGGCACCGAGACCGAGCTGGTGTACCAGTTCATTGTCGGCAACACGCTGCCGATCAATGATACGCTGGAGGCCTTTATCGATGCGCGCTATTTCCGCGCCGCTGACCCCGACTTCGCGCTGGAAAGCGCGCTCGATTCGTCAATCTTCGGCCCGACCGAAGCGGATTTTGAGATTTTCTCGCTCAATGTCGGCCTGCGGTTCAACTTCTGATGCGCCGGGCGCTTAGCACTATTGCGCTGGCCATGCTGTTTGCATGGCCGGTTGCCGCATCCGCCGCCAGTCAGGACGCCCCAGAGTCTGAGACCGCCGGGGTCAACCATGTTGGCCTGACGGTGAAGGACCTAACGGCCAGCACCGCGTTTTTCACCGAGGCGCTGGGCTGGCGGCGTGCCGGGGGTGACGCCGACTATCCGGCCAATTTTGTCACCAATGGCGACGCTTTTGTCACGCTGTGGGCGGTGCAGGATAGCGCCAACCAGGTCGACTTTAACCGCAAGGCCAATGTGGGCCTGCACCATCTGGCGATCACCGTGACAAGTTTCACCGCGCTGGACGCGCTATACGTCCGCATCAAGGACTGGCCCGGCGTGGTCATCGAGTTCGCGCCCGAGCCCGCTTATGGCGGCCCGGCCAAGCATATGATGATCCGTGAACCCTCGGGCAACCGGCTCGAATTTGTCCACCGCCCGCCGCGCGGGAAGTAAACAAAAAACCCCGGCCTGCGTTACCGCATGACCGGGGTTTTCTTGATTGGTGGAGCCAAGGGGGATCGAACCCCTGACCTCTACACTGCCAGTGTAACGCTCTCCCAGCTGAGCTATGGCCCCAAAGTCCGGCGACTATAGCGCCGACTATTTATGAACTGCAAGTCCTAGCTGTCGTCATCCGTCAACGACGTGTCAACCATCGAGGCGACTTCGTCATCATCGTCGTCGTCAAGGCTGGCATCGCCCAGAACATCATCATCGTCGTCGTCATCGATTTCGATGTCGTCGTCATTGATCGCTTCCGGATCTTCAGAGTCGTCCTTCTTGTCCGTCTCTTCTTCCTCGGCGACGATGGGCTGCTTGGTTTTCAGGATCGGCTCGGGCACCCATTCATTTCCGCATTCGATGCAGACAACGGGGTCGTCCTTGCCGAGGTCATAAAACCGCTCCCCACATTTTGGGCAGGTGCGCTTTGTGCCCCATTCCTCTTTTGCCACAGAAATCTCCTGGCTGATCAATTCGCTTGCGTTCGGCGCGTGCTATTGCCATGGATCATCCCTCAGGTCAAACCCTTGTTTCATGGAAGAATGCGAAGTGAAAACCGTCGGCACAGCGCAGCGTTTGTCAAGCGCACCCGGTCACGCCCTGACCGGCAGCGTAAAGGTGCCCGGCGACAAGTCGATTTCGCACCGGGCTTTGATGCTGTCTGCGCTGGCGATTGGCGAGAGCCGGGCCGAGGGCTTGCTGATGGGGGAAGACGTGCGCGCCACCGCCGCCGCCATGCGGGCGCTGGGGGCCAAAATCGCTTTTGACGGCGACAGTGCGACCGTCAACGGCGTGGGCGTTGGTGGGCTGATGGAGCCCGAAGACGTGCTGGATATGGGCAATTCGGGCACCTCGGCGCGGCTGTTGTCGGGCCTGATTGCCAGCCACGATCTCTATGCCGTGATGACCGGCGATGCCAGCCTGCGCGGTCGTCCCATGGCGCGGGTGACAGGCCCATTGTCCGAAATGGGGGCGCGCTTTGCGGCGCGTTCGGGCGACCGGTTGCCGATGGCGATTGTCGGGGCGCGCGATTCGGTGGCGCTGGATTACACGTCGCCTGTTGCCTCGGCGCAGGTGAAATCGGCGATCTTGCTGGCGGGCCTCAACACCCGCGGCGAGACCGTGGTGCGTGAAAAAACCCACACCCGCGACCACAGCGAGCGCATGCTGGCCGCCATGGGTGCCGATGTGCGCACGGCGGTCGAAGACGGCCATCATGTGGTGCGCATTCAGGGGTATGCCGAACTCAGCCCGCATCATATCCGCGTCCCCGGCGATATCTCGTCGGCGGCGTTTCCCGTGGTGGCGGCCAGCCTTGTAGCGGGTAGCGAGCTTGTTTTGCCGCAGGTCGGCATCAACCCGCTACGCGACGGGATTGTCCATGCGCTCAGGGCAATGGGCGCCGATATCGAAACCCGCAACCCGCGCGACCTCGGCGGCGAGCCGGTGGCCGACCTTGTGGTGCGCGCTGCCGAACTGTCCGCTGTGGTTGACCTGAAGGTTGAACCCTCCACCATGATCGATGAATTTCCGGTGCTGTTTGTCGCAGCGGCGGCGGCGCGTGGCACCAGCCGGTTTACAGGGTTAGCCGAGTTGCGCGTCAAGGAATCGGACCGGCTCGCCGCCATGGCAGCCGGGCTTGAGGCCTGTGGGGTCGCGGTCACCCTGTTTGACGACGGCATCGAGATTGTCGGCACTGGCGGCGATATCCCCGGCGGCGGGCATGTACGCACGCACCTTGACCACCGCATCGCAATGAGCTTTGCCGTCCTTGGTCAGGTGGCGGCCAAGCCCGTGATCATTGACGACGCCCGCCCGATCAACACCAGCTTTCCCGGTTTTGTCGATCTGATGCGCGGCGTCGGGGCCCGGCTTGAGGTGGCGCCGTGACAGTGATCGCCATCGACGGTCCGGCGGCGGCGGGCAAGGGCACGCTCGCCCGCGCACTCAGCCGTCATTACGGCCTTGCCTATCTGGACACCGGTGCACTCTATCGGGCGGTAGCGCTCGCGGTGCTGGACGCCGACGCCGACCCCGATGACGGCGAAACCCTGGGCGATATTGCGCTCAGGCTTGATCTTGCCTATCTGGACGACCCGCGCCTGCGCGCCGAGGCGACAGGCGCGGCGGCCTCAAAGATCAGCCGGCACGCGGCTGTGCGCGCTGCGCTTTTGGACATTCAGCGCGATTTTGCCGCCCGCCCCCCGGCGGGCAAAAGCGGTGCCGTTTTGGATGGCCGCGACATCGGCACGGTCATCTGCCCGGGTGCCGATGTGAAGCTCTATGTCACCGCCAGCGCCAAGGCGCGGGCTCAGCGCCGGGCGAAGGACGAGGCGGATAAAGGCCGCACGGCCAACCTTGCTGCCATGATCGCCGAGGTTGAAGCCCGCGACGCGCAAGACATGGCGCGCACGCACGCCCCCTTAAAGCCCGCCGAAGATGCGCACTTGCTTGATACAACCGATTTGAGTATAGAGGCGGCCTTCGAGCGGGCGGTCGCCGTGATTGACGGCGTCCTTGGCCGAAATTAGGCCCCCTCTCCAATAGTGTTAAATGCGGTACCCCGACCCGCCATGCGGTGTGTGTGTGGCTGGGGCGGACAATGTGTTGAACGCTTTCTGGTGGAACAGAGAAAAGACCGGGTTGTCCGGCCTTGTGGGACCACCGCCGGAAAGAAGACCGCCGGAGCCAACCGGCTGGCCCCAATGTGTTGAATTTAAAGGACAAATATTTATGGCTCTTGCCACATCTACGCCCGAGCGTGCGGATTTTGAAGCGCTCCTCAATGAAACCCTCCCCGTAGACGGTACGCTCGAAGGCAGCGTTGTTAAAGGCACAGTGACCTCCGTCGAAAATGATTTTGCTATCGTTGATATCGGCCTCAAAGCCGAGGGTCGGGTTCCTCTCAAAGAATTTGCACCCGCCGGTCAGGCCGCTGAGATTGAAGTTGGCGACTCGGTCGAGGTGTATGTCGAGCGCGTTGAAAACGCGATGGGCGAGGCGATTCTGTCGCGCGACAAAGCCCGCCGCGAAGAAGCCTGGGAAAAGCTGGAAAAATCCTTCGAAGGCGACAGCCGCGTCGAAGGCGTTATCTTTGGCCGCGTCAAGGGTGGCTTTACCGTTGACCTTGACGGCGCGGTTGCGTTCCTGCCGGGCAGTCAGGTGGACATTCGCCCGATCCGCGACGTGACGCCGCTGATGAACATCAAGCAGCCCTTCCAGATTTTGAAAATGGACCGCCGCCGCGGCAACATTGTTGTCAGCCGCCGCGCCGTGATGGAAGAAGACCGCGCCGAACAACGCGCCGAGCTGCTGACCAAGCTGCAAGAAGGCGATATTGTTGACGGTGTGGTGAAAAACATCACCGATTACGGTGCCTTTGTTGACCTGGGCGGCATCGACGGCCTGCTGCACGTCACCGACATCAGCTGGAAGCGCGTCAACAACCCATCCGAGGTGTTGACCATCGGCGAAACGCTGAAGGTTCAGGTTGTGCGCATCAACCCCGAAACCCAGCGCATCAGCCTGGGTGTCAAGCAGCTGCAAAGCGATCCATGGGACGGCATCGAAGCCAAATACCCGCTGGGGGCGCGCTTCACCGGTGCGGTGACCAACATCACCGATTACGGGGCCTTTGTAGAGCTGGAATCGGGCGTTGAAGGCCTGGTGCACGTCTCTGAAATGAGCTGGACCAAGAAAAACGTCCACCCTGGCAAGATCGTCTCCACCAGCCAGGAAGTCGAAGTGATGGTTCTGGAAGTGGACGCTGCCAAGCGCCGCATCTCGCTGGGCCTCAAACAGTGTGTCGACAATCCTTGGGAAGTCTTTGCCGAGAAATTCACGGCCGGTACCGAGATTGAAGGCGAGATCAAGAACATCACCGAATTTGGTCTGTTTGTCGGTCTTGAAGGCGATGTGGACGGCAT
>JASBSO010000198.1 GCA_030148905.1 Kordiimonadaceae bacterium | reverse complement strand
AAAGCGCTCTGCATCGGGGTTGAGCTTGGGATCGCTATCATAGACGCCATCAACATTGGTGGCTTTCAGCAGCGCATTGCAGTTCATCTCAGCGGCGCGCAGGGCCGCAGCCGTGTCCGTGGTGAAAAATGGATTGCCGGTTCCAGCGGCAAAAATCACCACGCGACCTTTTTCAAGATGGCGGATTGCCCGGCGGCGAATATAGGGCTCGCACACACTCGCCATCGGAATGGCGGACAGCACCCGCGTGGTGACGTCCATCTGCTCCAGCGTGTTTTGAAGCGCCAACGCGTTCATGACGGTTGCCAGCATGCCCATATGGTCTGCTGTGGTGCGGTCGATGCCCTCAGCCGCACCCTTAAGGCCGCGGTAAATGTTGCCGCCGCCCACAACGATGCAGACCTCAACCCCGAGCGCGCGCGCGCGAGCCACCTCGGTGCTGATACGCGACAATGTCAGGGGATTGATCCCATAGGCGTCATCGCCCATCAGGGCCTCGCCCGATAATTTCAGCATGATACGGTCATAGGCAACCTGTGCCATATGCATAATCCCCTAAGCCTTGGTCCAAGCCATACACTCGAATAGCCGGAATTTTGACAATAAAAAAGCCCGACTTCACAGAAGCCGGGCTTTCTTTGCATCTCTCGACGTTACGCGCCAGCGGCAGCAGCCACTTCTGCGGCGAAATCGTCTTCTTTTTTCTCGAGGCCTTCGCCCATTTCCATGCGTGCAATGGCCGCAACCGTGATGGCTGTTCCGGCATCTTTTGCAGCATTTGCAACGACTTTTTCCACCTTGGTTTCGCCGTCAATGACAAAAGTCTGGTTGAGGAAGACCACGTCTTCGTAGAACTTGCGCATGCGGCCCTCGATCATTTTCATGATGATCTCGTCCGGCTTGCCAGATTCGCGAGCTTTTTCGATTTGTACCTGCTTCTCGCGTTCGACCAGCTCTGGGTCAAGGTCGTCGGTGCTCAGCGACGCCGGGTTGGTCGCCGCGACGTGCATGGCAAGCTGCTTGCCAAGCGCTTGCAGCGTGTCTGCGTCCGCGTCGGATTCGAGCGCAACCATCGCCACGATCTTGCCCATGCCGTCGGCAACAGCACTGTGCACATAGGTGGCCACAACGCCGGTGTCGACACTCAGCGACTGTGCGCGGCGAATGTTCATATTCTCGCCGATTGTCGCAATCGCGTCGGTCATGGTGTCGGCAACCGTTTTGGAACTGCCGGGGAAAGTTGCGGCGGAAATCGCCTCAACATCATCGCCAACCTCAAAAGCCACCCCAGCCAGACCGCTGACCAGCTCTTGAAACTGTGTATTGCGGGCAACAAAATCGGTTTCCGAATTGACTTCGATGGCTGTGGCTTTATTGCCGCCGGTCTTGACCGCAACCAGCCCTTCGGCCGCGATCCGGCCTGATTTTTTCTCAGCCGCCGCCAAGCCTTTGGTGCGCAGCCAATCGACCGCTGCCTCGAGGTTGCCGTCGGTTTCCGCAAGCGCCTTTTTACAATCCATCATGCCCGCACCGGTTTGGTCGCGCAGGTCTTTTACAAGCTTGGCCGAAATTTGTGCCATGGCTGGTATCCCTTAACTTTGAATGGGTGAACACTGTCAGCGAGAGCGCCTTACGCGGCGCCCCCGCTGGGGTTGCTTTATTCGGCAGGCGCCGCGTCTTCAGCAGGCGCAGCCTCGGCAGGTGCTGCCTCGGCAGGAGCCACGACCTCTTCAGCAGCCACAACCTCTTCCTCGGGCGCGTCTGCCATTTCGCCAAGGTCAACGCCTTGTGCCGTCAGATCGGCCTGGATACCGTCTAGAACCGCATCGGCAACAAGCTGGCAATACAGGCGAATGGCGCGGGTTGCGTCATCGTTGCCAGGAACCGGATAGGTAATGTCGGCGGGTTCCGAGTTGCTGTCGATGATACCGACAACCGGGATACCGAGGCGGTTGGCTTCGGCAACGGCCAGATCGTCGCGGTTACAGTCAACAACAAACATAATGTCCGGCAGGCCGCCCATGTCCTGAATACCACCCAGCGACAGGTTCAGCTTGTCGCGCTGGCGGGTCAGTTGCAGCAATTCTTTTTTGGTCAGGCCGTGGCTGTCGCCGTCAAGCTGTTCGTTCAGCTTTTTCAAGCGCTTGATCGACTCTGAAATGGTTTGCCAGTTGGTCAGCATGCCACCCAGCCAGCGGTGGTTGACATAATACTGACCACAGCGCGCCGCAGCTTCTGCCACCACTGGGCTTGCCTGGCGCTTGGTGCCAACAAACAAAACACGACCACCGCCCGCGACAACATCGCGAACCGCTTGCAGGGCGCGCTGAAAATACGGAACGGTAATGCTGAGGTCCATGATATGGATGCCATTGCGTTCACCGAAGATGAACGGCTCCATTTTGGGATTCCAGCGGTGGGTTTGGTGACCAAAGTGAACGCCCGCTTCCAAAAGCGCGCGCATATCGACAACAGGCATGCTCATGCGTATCTCCTTTACCGGTTGAGCCTAACGCGAACAGAGCAAGCCAATCATTGGCAAGCACCGGATGGCGACCAGGGTTATTGGGCCGAGGTAGCCGTGTTCGCGTGCGAAGTCGCGCGCTACCTATAGGCGGGCGGGGTCGGCGTCAAGCCCTAATTCGTGGACGACTGTGAAATCGGGGCTTCGACCATCATCTCGCGCTCGGTGGCTTCGGTGGCGCCAAAGCCAATACCGCCCGCGATACGCACCTTGCGCGCCTTGCCGTCGGCGGTGATTTCGGGCAGCACACGCGCCACTGGCGTCCTGCGGGCATAGGCCAAGGCACCGGCCACGGTATCACGCTGCGCCAGTTTCATCAGGTTGAGGCGCGTTGGAAACATCAATGGCACTTTGCCTGCCTCCCACCCCGCCAAGAGGCGGCGCACATTGACCCATTTGACATAGGTGGCCTCGTGCCCATCGGCCTTTTCAAAGGCGACCCCCAGCGTTGGGGCAACAAAAAAATGCGTGTCATAGCGCTTGGGCATCGGCTCTGGCGTGATCCAATGCGCAAACGGCACCATCGCCCTGGTACACAGACGGTAACCGCGCGACCGCAGCCACGGGCCAAAACTGGCCGATGGGGGCACCTGCCGGTTGACGCCGCGCGCATAGACTATGCCCGCTTCTTCGTTCAATTCGCGCAGGGCGGCAATACGGTACGGCATGTCGGGCGACCATGACCGCGCGTCAACGGCGCTGCGCCACCGGGCTCGGTTCGCGTCGCTGCCATCCACCTTACCGCCCGGAAACACAAAGGCACCAGGCGCGAAGGCCATCGTGTCAGCCCGCTGCATCATCAACACTTCAAGCCCGGCGCGGCTGTCGCGGATCAACATGATCGACGCCGCCGGTTTGGGAATGGCCGGCATGGCTACACTTCCTCGACATGCGCAACATCAAGCTGCGCGGCCACCGCCTGGATCAATTCCGGGGTCACCTTGTATCGCTCCTCCAGGGCAATGGTCGCCAGCTTTGCCCCCTCCAGCAGGATTTGCACATGCACCTGCCCGCGCCCGCCTGCGCTTTGGCTCAGCGCCCGCCCCACACCCGACAGGCCGCGGTCTCCGTGCACCTCGATCATCAAACCCGATGCCGAGGCTGCCGCCATGTCTTCAAGGCTTTCGAGCGCCCGGCAGGTCAGACCAACGCTATCTTCGCCGTCGCGCTTGCGAATGGACACGGTGGCCACCACAGGCGCGCCCTTGTCCACCAGCATGCGGGCTTGCTCCAGGCCGTCCTCAAAGATCAGCATTTCAAAGCTGTCGGTTTGGTCCGACAGGGTCAGCGCACCAAAGGGGCGCCCGGTTTTTTTGGATTGGCTTTCGCGGTAGCTCGATATCGCCCCCGCCATTTTGACCGTCGCACCGATTTTGCCGGGGTCGGTTTGCGCAGTGATGGCATCGACAATGCCCTCGCGTCGCAAGATTTTATGATAGCTGTCCAACGGGTGCGCCGAAATATAAAAGCCAACGGCCTTGCGCTCGATGTCCAATTGCTCGGCTTCGGTCCAGTTGGGCACCACCGGCAGCGATGGCCGGTCGATCGCGTCAGGCGCGCTTTCAAACAGGCTGACCTGGGCGCTTTCGCGCTCTTCGGTGACGATTTGCGCCGTGCGCATCAAAATTTCGGCCGCCGCATGCGCCTGCGCCCGGCTGGACAGCAGACTGTCGAACGCGCCGGCGGCGGCAAGCTGCTCGAGCTGGCGCTTGTTCAACAGCCGCGGATTGATCCGCTCGGCAAAGTCAAACACATCGCTGAACCGGCCGTGGTCCTCTCGCTCGGCGGTGACGGCGCGCATGGCCTGTGCGCCCACGCCTTTGATCGCCCCCAAAGCATAGCGCACGGCAAGGTTGGCACGCGGGTCGTCGGGCGCATCGCAATAGGTTTCAGGTGCCGGTTCTACCAGGAAATTGACCCCCGACCGGTTGATGTCTGGCGGCAAAAGCGGTACATTCATGCGCTGAAGCTCTTGCTTGAAAAAGGCCAGCTTGTCAGTATTGCCGCGGTCCAGGCTCATGGTTGCTGCCATAAACTCGACCGGGTAATTGGCTTTCATATAGGCCGTCTGATAGGCCACGAGCGCGTAGGCGGCTGCGTGACTTTTGTTAAAGCCGTATGACGCAAATTTGGTCACCAAATCAAAGATTTCGCTGGCTTTTTCAACCGGAATGCCGCGCTCAACCGCGCCGTCGCAAAAGCGACCGCGCTGTTTGTCCATTTCTTCCTTGATCTTTTTCCCCATGGCGCGGCGCAGCAGGTCGGCCTCGCCCAGACTGTACCCCGACATCACCTGGGCGATTTCCATCACCTGTTCCTGGTAAATGATCACGCCGTAGGTTTCCGACAGAATATCGGTCAGGATTTCGTGCGGATAGACGATCTCCTTGCGTCCATGTTTGCGGTCGATATAGGTGGGGATATTGTCCATTGGCCCTGGGCGGTATAGCGCCACGATTGCAATGATATCCTCAAATTTATCAGGTTTCAGCCCCTTGAGCACCGAGCGCATGCCCGAGCTTTCAAGCTGAAACACCCCCGCCGCATCGCCCGACGACAGCAAGGCATAGGTGCGCGCGTCATCCAGCGGCAAATGATCGATATCCACATCAATCCCGCGCGCCTTGACATAGCGCACCGCCCGGTTCAACACCGTCAGGGTTTTCAGCCCCAAAAAGTCAAATTTGACCAGACCCGCCTGCTCGACCCATTTCATGTTGAACTGGGTCACCGGCATGTCGGATTTGGGGTCGCGGTAGAGCGGCACAAGCTCTTGCAGCGGCCGGTCGCCGATCACCACCCCGGCTGCGTGGGTGGAGGAATGCGCAAACAGGCCTTCCAGCTTCAGGGCCCGCTCCATCACCGTTGCGGTCAGCTCGTCGCTTTCCATCTCGGCGCGCAGGCGCGGCTCGTAATCGATGGCTTCCTGCAGGGTCATGGCGCTGCCAGGG
>JASBSO010000196.1 GCA_030148905.1 Kordiimonadaceae bacterium | reverse complement strand
CTCAGGACCCTGGTCGCCTTTACACCGCCAACACCCCGCGGCTGATCATCCGGTCAATCAGCATGCATGACCACAAGAGGCCCTCGGCGTCGCGGCGGCCGTGCGCATGACGTTTTGCCCGCCCTTCAATACTATCCGGGCGCACAAGCCCACTGTCATAGAGCGCCGGGAAAAGCGGCGCGCTCCCGGCACGCGCCTGCATGTCGTCTTTGATCCAGCGGCCAAGCGGTACAGAGAACCCGCGCTTTGGCCCATGACCCGTGCCCTTTGGCAGCCTGGCTTCAACACCCGCACGCAGCAGGGCCTTACCCGAGATTCGGTTCACCAGCTGCCCCGTGGGCAGCGCGCAGGCGAGCACCGCAAGCTCGGGGTCAAGAAATGGCAAGCGCCCCTCAAGGCCATGGGCCATCGTCGCCCGGTCGGTTTTGACCAGAATATCCCCCGACAAATAGGTTGCCACATCCATCCAGCGCAATTGATCCAGCGCATCATCGCTGGGGCATGTGGCAAGGCGGGTGTGCAACACGTCGCTGGCATGGGTGCCCGAAATGCTGCTTAGCATAGCCTGTGAATATATCGGCAGTCGGTCCCGGTCGGGCACGCGCGACACGCTGTTGAAATAGGCGGTAGCGGTCGATGCTGCCAGGCTTTCCAGCGTGGATTTGGCGCGGAACATCTGCGGCGCCCAATCGAGCTTGGGATAGAGGCGCGCAAGCGGCGCGAACAGCGCGGCCCGCACCGCAGCCGGCAGCGCGCGGCGCACCGTTTCTTCCTGAATGTGCAACCGGTAGCGGCGGTACCCACCAAACAGTTCATCAGCACCGTCGCCGCCCAGTGCAACTGTGATATGCGGGCGGGCCAGTGCAGCAAGCTGATCGGTTAAAAACCCGGCGGGGTCGGCAAAGGGTTCGCCGTAAATGTCGATCAGTCGGTCGATAAAGCCACTCATCTGCGGTGTAACACACGCATCACGGTGTGTAGTGCCCAGCGTCTCGGCCAGGCGCCTGGCCTGCGGGCGTTCATCCAAGAGGGGGTCATCGGCACCCAGTGTAAAGGACGCAACCTCAGAGCCGCCGGCATGCTCGACCATGGCTGCGGCGATACTGGCTGAATCCATCCCCGACGACAAAAAACACCCCACCGGCACATCCGACACCATATGGCGCATCACCGCCCCAGAGACATCGTCCCACGCGATATGGCTGTGCGCCTTGCTCGACTGAACCGGCAGGTCATAATATCGGTGGACGTTGGGCGGCGTGCCCGGTGCGACCGTCAGAAAACATCCTGCTGCGAGCTTGTGAACCTGGCCGTAGATGCTGCGCGGCTCGGGGACATAGCCATAGGCAAAAAACTGATCCAATGCTTGCGGGTCAAGCTTGCGGCTGAACCCGGGCACCGCATAGAGGCCCTTGATCTCACTAGCGAAATACAAGCTTCCGTCGGGGCTGACCAGATAATGAAACGGCTTTTGACCAAAGCGGTCGCGGGCGCAAAACAGTGTGTTTTCACTGCTGTCCCAAATGGCGAAGGCGAACATTCCATTCAGCCGTTCCAGACAGGCTTGGCCCCAATGTGCGTACGCCTGCACCAACACCTCGGTGTCCGATGCGGTGCGGAAGACATGGCCCGCGCGTTCCAATAAGGTGCGGATTTCGCGGTAATTATAAATCTCGCCGTTATAGACACACTGATACCGCTCATCGGCGCTGGCAAAGGGCTGGGCACCACCGGCGATGTCGATCACCGCCAGACGGCGATGCCCCAGACCGATGGGCCCGTCAACATGATAGCCGTCGCCGTCCGGGCCGCGGTGTACAAGGGCCGTGGTCATTGTCTGCAAAAGCGACCGGTCCACCGGCTGGCCACCGGCCATCATCATGCCCGCTATTCCGCACATAGCTGACCCTCTTTTGTGGCGCTGACGGCGCGCGCTTCGATGGCCATGCGGTCCGCCGCATCAATCAGCGCCGCATCCAGGCCCGTTGCCCCGCGCGGGCCAAACAGACTGAGCCGCAGCGCTGCCGCTCTGCCCGTCCCAAAAAGCCGCACCTTCGCATCAGCCAAACGTGCAGATGTTTTATCGCCGTAAAGCACGCCGTTCTGGGCGAAGATGGTCATGCTGACAACCTCCCGCCGGTCGCTTAAATAGCGGCGGACAGACACGGTCGTGCCATTTTTCAGGACATGGGCCGACACGGCGACCGGTCCGACAAAATCGGAAAACGGACCGTCAACAAATGGCGCATCCGTAAACATCCACAGCCAATTGCGGTTGGCATGGGCATCCACCACATCCAGCGCGAGCCGCCGGTCGAAGCGCCGAAAATACTGGCGCGTCATCTGTGCGCGCCGGTCAAGCTGTTCTGGTGGGCCAATTTGACGCAACCCGCAGGCCGTGCACGGACGTAACACTGCGGCACGATCCACAGCACAGCGGTAGGCTGTGCCCTGATTATGCGGCGACACCGCGCCCGCCAATACGCACATCACGGCCATCACCGCCATCAATAGGGGCGGCGAGCGATGCGCGAATTTTCGGTCGCCGGCACCGGCTGACAGGCGCTGCATGTCGCGGTCGCGGACCGCATCGGCGTCGCCATATATCAGCGCAACCGCAATCATCCCCAGCAGCACAACCGCAAAGATGACCCACCCATAAATGATATGGCCGTATGATTTCGCAAGCTCAGGCCCGGAATAATAGGAAATCATCAAAATGGTGACGACGCGAAAGGCATTGGCCAGAATTGGTAAGCCCAAGCTGAACCCAATGACCATCCCGCGCGCCCGCCATGTATGGAAAAACAATCCAGCCGTCACCACACCGAGAAAGACCGAAGTTGTCAAAAATTTGAAACCGCCGCAGGCCTCTGCGACGTGATACACAGTTTTTTTGATGGTGATGATCGTGCCGCTGGCCTCGAAAACGACGCCCGTGAGGGACAATAAAAAAATGGCGATATAAGCGGTCAGTGTTTGCAGCCCCTGAATAAGGGTTTCCCCAACCGGGATAAGGAACAGCAACAGCAGCATCGGAAACTTGGCGTGCCACCACCGCCTATGGCCCAGCCAAAACAGAATGACCCCCTGTATGGTCAGCACAAGGCCAATATGCTGGGCCAGCATGACGGCAACGGTATCTCCCGCAACCAGCAGCACGAGCCCAATAAGGGCCAAGATCAGCCCGCGAGGGTCGGCGGCAACGGGTCGCCTTATCATATCGCTGTGCCGGTCCGCCAGAATGTAAAGAGCAACCGGCAGGGCAAACAGGCCGTGCGCAAAGCGATTGTCGCGCCACAGAATATCGGCGATATGCGCCACCGCCGGCCACCACATGACCAGCACCCCCGCCAGCACAAAGAGCGTGAACCCCAGCCCCGCAAAGTGCCGGATTTCCGTGCTGTTGTGATCACGCGCTAAGGTCATCAACCACCTGATCCAATATGGCCCCCATCGCCGCCATGCTTAAGCGGTCCGCGACATAAGGCACAGCAGACTGCCCAAGGGAAAAGGCATGCGCGCGGTCCGACAGCAAGGCGGTCACGGCTTCTGCAAACGCATTGCCGCGCGGGCACGACATCAGCGCGCTTGGATGCGGCAGCGGCAGCCCTGTTGCGGCCTCGGGCGTGGCAACCACCGGCACCGCACAGGCCAGCGCTTCCAGAACCTTGTTCTGCACCCCGCGCGCGATATCGATTGGGGCAATGGCGGCATCGGCGCGGTGAAGATAAGGCAACATATCAGGCACGCGCCCGGTGACCGTGATGCCGTCCACCTGCGCAAGACGCGCCACGGCTGGGGCAACCGGTGCCCCGGCAATAACAAATTCTGCATCCGGCAGAACGCGCCGAACCGCTGGCCAACAGGTTTCGGCAAACCAAAGGACCGCCGAGACATTTGGCGGATAATCCATCGCCCCGGTGAAAATCACCGTGGGCGGCGCACCTTCGGCCGGGCTCGGCCGCGGATAAAACCGCTCCGGGTCGACACCGTTGGGCATCGCCGTGATTGGCCGGGCGGGCTGCCCGTAGGGGCGGATGAGGTCTGCCTCCTCCTCGCTGATCATCAGGGTTTGAGCGGCGGTATTGATGCTGGCAACCTCAAAGGCGCGCAGCAGTCGGTATTCGCGCTTGTATATCCAACTCAGCGGCCACCGCGACTGGGCCCCGTAAGCACCCCATTTTTCGGAATCGACATCGACCATGTCAAAGATGGTTCGGCCTTCATAGCCCGCAGGGATGTGCGCCGCCATCGCCCCCGAAAACGCATAGACCAGATCAAGTGACCCGCTTGCCTCAAGGCGCTGCACATAGCGCCTGATCGCGGCTTTGGGATAGCTCATAACCGTTATGGGCTGCCCGGTGAAAACACTGCGCAGGCCCAGCACCTTACGGCTCAGGGGCGAAAGCGGCACAGGGCAGACAGACGCGCACAACTCCGCCAGGCTGTCGCGGTGCAGGCGGTCGCTCCAATCATCCTCAAAATATGCAAGATGCACCTCATGCGCCTGAGTGAGATGCCGCAGCACCGCGTAAGAACGAATTTTATCACCTTTGTTCGGGGGATAGGGTGTGCGGTGGCACAAAAATAGAATGCGCGCCATGGCCTACCCCAAATGCCGCGCAAGATGCGGCCCAATCAGATTTGCCAGCGGCAATGGCAAATGTTTCCAAACTGTCTGCTGCAGGCCGTACCGCGCTGGATCGGTTTGTGCGCCCGGCGTTTTGCCGCCTCGGGTCTGCGTCACCTCAACAAGCGGCGCATGTGTTGCCCCCCAGTTTTTTTTATAATGAAAGGGGCCGCTGTCGTTTCGGCTTTTCCCCCAGTCAAACAC
Organism: Kordiimonadaceae bacterium; assembly: GCA_030148905.1. GTDB lineage: Bacteria > Pseudomonadota > Alphaproteobacteria > Sphingomonadales > Kordiimonadaceae > JASBSO01. Next base: position 2,881 of record JASBSO010000196.1, on the reverse strand, counting down.
CGTGCACCCGCGCTCTGCAGCGCGGGCCATCAGGTCGAAATAGATGAAGTTGCTGGCGTGCTGCACGCGGGCGCTTTTTGTGCTGCCGATATAATAGGGCATCACACGGTCGCCCCAGAAAAAGCTCATCAACGCAGTCAGCGGGGTGCCATCTGAACCGTATACAACGGCAATATCGATATGATCGCCAAGCGCTTTGACCAACGCGTCGAACAGCGCCTTTGGAAAAACGGGTGTGCCCAAACGATGCACACTCATGGCATAGAGCCTGTATAGGATATCAAGCTGATCGGCACCGACTTGGACTTGAAAATCCTGGCCCATGGCCTTGCGGACAACCGCGCGCTGTTTTCTGGGCACCGCCTTCAGACGGTCTGCGTCCGTGGCCGCGAGCGGCATGGCAAATGTGACGCTGTGCGACTGGACATCCCAGGCAGCCGGCTCTTCAAGATGCGCAGCAAAAGCGTCCCAAATGTCGTACCGCATACGCAAAACCAATTCAGGGAATCCACGGGCCTGCGCCTGCGTCCACGCCGCATCAATCAGCATGGCGGCAATGTCGGGCCGTGTGGCGACCGGGCCTGCATCAACGGCAAAGGGCGCGCTGAGCGCCGCCTGTCCAAACAGCCATGAGCGCCGGAAACCCAGCGGCAAAACACCGGCCAACGCCCCGCTGTCTTCGGCAATGAGAAGCGCGGGCGCCTGCCCTGTGACCCGGCCTGCAGCTATGGACCATGCGGGCAAATGAAACGGGCGGGCATCTGGCCTCGCCTGGAGCCACGCCGTTAGATTCTGAAAATCTGCCTCTTTCGCGCACCGAACAGAAACCGTCATCTGGCTCCCTCTTGCCCTGCGCCTGGGTTGATCAGGTCGCGCATGCACACAAATCGGGCTTCTGTAAGGAGGCGCGCGACCTTATCCGCCATCCGGCCCAGATTGGTACGATGGCGAAACCGCGAAACCCACGGCGCGGACACGCGGGGCTGCGCCGGGTCGATCTCCCAGGGGTGCATATAAAACACCCCGCCGCCGCACTGCTTGGCCCCGGCAAAAAACATATGCGCAGCCAAGCGATAGGGCATCAGGCGAAAATAGCCACCGCCCGCCGCCGGCCAGCGCCGACCAAACGCCGCATATGTGGTCATCGGATATTCAAGAAGCGCCCCGCCCGCTACACGATGGGGCCTGCGCGGCGCGGCTGCGTCCCCGTAATGATCATGCCGGATCGGATAGATGCTGGAGCTGTAGGTAAAGCCAAGCTCCGCCAAACTGGCATATACCGCCATACGGTCCGGGGACAGCGAAAAGCTTGGTGCGCGGTAGCCCGTGACCGGGGCGCCGGTGATGTCTTCAAGCGTGGATTTCGCCCTGCCGATATCGCTGTGGACCTCGGCGTCCGTCAGCGCGGTCAGACGTTTGTGGTCCCATCCATGGCAGCCAATTTCATGGCCTGCCGCGTGACAGCGCCGCAAAAGGTCTGGATGATCCGCCGCCACGGAGCCCAGCCAAAACAGCGTGGCTTTGGCGCCGTTTTCGTCAAGGTACGCCAAAAGCCGGTCCATTTGGGCCGCAACCCGGCTTTCGCATGTGGGCCACGCGGCGCGGTCGATAGCGTTTTCATAGGCCCCGACCTGGTACCATTCTTCAACGTCAATGGAAAATGCATGCCGAGGAGCATTTGGCTGCGCAGTGGTCACAGCAGAAGGGCGGACGGGCGTATCGTCAGTCGTCATCGCGGGAGCTGCCCGCCATCTGACCCATCATTTCGGTCAGTTTGCGCAACATCTCATCCTGCCCTTTGATCATGGATTCCAGCTGGTTGATCCGGTCCTGCATGTCTTCAACATTTTTATCGCCGCCATCAGCTTTGGAAGCTCTTTGCTGCATAGCTTCCATCGGCACGGTCGAATCTCTTGCCGATGTGGGGGCTCCACCAAGGTTTCCGGTCAATTCCGGCCTGCGGCCAGAGCCGGCACGGGCGTCTTCCGCCATGTCGTCAATCACGTCGGCAACAACGTCGCCGTCAATGTCGTGAAGCTCTTCAAGCGCGCCATAAAGCAGGATGCGCGAACACAGCGTGTTCAGTTTGCGCGGGACACCCTGGCAATATTTATAGATGGCATCCACAGCATCGATGGTGAAGCATGGGTCATCGTCCCACCCCACCAGGGTCAGGCGGTGCTCGATATAGTCTGCGACCTCTTCTTCGCCCATCGGATCAAGGTGGTGCGTTGCAATGACACGCTGGCGCAATTGTTCCAACTCGGGTGCGGAGAAAATCCGGTCGCGAAATTCGGGCTGACCAACCAGAAAGCTTTGCACCAACGCCTTGTCGCCGATTTGAAAATTGGAAAACATGCGCATTTCTTCAAGCGCGGCGTTGGACAGGTTTTGTGCTTCGTCGATCACCAACAGCGCCCGACGCCCCTGATTGTGCTGGTCGACATAAAATTTCTCCAGCCTAGCCAGCAGCTCGCCCTTATCGCGTGCGGATGTGTCAAGCCCGTACGCCCCCACCACGGCTCTGAGCATGTCTTCGGCGCCGAGCTGGGTACTGACGACCATTGCCGCCACATATTCGTCGCGGTCGAGCGTGTCAAAAAGGTGGCGAACCAACGTCGTTTTGCCGGTGCCGATATCACCGGTGATGATGATAAAGCCTTCGCCCTGATTCAGGCCGTAGGTCAGATACGCCATGGCCTTTTTGTGCGTTCGCGACGAAAAATAAAAGCGCGGATCGGGAGTAAGCTGAAAAGGTCGACCGTTTAAATTGTAGAAAACTTCATACATTGGGCGTCAGAAAACTCCCCGCAATTCGAGACCAAGCGCATTTTCCAGCAAGTCGCCGGTCTCGTCGTTCGACTGTCTTACGCTAAAGTCA
>JASBSO010000188.1 GCA_030148905.1 Kordiimonadaceae bacterium | reverse complement strand
AGGCGTCGTGGCCGGGTTTTTGGCCGGGCTTTTGGGGATTGGCGGCGGTATTGTGACCGTTCCGGCGATGTTTGTTGTTTTTGCTCCGCTTGGTATTCCCGAAGACTGGCGAATGCAGGCGGCGGTTGGCACCTCGCTGCTCATCATCATCGCGACCAATCTGTCGAGCGTGCGCGCCCACCACAAGCGCGCCAATGTTGATTGGGGCATCGCCCGTCAGTGGTGGTGGGTGATCGCCGTTGGCGGTGTGGTGGGCGCGCAGCTTGCCCAGGCGCTGGCCAGCGACACGCTGGTGTATGTGTTTTCAGCGCTTGCCCTTGTTCTGGCGAGCAAAATGCTGATCCCGCTTGAGCGCCTCAAGCTCGGCAACAGCCTGCCGGTGGGCGTGGCAGGCCGTATCGGCCCGTTGATCATAGGCGGGCTTGCCGGCATTATGGGGATTGGCGGCGGTGTGGTCAGTGTTCCCTATATGACGCTCTTCGGGGTTCCTGTGCACCGGGCGGTGGGGACGGCGGCGCTTTTAGGGCTGGTGGCCAGCATCGTTGGCATGCTGGGCTTTCTGCTGGCCTCGCCGCCTGTATCGGGTACGCCGCCGCCCTGGACGGTGGGGTATATCCATTTGCCCACAGCGGGCATTCTTGCTGCGGCGTCGGCACTTGTGGCACCCGTCGGTGCTACGGTGGCGCAGCGTCTGTCGAAAACCGTGCTCAGCATCGTGTTTGGCCTCTTTATTCTGGCGGCCGTCACGCGGTTGATTATCGGCACTCTCGGCTGAGACAGCCCGAATGTCCGGTTATCGCTGTGCTGAATATTGCAGTTCGCATCTGCACCCATTAGGGTGCCCCCGCATTGCTGCGGTCAGGAGTGAATGAGCCATCTTATGCCGAAATACAGCGACACATTGCCGACATTCGACCCCGGCAACCACGAGGATTGGATCGCGCGCGTTGATGCCGCACTGAAGGGGAAGCCGCGCGACAGAGTGTTGCAGTATCCCCTTGAAGCCGGACTTTCTGCCAACGCGCTGGAAGATGCCGCTGGTCGTGCCACCTTCGACCGACCCGCCCGCACACGCCAGGGCTGGGCCATTCAGGTTGACCTGGGGGCGGTGAAGGGGCGCGCTGCGCTTGACGCCGCGCTGCTGCAAGCCAGCCTCGGTGCCGACCAAATACGCAGCCAATGCGATACCGAGGGCCTTAAGGCGCTTTTGACCGCACAGATCGAAGACAGGCTCGCCGCGCGGCTCTGCGTGGATATAGACGGCACAGCGCAGGCATACCGGGATATTGTCACAGACGTGCTGGCGGCAAAGGTTGTTGGTCCCGAGGCGATAAACCTTTGCCTTCGTTTTGACCCCATTGGTGCTGCCGCGCGCGGGCAAGGCACTGCCGAACACGCAAACACAGCGATCAAGGATGCCGCAGATGCGACGGCCGCTGATCTTGTCGCCTTTGACGCGGTGCCCGGCTTTTTGGCATCAAGCCAGCCTTTTCATCTGGCCGGGGCACCCGCAAGCCTTGAAATCGCCGCGCTGCTATCGGCGGGGCTGACCTATCTGCGTGCGCTGGAGGCATCGGGCCTATCCATGGAGCGCGCGGCACGGCAGATCATGTTCGAGATGGTCGCATCCACCGACATGTTTGCCACCACCGCAAAATTTCGCGCCCTGCGCCGCCTTTGGTCGGAAATTCTGGTCTCTTGCGGGGTCGACCGTGGACCTGTGAATCTTGGCGGTGTGTCGGCGCTGCGTGGGCACAGCCAGTTGGATGTGGATGTCAATTTTCTGCGCAGCGTCGCGTCAGCCTTTGGTGCGGGTATCGGCGGCGCTGACTGGATCGAGCTGGTACCCCATGATGCGGTGATGGGGCAGCCCTCGGAGAATGCGCGGCGTATGGCGCGCAACGCCCAGCATATCTTGCGGTCAGAGTCGCATCTGGGCTGGGTCGATGATCCGGCAGCGGGAAGTTATGCGCTTGATACCATGAGCGACAGCCTTGCAGACGCCGCCTGGGCGCATCTGCAAAGCCTTGAAAAACAGGGTGGTTTGCTGGCAGCAATCGACAGTGGATTTCTGGCGGGGCTGTGCCGCGATGCCAGTGCTGCGCATTTTGAAAGCCTGGCGAGCCGCCGCGCCGTTTTAACCGGTGCCAGTGCGTTCCCGAATCTCGACGAACCGGCACTGCCGAATGCCGACCTTATGGAAGGGATGGGCTATACAGACGACGCGCCGCTGAAACCTGCCTTTGATGCGGCACTGTTCGAGCGCTATCGCCGCAAAAGCGATGCCTATATGGCGCGACACGGCGTGCGCCCAGAGATAAGCATTCGCATTCACGGTGCCGTGGCCGCCGTGCGTCCGCGGCTGGCCTGGGCGCAAGAGGTTTTGGCAGTTCTCGGCTTTCAAAACCGGGTTGAGCGTACGGATGATCAGCCTGCCGCAGTGGTTTTGCACTGCGCGCCGGATGACGGCTATGCGGCTGAGCAGTTGCACGGCGGCGGCCCACATTTTGTGCTTGGACAGCCAACAGATCTGCGTGCACTCGAAGCGTGTGGCACGGTGATATCCCTACGCACCGGGGCAGACCTGCAGCCCGTATTTGCCGCGCTTTATGCAGCCCTGGAGGGACAGCAATGAGTTCAATCCCGAATTTTGCCGACCGGATGCGCCCATCACTGGCCCCGGTATCACCGGAAACGGCCAGCGACGCCTGGACAACGCCGGAAGGCATTGATATTCGGACGCGCTACAGCGCCAGCGACATTGCCGGCCTGGAAACGCTTGGCAGTTATCCGGGTGCCGCACCATTTCTGCGCGGGCCGTATCCGACCATGTACACGGCGCGGCCCTGGACCATTCGGCAATATGCAGGCTTTTCCACCGCCGAGGATTCCAACGCCTTTTACCGCCGCAATCTGGCCGCCGGGCAAAAGGGCCTGAGCGTTGCCTTCGACCTGGCTACGCACCGCGGCTATGACAGCGATCACCCGCGTGTTGCGGGCGATGTCGGTATGGCGGGGGTCGCGATCGACAGCATCATCGATATGCGCACGCTTTTTGACCAGATCCCGCTGGACGAGATGTCGGTCTCGATGACCATGAACGGCGCGGTGTTGCCGGTGATGGCGCTTTATGTCGTGGCAGCGGAAGAGCAGGGCGTTAAGCCCGAACAACTGGCGGGCACCATTCAGAACGATATTCTGAAAGAATTTATGGTGCGCAACACCTATATTTTCCCGCCTGCACCGTCGATGCGGATCATCTCCGACATTTTTGCTTTCACCGCCGAGCATATGCCCAAATTCAACAGCATTTCGATTTCGGGCTATCACATGCAGGAAGCGGGGGCGACCGCCGACCTGGAACTTGCCTACACCCTGGCTGATGGGATCGACTATATCCGCGCCGGGCTCGATGCGGGGCTGGATATCGACGCCTTTGCCCCGCGCCTCAGCTTCTTTTGGGCGATCGGCATGAATTATTTCATGGAAGTCGCAAAGATGCGCGCGGCGCGCTATGTGTGGGCGCGGATTGTCAAATCCTTCGATCCCAAAAATGAGAAATCACTGGCGCTGCGCACGCACTGCCAAACCTCGGGCTGGTCGCTGACGGCGCAGGATGTGTACAACAATGTCACCCGAACCGCGGTGGAGGCCTTTGCCGCTGTGCACGGCCACACCCAAAGCCTGCATACCAACGCGCTGGATGAAGCATTGGCGCTGCCAACCGATTATTCCGCACGGATCGCTCGCAACACCCAGCTGTTTATCCAGCAGGAAACCGACAGCTGCAAGCTGATCGACCCCTGGGGTGGCAGCTATTATGTCGAACGGCTGACCGCCGACCTGGCCGAGCGGGCGCTTGGGCATATCGATGAGGTGCAGGCGCTCGGCGGCATGGCCAAGGCGATCAACGAAGGGTTGCCCAAACTCCGCATCGAAGAGGCCGCCGCCCGCACCCAGGCCCGTATCGACAGCGGCGAGCAGGTGGTTGTCGGCGTCAACACCTATACGCGCGACGATGAAGACGCGATCGACGTATTGAAGGTGGACAATTCCGCCGTGCGCGCTGCCCAGATTGCCAAATTGGACCGCCTGAAGGCCGAGCGCGACAATGATACCGTCAATACGCAGCTTGCGGCGCTGACCGCCATGGCCGAGCGCGGCGAGGGCAACCTGCTGGCCGGTAGTATTGCCGCCGCGCGCGCCGGGGCCACAGTGGGCGAGATGACCACCGCGCTGGAAACAGTCTTTGGTCGTCACAAGGCCCAGATCAAACTGGTAACCGGCGTGTTTAAAGACGCACTTGAGCGCGGCGACGAAGGCGCGCTGCGGGCGGACCGTTTTGTTTCGGCTTACCGGCGCGAGGCCGGTCGCGCACCCAAGATTCTGGTCGCCAAAATGGGGCAGGACGGCCACGACCGCGGGCAGAAGGTGATTGCCTCGGCCTTTACCGATTTGGGCTTCGAGGTGGAAATTGGCCCGCTGTTTCAAACCCCCGAAGAGGTCGCCGCTGATGCGGCCAGAACGGGTGTTGATATTGTGGGGGCGTCCTCGCTTGCGGCCGGGCATCTGACCCTGGTGCCCGCGCTCAAATCAGCGCTTCAAGCCGAGGGGCGCGGCGACGTGATGATCGTCGTGGGCGGTGTGATCCCGCCGCAGGATTTTGACGCGCTGCGCGACGCCGGGGCGTCGGCGATTTTCCCTCCGGGCACGGTGATCGCCGAGGCGGCGATCGACCTGATCCAGCAATTGGCGGAGGCCCAAGGCCTTGATTTGCGCGGGGTAAACTAGGCCAAAGGTCTGAACCACCACTCACCCAAAAGTGACGCCGGTTCGGCGCAACGTGTTTGACGCAAATCGCCATGCGCTTCTAGGCTGTTGGTCAGTCAAAAGGAGCCGATATGCGTATTTTCATGAGTTTTTTGCTGTCGTTTGTCGCGTCCCTTCCGCTGCTGAGCGCGCCGGACAAGGCCCGCGTCGCTGAGGAGTTGAACCGGGTCAAGGCGATTTGCGATCGGGCGGCGGAAGACCTGTGGGACGTTGATTTTTGCGGTCACACGCTTGTCGTTGATGGCCGCACGGGCGAGGCGCTTACTTATGATTTCAGCAGTCGCGGCACGGTTAGCGCTGATGACTTAAGCGCCACGCAAGTACCGGATGGTTTCCCTATCGCCAACACCACGCGCTATTGGCGCGGGCGGCAGTGGGCGGTGCTGGTATGGCCGTTTCAGGGCGATGTGGCGGAACGCATGGCGCTGATCCTGCACGAAAGCTATCACCGCACGCAGGGCATTATGGATTTTCATCCCGGCTATCCAGCCTCCAGCCCGCATTTGGACGATGCCCCGGGGCGGATTTCGCTGAAACTGGAAACTCAGGCGTTGGCTGAAGCGCTGCGCGCCGAGGGAGAGGCTGAGCGGTTGCGGCACATCAAGGCCGCGCTCGATTTCCGCGCCATGCGGATCGACGGTGACGAGCGCGCCTACCGCGCCGAGCGCTATCAGCATTTGTTTGAAGGCTTGGCCGAATATACGGGCCGCAAGCTGGTTCAAAGGCCGGAGGTTCTGGAAAGCCACCTTGCCGACCGGATGATGCGGCTTGCCAATATCAGCGAATTTGACCGCAATTATGCCTATTTCACCGGTCCCGCATGGGGCGCACTGTTGGATGATCTTGCCCCCGGTTGGCGTGCCGCGCTGGACGGCAAGCTGGATTTAGCCGATGTGATGGCTGAGGCCATTGCCTATACCCCCACCGCGCCGCGCGCAGATGAGGTGGAGCGCGAAGGCCGCGACTACGGCGTTGTCGAGATTCGTGAAACCGAGCTTGCCCGCCAGGCCGAGGTGGACGTGGTGCGCGCCGGGTTCCGTAAACGCTTTGTCGACGGGCGGGTGCTGGTGCTGACTGCCGACAGCTTTACCATGGATCCGCGCACCGAGGTGTCGCTGGGGCGGGACGGACGTATTTTCGGTGTCATGCAGCTTGAAGGCCGGTGGGGCAATCTGCGCGCCTGGGACGGTGCGATGATGGGCCCGCGCCCGCCCTTCATTTATGTTGAGGCCATCGAAGAAGACGGTGAGCTGCAACTGAGCAATGACCACTGGCAGCTGGAATTGAACCCCGGTTATGCGATTGTTCCACACGAGCGCGGATATGCGATCGAACGCAAAAGCTGATCTGTGCGCTGAGAGGTGTGCGGTTAGTCGCGCGTAATCCCGGCATGGTCGTAATAAGACAGAACCTCGCCCGTCCGCGTTTCCTCAGCCGATAGCAACCCGGCGATCATGTCAGCCACGCCATCGGGGTCGGGCAGGGTGGAGGGGTCTTCGCCCGGCACCGCATCGGCGCGCATGGCGGTGCGGGTCGCACCGGGGTTGACGACATTGCAGCGAATGGCCTTGTGCGCGGTTTCTGCGGCATAGGTCAGCGCCAAATGCTCAGCCGCCGCTTTGCTGGCCCCGTACAAGCCCCAAAACGGGCGGTGTTTGTGCGCCGCACCCGACGATAGCAGCACCACACGGCCGGCGTCTGATGCTTCCAAAAGCGGGTTCAGGCCCCTTAGCAGCCGCCATGTGGCATCGACATTGGTGCGCATCACGCTTTCATAGGCCTTGACGTCCAGATGTGTCAGCGGGGTAATCGGCCCAAGCTGTGCAGCATTGATCGCCAGCGCATCCAGGCGGCCAAAGCGGGTGTAGAGCTGCGCCGACAAATTGTCGATTGCATCGCCGTTTTTCAGGTCAAAGGGCACCAGTGTGGCCTGTCCGCCGAGGTCGCGAATATCGTCATCAAGTGCTTCCAGCGCACCTTGGCTTTGCACCCGGGCGGTGGCAATGACATGATAATTTTGCTTCGCCAGCGCAAGCGCCAGCGCGCGGCCGATGCCGCGTGATGCGCCGGTGACCAGCGCGAGCCTGTGTGTGGTGTCGGTCATATGTCTCCGCCCGGTCGCGTTATGCGTCGCCAGAGGCCGCAGAAATGAGGGTCAGCTGACTTTCCCGGTCATCGGTCGAGGCCTGGTCGGTCAAAAAGGTTGGATAGTCACCCGTCAGGCACGCGTCGCAAAAGGCGGGCCGGGCCGGGTCGCGCCCTTCGGACTGCCCCGCCGCGCGGTACAGGCCAGCAATCGACACAAAGGCAAGGCTGTCGGTACCAATATGGTCATTCATCGCGTCAACGTCCATGCGGGCGGCCAGCAGCTTGTCGCGCTCGGGCGTGTCGACTCCGTAAAAGCAGCTATGCGCCATCGGCGGCGACGCGATGCGCATATGCACCTCTGCGGCGCCCGCCTCGCGCATCATCGCAACGATCTTCTGGCTGGTGGTGCCGCGTACAATCGAGTCGTCCACCAGCACGATTTTTTTGCCCTGAATATGCCAGCGATTGGCATTGTGCTTCAGTTTGACGCCGAAATGGCGGATCTGGTCGGTGGGTTCGATAAAGGTGCGGCCCACATAATGATTGCGGATAATCCCCAGCTCGAACGGAATGCCCGACTGGTTGGAAAACCCGATAGCCGCGGGCGTGCCGGAATCGGGCACGGGGATCACCAGATCAACATCTGCCGGGGCCTCAATCGCCAGCTCGGCACCGATGCGCTTGCGCACGTCATATACGCTGAGGCCGTCGACAAGGCTGTCGGGGCGCGCGAAATACACATGCTCAAACAGGCAGGGGCGTGCGGCCTTTGGTTTAAAGGGTTTGAAACTTTCCAGCTTGCCGTCGCGGGTGACCACAACCACTTCGCCAGCCTCCACGTCGCGGACATAGTCGGCCCCGATGATATCCAGCGCGCAGGTCTCGGAACACAGGATATACGCGCCGTCCAGCTGCCCCAGCACCAAGGGGCGTACGCCCAGTGGGTCGCGCACACCAATCAGCCCCTCGCGGGTCAGCGCGATCAGTGAATAAGCGCCTTCAACCTGACGCAGCGCATCCACCAGCCGGTCCATGAGTGTGCGAAAATGGCTGGTGGCGATCAGGTGAATAATCACCTCGGTATCGGTGGTGGACTGAAAGATCGACCCCTGGCTCACCAATTGGCGGCGCAGATGCTGCGCGTTGGTCAGGTTGCCATTATGCGCCACGGCAAAACCGCCCGAGGCAAATTCGGCAAACAGTGGCTGGCAATTTTGCAGCTCGGTCGCGCCCGTGGTGGAATAGCGCACATGGCCGATGGCGGCGTCGCCCTCAAGGCTGTCGATCACCGACTGCGAGGTAAAGTTATCGGCCACATGGCCCAACACCTTTTTGGTGTGAAACACATTGCCGTCGCTGGAGACAATCCCCGCCGCTTCCTGCCCACGGTGCTGCGGCGCATGCAGGCCCAGCACCGTGTGAGCGCTGGCGTCGGTGGTGCCCTGAATGCCAAAAACGCCGCATTCCTCGCGGAGATGATCGCCATCAAAGGGGTGAAAATTATCGGGTTTCGTCATCTTTGTTGTCGGCCTTGGATTGTGCGTCATTGACGGCATCTTCGATCACAGAGTCGAGCTTTTTCCGCGCTTCCTGCGTGTAGGTCTCTGCCACGTCTTCGGAGATAGACTTGGCCGCGTCAAGCGCTTGTTGTCGGGCATTGTCCAATGCACCCTCGGGGCGTGACCCAAATGCATCTTCGGCCAGTGCCGACACCACATCCGCGCCCCAGGCCACCAGCGGCCGCGACTTGGCGTCGGCGATCCAGTCGGGCTGGTCGTCGCGCAAGACCGCCACCAGAATCAGATAGGCAACCGAGACCACCACGGCACCGCGTAAAAACCCGAAAAGCGCCCCCAGTGAGCGGTCAAGAAAGCCAACAGGGCTGTCCTTTACGGCGGATCCAACCTGATTTGCGATCACGCGCAACACAATAAGGGCGATCAAAAACAGACCGCCAATAGCGGTAAAGTCAGCCAGTTCAACCGGGGAAATATAGGCCCGCGCATAGGGCTGGACCAGGGCATAGCCAAAGATCACCGCAAGCAGCGCACCCACCCAGGATGCAAAGGACAGCGCCACAGTGGTGAAGCCGCGCGCAAAGGCCAGCACGGTCGACAAGCCGATAATCGCAAACACGATGATATCAAAACCGGTAAAGCCATTTGGCATAGTTCATCTCCCTCGTGACCCTAGCGCGGCGCTCAGCCTAGCTCAATCCTGGTCAACAAGAAACTCAGCAAGCAAATCCTGTACGCGTTCGATCTGGGTGTAGCGCACTGCCTTGGTTGAGGTTTTGCGCGGGTTTGGCCCATAGGCACGGGCAAAGCCCAGCTTGGCCGCTTCTTTCAGGCGTGCATCCATTTGCGTGACGGGTCGAATATCGCCCGAAAGCGCCATTTCGCCAAAAACCACAGCATCCTGTGCGACGGGTTTGCCCGACAGGCTGGACAAAAGCGCGACCGCCACGGCGAGGTCGGCTGCAGGTTCAGCGATCTTGAGCCCGCCGGCAATATTGAGATACACATCGCAGCCTGCCAGGCCAACGCCGGTGCGGGCGTCCAGCACAGCCAACACCATCGACAACCGCCCCTGATCCCAGCCCACCACCGTGCGGCGCGGATTGGCGGCGGAACTGCGCGCAACAAGCGCCTGAATTTCCACCAGAACGGGGCGTGTACCCTCCATCCCGGCAAACACGGCGGAGCCGGGCTCGTCCTGCGGTCGGTCGGCCAGAAACTGCGCTGACGGGTTTGCCACTTCCTGCAGGCCGCCGCTGGTCATCTCAAAGACACCGATTTCATCGGTGCCGCCAAAGCGGTTTTTCACCGCGCGTAAAATGCGAAACTGGTGGCTGCGGTCCCCTTCGAAATACAGCACGGTATCCACCATATGCTCCAACACACGCGGCCCGGCGATTTGACCATCTTTGGTCACATGACCAACCAGCAGCAAAATCGCGCCCGAGCGTTTGGCATAGCTGATCAGTTCGTGCGAACACAGCCGCACCTGGCTCACCGTGCCGGGGGCTGCTTCCAGATTGTCGGCGTAAAGCGTTTGGATACTGTCGATCACCACAATATCGGGGGTGCCGGTGGCCTCGAGCGTGGCGAGGATGTCGCGTAGATTGGTCGCTGAGCCAAGTTTGACCGGTGCCGCCGACAGGCCCAGCCGGTCTGCGCGCATCTGCACCTGGGTCGTCGCTTCCTCGCCCGAAAGATACACGCAAGTGCGGCCATCCTGCGCCAGTTTGGCAAGCGCCTGCAACAATATGGTCGACTTGCCGATACCGGGATCGCCGCCGATCAAAATGGCGCTGCCTTTCACCAAACCGCCACCAAAGGCGCGGTCCAGTTCGCCAATGCCGGTAATCAGGCGCGGGGCTTCGTCGGCCTTCAGGCTGAGGTCGGTCAGGTCGACCTTGTGGCCGCGTTTGCCGGTCAGTCCCTTTGGCGCGCCCGAGCCGGTGGCCTGGCTTTCTTCGATGGTATTCCATTCCCCGCAGCTGTCGCATTTGCCCTGCCAGCGGCGATAGTCGGCCCCGCATGACTGACAGACAAATATGTTTTGCGCCTTGGCCATCAGTCGTCTGTCACCTGCATCTGAATAGGCCCGTCGGCGCGCCCGTGGATGAACTGGTCGACATAGGCATTGCCGCTTTGGTCGATGCTGTCTTTTGCGCCTTCCCAGATAATCTCACCGCCGTAAAGCATGGCAATCCGGTCGGCGATTTTGCGGGCGCTGGCCATGTCGTGGGTGATGCTGAGCGTGGTGGCCCCCAAATCGCGCACGCATTCGACAATCAGATCATTGATCACATCCGCCATGATCGGGTCGAGCCCGGTGGTGGGTTCGTCAAAGAAGATGATCGACGGGTCACCTGCGATGGCACGCGCAAGGCCAACACGCTTTTGCATGCCGCCCGACAGCTCCGCCGGGTGCAATTCGGCCACATCGGGGCCAAGGCCGACCCGGCCCAGCTTTTCGATGGCGATCTCCTTGGCGTCGGCTTTTTTGAGCCGCTTGCCCTCGATCAGGCCGAAGGCCACATTTTGCCATACGGGCAAACTGTCAAACAGCGCTGCGCCCTGAAACAGCATCCCGATATCCGCCAGAAACGCCTTGCGGTCTCTGCGGCTGGCGCGGGTCATGTCCTTGCCGTCGATCAAAATCTGGCCGCTGTCGGGTGTCAACAATCCCAAGATCGATTTGATGGTGACCGATTTGCCAGTACCCGAGCCGCCAATGATCACCAACGATTGGCCCGCCGCAATGCTGAGATTGACGTCCTTCAAGACCAGCTTGCGGCCAAAGGCCTTGGACACACCGCGCAGTTCGATCTTGGGCGTCACTGCGCATCTCCAAAGACCAGCACGGTAATGATTAGGTTGGCCAGCAGGATCAGGATGAAGGCGGTCACCACCGCATTGGTGGTAGCGCGGCCAACACCCTGCGCGCCGCCGCGGCTGTAATAACCGTGGTAACTGCCGGCAAGCGCGATAATAAAGCCGAAAACCGCGGCCTTGACGAGCGAGGAGACAACATCGGATGCCTCCAAAAAGTCGGCTGTCACCTTGAGATAGCTGGCACTGTTCAGCCCCAGGCGTTCGGTACCGATGATATAGCCACCCATCACGCCGATGATATTGGCCACCAGCACCAGCGCGGGCAGGGTGATCACCGCTGCCAAAATGCGCGGCACGACAAGATATTTAAACGGGTCGGTTGAAAGCGTGACCAATGCATCGATCTGTTCGGTGACGCGCATGGTGCCAAGCTCGGCCGCCATGGCCGACGACACGCGCCCTGCCACCATCAGCCCGCCCAGAACGGGGCCCAGTTCGCGCACAATCGCGATCACCACAACGCCGGGGACGACGCTTTCCGCATTGAAGCGCGACCCACCGACAAAAATCTGCTGTGCCAGTGCCGCCCCGGTAAAAAGGGCGGTCAGCCCCACAACAGGCAAGCTGTTATACCCGATCAGCCAGATTTGCCGCAGCAGCGCGCGCAGATAAAAGGGCGGTAAGGCGATACTGGCAACCGCGTGCCCGGCAAAGCGCGACAGCCGCCCGATTTCGGCAAGGCTGGCAAGGGTGATATGCCCGATAATCTGGATGGGGTTGGCGGTCTTGTTCATATCAACTCATAACTGGGTGGCGGTTATTTGCCTTGAAACTTGGCGGGCCGTTTTTGGGTGAAGGCCAAAACCCCTTCAACCGCATCGGCGGTTTGCTGGGCCTCGCGCTGGGTGAGCGCTTCCAGCTGAATCTGTGTTTCATAGCTGTTGTCATACGTGTCGCGCATCAGTCGGCGAATGCCCGCATAGGCCTTGGTTGGCCCCGATGCCAGGCGCTCGGCAAGCGCGGTTGCTGTCGCCTCGAGCGCATCGTCGGCGACAGTTTCGTGTACCAGTCCCCACTCAGCGGCGGTTTTGGCGGGGATTTTTTCGCCCAGCATCATCATCCGCCGGGCGCGCTGCGGGCCGATCAGACGTGGCAGCAAATAGCTGGACCCCATATCGGGTACCAGGCCAATATTGACAAAGGCCTGCAGAAACGCGGCAGACTCGCCCGCGATCACAAAATCAGCGCTGAGCGCCAGGCTCATCCCGGCACCCGCAGCAATCCCGTTGACGGCGGTGACAACCGGCAGGTTCACATTCATCAGCTCAAGGGCAAGCGGATGATAATTCTGCATCAGATTTTGCCCGGTCTCGGATGCGCCAGTGGTCAAATCGGCACCGGCGCAAAAGCCGCGCCCTGCACCGGTGATCAACACGGCGCGTGCCGGGGTGCCACCAATAGCGATGTCGTGAACAGCTGCGTAGAGTTCCTGCAGCATTTCGGTGCTCAGCGCATTGAGCCGGTCAGGGCGGTTCAGGGTGATTTTGGTCACCGGCCCCTTGTCAACCGTGATGGTTTGAAATGACGACATGCACCCTTCCCCTTGTTGCAACCCTGTTCCAGCAGTCCGGCGACGAGATTAGGCGATGCCGCCCCAAGGGCAAATGAAATCTCTGGCAGATGCGGCTATTTTTTGCGTGCAGGGACGTCGCGCGTCAAAAACGCCGGAACATGCGGCCCCAGACCGATAACGGGCTCCTTGGGCCAGTCATCGGGTGCGTCGCGCACGTCTTCGGGACTTTTGGTCGACGCGCGGCTGCCCGACCGGTCAGGCCGACCACGGCCAGTGCCACTGCGACCGCCGCGTGATGGGCGGTCACCGCGCTCTGGACGTTCCGGTCGGTGCGAGCGCGTCGGGCGGTCGTCTTGCGCGCTTGCGTCCGAGCCGTCAAAGTCGGGGTCAGGCGTAATCTTCTGCTCGGTCATTTTTTCAATGGCGGCGAGATAGCGTTGATCATCCTTACCATTTGTCGCCAGCATGAAGGCTTTGCCCGCGCGGCCCGCACGCCCGGTGCGGCCAATGCGGTGCACATAGTCTTCGGCATGGCTTGGGATATCGAAATTGAACACATGGCTGACATCTTTGATATCCAGCCCGCGCGCCGCCACGTCGGATGCGACCAACAGCTCGATATTGCCATCCTTGAACCCGGACAGCACCTCAAGGCGCTCGGATTGGGCCATGTCGCCGTGCAATTGGCCAACGTTGAAGCCGTGCCGGTCGAGCGATTTGTACACTTCGCTTACATCGCGCTTGCGGTTGCAGAAAATGATAGCGCTGTTGATCTCTTCGCGGCGCAGCAGCGTGCGTAGGGCAGCGCGCTTGCCGCGCGGTGCGCAGGGCACCAGAAACTGTTCGATGGTTTTTGCCGTGGACGAAGGCGCAGACACCTCGATCAGCTTGGGATCGCGCAGGAACTTCTTGGTCAGCTTTTCAATCGGCGGCGGCATGGTGGCCGAGAAAAACAGCGTTTGCGGCACTTTGGGAATCAACCCGCAAATCCGCTCGACGTCGGGAATAAAGCCCATATCCAGCATGCGGTCGGCTTCATCAATCACCAGAATTTCGATACCGTTCAACAGCAGTTTGCCGCGCTCATAATGATCGAGCAGCCGGCCCGGCGTTGCGATCAATACGTCGACACCGCGGTCCAGTGCCTTTTCCTGATCGCCGAAATTGACCCCGCCAATCAGCAGCGCCTTGGAGAGCTTGGTGTTCTGGCCGTATTTGTCGAAGGCTTCTGACACCTGTGCGGCAAGTTCGCGCGTTGGCTCCAAGATCAGCGACCGCGGCATACGGGCGCGCGGGCGACCAGCCGCCAGAATATCGATCATTGGCAGGGTGAAGGACGCGGTTTTGCCGGTCCCGGTTTGGGCAATGCCCAACACATCGCGCCCCGCAAAAACCTGGGGGATAGCCTGCGCCTGAATGGGGGTTGGGTCGCTGTAACCGGATGCTGTTACGGCGGCGAGCGTTTCCTCGCTCAAACCCAGAACATCAAAACCCATAGACGTCAGTCGCTTTCCATCATGCCTCAATTGTGGCGCACAATACGGATTTGTTCCCGTCTGTCAATGTGATGCGACGGATATCGCGGGTTATATGTCCAACTCGACCGCGTCGGTGGCATTGGACTGGATGAAGGCAAAGCGTTTTTCCGGCTTTTTGCCCATCAAATCATCCACCAGCGAGGTCACTGCCGATCGGTCAGCATAGTCCTGGGGCAGGGTGACGCGCAACAGGCTGCGGTTGGTCGGGGCCATGGTGGTGTCTTTGAGCTGTGCGGGCGGCATTTCACCCAGACCCTTAAAACGCGAAATTTCCAGCTTGTCCGCCTTGCCACCAAATTCCTCGGCGATGATGGCGTCCTTATGTGCGTCGTCGCGGGCATAGTGCACATTGCCGCCTTTGGCGATCCGGTAAAGCGGCGGCATGGCCAGATACAAATGCCCCTGCCGCACCAAATCGGGCATTTCCTGAAAGAAGAAGGTCATCAACAGCGTTGCGATATGCGCCCCGTCGACATCGGCGTCGGTCATGATGACGATTTTTTCATAGCGCAGCGCGGCGGCATCAAACTGGTCGCGCGTGCCGCAGCCAATGGCCTGGATCAGGTCGCGCAATTCCTGGTTGGCGGCGATTTTGTCGCGCGTGGCCGAGGCAACGTTCAAGATCTTGCCGCGAATAGGCAAAACAGCCTGGGTTTTGCGGTCGCGCGCCTGTTTGGCCGACCCGCCAGCGGAATCGCCCTCAACGATATACAGTTCGGTTCCGGTTGGGTCGTCATTGGCGCAGTCGGTCAATTTGCCGGGCAGACGCAATTTTCGCTTGCCCACCAAAGTTTTGCGCTTGATTTCGCGTTCCTGTTTGCGGCGCTGGCGCTCTTCCAGGCGGTCAAGCGCCCAGGTCAGCAAGCCATTGGCGCGCGCTGGATGATCGGCGACCCAGTGGTCAAAGGCGTCGCGGACCGAGGCCTCGGCTAGGCGGGCGGCTTCGGGGTTGGAGAGTTTGTCCTTGGTTTGCCCCTGAAACTGCGGGGCGCGAATGAAGATCGACAGCATGGAGGCCGCACTGCCCATGACATCCTCGCCGGTTAGGCCCGCCGCCTTTTTGTTGCCGGTCAATTCGCCGTAGGCCTTCAAGCCGCGCAGGATCGCCCCGCGCATGCCGGTTTCGTGCGTGCCGCCCTGCGGGGTGGGAATGGTGTTGCAATAGCTGGAGGCAAAGCCGTCGCCAAATTCGGGCCAGTTGATCGCCCATTCAATCCGACCCTGATTGTCGGCGAATTGCGCGGTGCCGGCAAAGGCTTCGTCCGAGACGCAGGTGCGACCTTTGAGGGTTTCGCTCAAAAAATCGTTCAAGCCGCCCGGAAAGTGCAGGTTGGCGTCGGCTGGGGTGTCGGTGCCGGCAACGGCGGCCTCGGGGCAGGACCAGCGAATTTCGACCCCGCGAAACAGATACGCCTTCGAGCGCGCCATGCGGTACAGCCGCTCGGGCTTGAAGCGCAGGGAGGTGCCGAATATCTCCTCATCGGGCATGAAGCGGATGGTCGTTCCCCGTCGGTTGTGCACCGCGCCCAGATTGTCCAGACCGCCAAGCGGCTTGCCGCGGCTGAAGGTTTGGCGAAACAGGGTGCGGTCGCGCGCGACTTCAACCTCCAACTCGGCGCTGAGCGCATTGACAACCGACACCCCAACCCCGTGCAGGCCGCCCGAGGTGGCATAGGCATCGCTGGAAAATTTCCCGCCCGAGTGCAGCGTGGTCATGATCACTTCCAGCGCCGATTTATCGGGAAATTTGGGGTGCTGGTCGGTCGGAATGCCGCGACCATTGTCAGAGATGGTTAAGGCGCCGTCATTCTCGAGGGTCACCTGAATGCGTGTTGCGTGGCCGGCAACTGCCTCGTCCATCGAGTTGTCGAGGATTTCCGCCGCCAGGTGGTGATAGGCGCGCTCGTCGGTGCCGCCGATATACATGCCCGGTCGCTGACGCACGGGCTCCAGGCCTTCTAGAACCTCAATATCTTTTGCAGAATAGTCGCTTTTGGTGGCAGCGCCCTCGAACAGGTCCGACATCAAAACTCCCCTGATGGACACCTACAGCGGTAGCCCGCACGGGGGGCAGCGTCAAGCGCGGCTATGAGAAATTTTCCGGCGATAGGGCCGAGCAATGACTTAATCAAACAGTGCGTCGATTTCGTCTTGGGTCTGGGTCTGTTTGTCTGTCGGGTCGGTGTGGCTGATCTGGTCCACATCGGCGATGATATTGGCATCATGCTGTGCGTGGATCACCTGATTGAGTTTTGAGAGCATATCCTGTGTTTGGGTGATGCGGCCCTGGATCAGCAGTCGCGCTTGGGACGACAGACCACGCTCGGCGACCCCGAGGCCGGCCAGCACGGCAACCGTTTGCAGGATATGCTGATCCAGTTTGCCGGTGATATAATCAAAGGCGCTGCGCACATCGGCCGGGGCGCTTTCAAAGGCTTCAATCGCCAGGTCCTTGCCCTGAAAGGCGCTGTCTTGGAAATGCTGGGGATAGGATTTGGGTTGCCAGTCCAGGCACTCGTCGATCATTTCCGGCATGTCGGGCAGCATCTCCAGCAACATGGCGATCTCGTTATAATGATTGAGATAGTCGGTCGCCAAATGCGAATCCGGGTTGATGTTGGCCGCACGAAGATGGTCAGCCAAGTCGGACGCATTCATTTGCTGGATAGACGTCATGGTAGCGCTCTACTCCTCGTCCCCCCAGGGTCTGAATGCAGCCTACACAGCCAAGTGTCAACAACAGGTGAAGATATCTGGAAAGGAAAAGGGCACCGCAATTCGTGCTGCGATGCCCCGATCTGTACCACGCAGATACGGCGTGGATTATGAACTGTAATACATGTCAAATTCGATCGGATGCGGCGCCAGCTCAAAGCGCGCAACCTCTTCCCATTTCAGCGCCATATAGGCGTCGATCTGGTCATTGGTGAACACGTCGCCCTTCAGCAGAAACTCGCGGTCTTCGTTCAATGCGTCCAGCGCCTGGCGCAGCGAGCCGGCCACGGTGGGGATGCCCTCCAATTGCTCT
>JASBSO010000218.1 GCA_030148905.1 Kordiimonadaceae bacterium | reverse complement strand
AGATGGTGGGCGGCGTCACCCCCGGCAAAGGCGGCGAGAAGCATCTGGACCTGCCGGTCTTCAATACCGTTGAAGATGCCGTTGTGGCGACCGGTGCAAACGCTTCCGTCATCTATGTGCCGCCTCCCTTTGCGGCGGACGCAATTTTGGAAGCCATCGACGCCGAGCTGGACCTGGTGGTGTGCATCACCGAGGGCATCCCAGTGCTGGACATGGTCAAGGTGAAGGGCGCGCTGAACGGTTCCAAAACCCGGCTGGTCGGGCCAAACTGCCCCGGCGTGATTACGCCGGACGAGTGCAAAATCGGCATCATGCCGGGTCATATCCACCGGCGCGGGTCGGTGGGGATTGTGTCGCGGTCGGGCACGCTGACCTATGAAGCGGTGGCGCAAACCACGGCGGCTGGGCTGGGCCAAAGCACCTGCGTCGGCATCGGCGGTGACCCGGTGAACGGCACCAACTTTATCGACGTGCTGGAGGCCTTCCTCGGTGACTATGAAACCGAATCGATCATCATGATCGGTGAAATTGGTGGTTCCGCCGAAGAAGAAGCTGCAGACTTTCTTAAGACTTCCAAGGTTAAAAAGCCTGTGGCTGGCTTTATTGCCGGACGCACGGCACCTCCCGGGCGGACCATGGGTCATGCGGGGGCCATTGTCTCGGGCGGTAAAGGCGGAGCCGAAGACAAGATCGAAGCCATGCGGTCGGCAGGCATTGTTGTGTCGGACAGCCCGGCAGCACTGGGGACAACCCTGCTGCAAGCCATCAATGGGTAACTAACCATGGGTGCCGCCTAATATATGGCGGCACCGCTTTTCAGGGGCTGGCCCGCCCCAGCAAAACTCAGGGCCGGAGAGGGATTATGGGTCTGGACGTCGATCAGCTCGCGCATCTCGAAGGGGTAAGCCCCGCCTTCGTGGAAACCTTGTATGAGAATTTTCGCCGCGATCCGGGATCGGTATCGGACGATTGGCGCGCGACGTTCGAGGCCCTGGAAGATGGCATCGGCGCATCCGGGCCAAGCTGGGCGCGCAAAGACTGGCCGCTTCGCGATCTGGACGATCTGACCGCCGGCCTTGATGCCAGCGATATGTATGTCGAGGCCGGTCGGAAGCCAGCCGGCAGCACGGCGTCTGAGGCTGATGTCCGCGCCGCCACGCTGGATAGCATCCGCGCGCTGATGCTGGTGCGCACCTACCGCGTGCGCGGGCATTTGCTGGCGAACCTCGACCCGCTGGGCCTGGAAGACCGGCCAAGCCATGTCGAGCTTGAGCCCGAAACCTACGGCTTTGGCCCCGAAGATTATGACCGTCCCATTTTCCTCGACAATGTGCTGGGGCTAGAGACGGCAACCATCCGCGAGATCACCGCGATTTTGGAACGCACCTATTGCGGTCATCTCGGGGTTGAGTTCATGCACATCAACGACCCCGATGAAAAAGCCTGGATTCAGCGCAAGATCGAGGGGCGCGACAAGGACATCCAGTTCACCGACAAGGGCAAAATCGCCATCCTCAAAAAACTGATCGAAGCCGAAGAGTTCGAAAAGTTTTTGGGCCGCAAATATACCGGCACCAAGCGCTTTGGTCTGGACGGCGGCGAGGCGATGGTTCCCGCACTGGAAGCGGTGATGAAAACCGGCAGCCAGTCTGGTCTTGAGGAAATTGTCATCGGTATGCCGCACCGCGGGCGGTTGAATGTTCTGGCCAATGTCATGCAAAAGCCCTACCGCGCGATTTTCAGCGAGTTTCAGGGCGGCGGTGCGACGCCAGATGATGTGCAGGGCTCGGGCGATGTGAAATATCATCTGGGCACCAGCGCCGACCGCGAATTTGACGGCTCCAACATTCACCTGTCGCTGACCGCCAACCCGTCGCATCTTGAGGCGGTGAACCCGGTTGTGCTGGGCAAAACCCGTGCCAAGCAAAGCCAGCGCGGCGACAATAGGCGCGAAAAGGTACTGTCGCTCCTCCTCCACGGTGACGCCGCCTTTGCGGGGCAGGGCATTGTGGCGGAATGCTTCGCCATGTCGGGTCTGAAGGGGTACAACACCGGCGGGACGATCCATTTCGTTGTCAATAATCAGATTGGCTTTACCACCAGCCCGCAATTTGCGCGTTCGTCGCCTTATCCGTCGGACGTGGCGAAAATGGTGCAGGCACCGATTTTTCACTTTAACGGCGACGACCCCGAAGCGGTGGTGTTCGCCACCAAGCTTGCCACCGAATTTCGCCAAACCTTCAAGCGCGATGTGGTGATCGATATGATCTGCTATCGCCGATTTGGGCACAACGAATCGGACGAACCGGCCTTCACCCAGCCGTTGATGTATGCCGCCATCAAAAGCCACAAAAGCCTGATGTCGGTATATTCCGAACGTCTGATCGCCGAGGGCCTTTTGAGCGCCGAGCAGCTGGATGACATGCGCAAGGAGTTCACCGAATTCCTTGAAGACGAGTTTGAAGCCGCCAACAGCTATAAGGTCAACAAGGCCGACTGGTTTGAGGGCAAGTGGGAAGGTCTGGGCCAGGCTGCACAGGATCAGGAAAAGCGCCGCGCCGAAACCGGTGTGGCCGAAACCGTGCTGCGCGAACTGGGCGAACAGCTGACCACAGCACCCGATACCTTTAATATGCACCGGACGCTCAAGCGGGTGCTCGATAACAAGGTCAAAATGTTTGAAGCCGGGCGCGGTTTCGACTGGGCAACGGCAGAAGCGCTGGCCTTTGGTGCCTTGTTGAAAGAAGGCTACGGCGTGCGCCTGTCGGGTCAGGATTGCGGGCGCGGCACCTTCAGCCAACGCCACGCGGTGTTTGTGGACCAGAAAACCGAAAATCGCTATGTGCCGCTTGCCCATGTGGACGAGGGTGCGCATTTCGAGGTGCTGGACAGCCCGCTGTCGGAATTTGGCGTGATGGGCTTTGAATATGGCCATTCGCTTGCTGAGCCCAAGGCGCTGACCTTGTGGGAGGCGCAGTTCGGCGACTTTGTCAACGGCGCGCAAATCATATTGGATCAGTTCCTGTCGTCGGGTGAAACCAAATGGCTGCGGATGTCGGGCCTGGTGCTGTTGTTGCCGCACGGCTATGAGGGCCAGGGCCCCGAGCACAGCTCGGCCCGGCTTGAGCGCTTTTTGCAAATGTGCGCCGAAGACAACTGGCAGGTGGCCAATTGTTCGACCCCGGCGAACTATTTCCACATTCTACGCCGCCAGATGCACCGGTCGTTCCGCAAGCCGCTGGTGATCATGACGCCCAAATCGCTGTTGCGGCACAAGCGCTGTGTCTCGACGTTGGAGGATTTTGGCCCCGGATCGCAGTTCCACCGCGTCCTGCAAGACGACGCGGAGCGCGGCAATGCCGAGATTAGTCTGAAGGCCGATGAGAACATCCGCCGGGTCGTGCTGTGCACCGGCAAGGTCTATTATGACCTGCTGGAAGCCCGCGATGCGCGCGGCATTGACGATGTGTATCTGTTGCGCGTCGAACAGTTATATCCTTTCCCTGACGGGGCGCTTATGGCGGAATTGAAGCGGTTCAAAAATGTGGACAGCATAATCTGGTGCCAGGAAGAGCCGCGCAATATGGGGGCGTGGGGCTATATCCACGAGCCGCTTGAAGACGTGCTTGTCGATTTGAAATCCCCTGTGTCGCGCCCCCGCTATGTTGGGCGCGCGGCCAGCGCGGCAACGGCGACGGGCCTTGCCTCAAAACATGCAAAAGAACAGGACGCGCTGATCAATGATGCGCTGACCCTCGACTGACAGGAGTAATCAATGGCTGTCGAAGATATTGTTGTCCCACAGGCTGGTGAGTCGGTCACCGAAGGCAGTATCGGCTCCTGGCTGAAGGCTGTTGGCGATGCAGTGGCGGTGGACGAAACCATCGTTGAGGTGGAAACCGATAAGGTTGCCGTCGAAGTGCCCAGCCCCGTTGCTGGTGTGCTGGTTGAAATTTTGGCCGAAGAGGGCGAAACCGTTGAGGTCGGCGCGGTGATTGCCCGCGTCGATACCTCGGCCGAGGCCAGCGCATCCGCGAAGGCATCCAGCACATCAGACGACAGCGCGAAAGACAGCGCAAAGGACAGCAGCGCGCCTGCACCCTCCGCCCCGGCACCGTCCGCATCGGCACCTGCCCCGGCATCTGCGCCGACACCTGCGTCTCCTGGCAGCAATGACCTGATGCCGATGTCGCCTGCGGTACGCCGCATTGTGGAGGATTATAATCTCGACCCGGCGTCGATTTCCGGCACTGGCAAGGATGGTCGCTTGACCAAGGGCGACGTTCTGACCGCCATCGACAAGGGCACGGCGCGCGCACGAAGTGCCGCCGCAGCACCAGCGGTTGCGCCTGCTGCCGATACCGGCCCGCGCGAACAGCGGGTGAAAATGACCCGTCTGCGCAAGCGCATCGCCGAGCGGCTGAAGGACGCACAAAACACAGCCGCCATGTTGACCACCTATAACGAGGTGGACATGTCGGCGGTGATGGAGGCCCGCGCGCGCTACAAAGATCTGTTTGCCACCAAGCACGGCATCAAGCTGGGCTTTATGAGCTTTTTCACCAAGGCGTGCTGTCTTGCGCTGAAGGACGTGCCTGCGGTCAATGCGCAGATCGACGGCGAAGAGATTGTTTATCACAATTACGCCAATATCGGTGTGGCGGTATCGGCCCCAACCGGGCTGGTCGTGCCGGTCCTCAAAGACGCGCATGCGATGTCCTTCGCCGATACTGAACTGGCGATTGCCAGCTACGGCAAAAAGGCGCGCGACGGCAAGCTGGCCATCGATGACATGCAGGGCGGCACCTTCACCATTTCCAATGGCGGTATTTTTGGCTCGCTGATGTCGTCGCCGATTTTGAACCCGCCGCAGTCGGGCATTTTGGGCATGCACAAAATTCAGGAGCGCCCGGTTGCCATTGACGGCAAAGTAGAAATTCGCCCGATGATGTATTTGGCGCTGTCGTACGACCACCGGATCATCGACGGCCGCGAGGCGGTGACATTCCTGGTGCGTGTGAAGGAAGCGATTGAAGACCCAACACGCCTGTTGTTGGACATGTAAAGGCAGAAAACTCTCATGGCTGATGCGTATGATTTGATCGTCATCGGGGCGGGCCCCGGTGGCTATGTGGCGGCAATTCGCGGGGCACAGTTGGGCCTGAAGGTTGCGTGTATCGACAAGCGCGACACGCTGGGCGGGACGTGCCTGAATGTTGGCTGTATCCCGTCCAAGGCCTTGCTGCATGCGTCGCACCTGTATCATGAAGCCACGCATGACTTTGCCAAATACGGGCTGGACGGCGCGGGCGTGACCTTTGATCTGGGCAAAATGATGGCCGCAAAGGATAAGTCGGTTGGCGATCTGACGCAGGGCATCGAGTTTCTCTTCAAGAAAAACAAGGTCACCTGGCTCAAGGGGCTGGCCGCGTTCAAGGACGCCAAAACCCTGACGGTGACAGACGCCGACGGCAAAGCAAGCGACGTCACGGCGAAAGATATCATCATCGCCACCGGGTCCGAGCCATCGTCGCTGCCGGGCATCGAGATTGATGAAGAGCGCGTGGTGACGTCGACCGGCGCACTGAGCCTGAAAAAACAGCCCAAATCGATGGTGGTGATCGGCGGCGGCGTGATCGGCCTGGAAATGGGGTCGGTGTGGTCGCGCCTCGGCACCGAGGTGACGGTGGTTGAATTTATGGATCAGGTCCTGCCGGGCATGGACATGGAAGTGCGCAAGACCTTTGGTCGCATTCTCAAAAAACAGGGCATGACGCTGGCGCTGTCGTCCAAGGTGACGGGCGTGCAGACCACCAAAAAGGGCGTTAAGGTCACCTATGAACCCGTCAAGGGCGGGGATGCTAAAACCCTTGAGGTCGATGTTGTGCTGGTGTCGGTCGGTAGGCGCCCCAACACCGACGGCTTGAATGTTAAGGCGGCTGGCCTCAAACTTGATGACCGCGGGCGCATCCCCGTGGGGCACGATTTCTCCACTTCTGTGGCGGGCCTCTGGGCGATTGGCGACGTGATTGAAGGCCCGATGCTGGCGCACAAGGCCGAGGACGAGGGCGTTGCCGCAGCAGAAAATATCGCGGGCCTCACCGGTTATGTGAACCATGATGTGATCCCAAGCGTGGTCTACACCGCGCCCGAGGTCGCCTCGGTCGGCAAGTCGGAAGACGAGTTGAAAGAGGCGGGTGTTGCCTACAGTGCGGGCAAGTTTCCGTTCACCGCCAACAGCCGCGCCAAAACCAACCAGCAAACCGATGGGTTTGTGAAAATCCTCGCGGATAAAACAACCGACCGCGTGCTGGGCGTGCATATCATCTGCTTTGACGCGGGCAATATGATCGCACAGGCGGCAACGGCGATGGAATTTGGCGCATCGGCCGAGGACATCGCGCTGACCTGCCACGCGCATCCGACCGAGACCGAGGCGGTGAAAGAAGCCGCCCTCGCGGTGCACGGCCGCCCGATCCATATGTAGCGCGCTACTCGTCGCGAACCACGGCCTCATCCGGGTCGGGGCCCATGGGCTGGCCCGGCACCTGCCCGTAAACCGAGGCGACGCGCTGCGGCGCGAAAAACAGCTGATGCGTTTGGCCTTCCAGGCGCGCGAGCACAGCCTGTGTTTCGGGCCAGTGATCATCCCCGATATCATTATAGGTCAACGACACCGCCTTCAGGCTCGACAGATGCTCGAGCCCCGAGAGGGAGGTAAGCCTGTTGTCATCCAGCAGCAGCCATTCGAGCTTCGCCATGGCCTGAAGCGGGGCAATGTCAGCTACTGCGTTGCCTGAGAGAAACAGCCGCTGCATATGTTTGTGGCCTGCCAGTGGGCCGATGTCGTCAATCGCATTGTCGCGCATGTCGGCCCATTCGAGCGCGTGTGTCGCGCTGAGCGGCGCGAGGTCCGCAACCCGGTTGCCTTGCATATTCAGGCGCTTCAGGCTCGGCATGCCGGCAAGCGCGCTGATCTCGCTTAGGCCCAGGTCGTAAATCCCAAGATCAACGATGTTCGGCAGGCGGTGCAACACACCAACATCCCGCACCGGATTGTCGCCGATCACCAGCACCTTCAGCTGGGGTAGCGTTTCAAGCGGCGCGAGGTCGGTCAAATCATTGCCCGGCACCCACAGCGCCTTGAGCGAAGTTTTCCCCGCAAGCGGCGCAATGCTTTTCAGCCCGCTGTCGGCAATCGTCACGGCAATGATGTTGTCCCATCCGGCGAGGGGGGTAATGTCGGTCACCCGGTTGCCGTTGCACTGGAAGATCTCCATCTGCGTTAAGCCCGCAAGCGGCGCAAGCGAGGTGATGGCATTATTGTCGAGCACCAACAGGGTCAGTGCACTCAGCCCCGAGAGCGGCGACAGGTCGGAGATATGATTGTCTCGCACGCTCAGCCGTTTGAGGTTTGCTGCATGCTCCAACCCCAACAGGTCGCTAATC
>JASBSO010000181.1 GCA_030148905.1 Kordiimonadaceae bacterium | reverse complement strand
GGGTCGAGACGTTTGCTGCAAGGGCAACCATTATTGCAACCGGCGGCGCCAGCCGTGTTTACCTCTATAGCTCAAACCCGGATGCCAGCACAGGTGACGGCATTGCCATGGCGTGGCGCGCAGGGTGCAAGGTGACCAACATGGAATTTAACCAGTTCCATCCAACGTGCTTGTATCACCCGGATGCCAAAACCTTTCTGATCACCGAGGCGATGCGCGGCGAGGGCGCGCGGCTGTTGGGGGCCGACAAGAAACCCTTCATGCACCGCTACGACCCGCGCAAGGAACTGGCCCCGCGCGACGTGGTGGCGCGCGCCATCGACGCCGAAATGAAGCGCAAGGGCGTTGATCATCTGTGGCTGGATATCAGCCATAAGGACGCCGATTTTGTGGTCTCGCACTTTCCCAATATCTACCGCAAATGCCTCAAGCTTGGCATCGACATCACGTCGGAGCCGATCCCCGTGGTGCCGGCGGCGCACTATACCTGCGGCGGCGTGATGATCGACCGGCATGCCCGCACCGACCTTGCGGGCCTGTATGCCATTGGCGAGGTGGCGCACACCGGCCTGCACGGGGCCAACCGCATGGCGTCCAACAGCTTGCTGGAATGCTTTGTTTATGCGCGCGCAGCGGCGGACCATATTTTGGTGACCTTGGAGGGCGGCGCACCTGGTGTCACCCCGCACGACTGGGATGAAAGCCAGGTGACCGATTCTGACGAGGAAGTGGTCGTCAGCCACAACTGGCAGGAGTTGCGCCGCTTTATGTGGGACTATGTGGGCATTGTGCGCACCGGCAAGCGGCTCGCCCGCGCCAAACGGCGTATTGACCTGCTGCAGGGAGAAATTCTGGAATATTACGGCAATTTCCGCGTCACCGCTGACCTTTTGGAGCTACGCAATCTGGTGACCGTGGCCGATTTGATTGTGCGCTCGGCGATGGAGCGTAAGGAAAGCCGCGGCCTGCACTTTACCACCGACTTCCCCGACATGCTGGAGGACGCGCGCGACACCGTCCTCATCCCCCACAGGCACCTGATCGCCGACCGGGTGGCGTGAGGGTCAGTGTTTCTATAGGGCCTCTCTTAGTACAGCTTTGACATGCGGCATGATACGCCGACTGACGGGCACGGTGTCGCCGCCAGAAAGCGACAGGCTGCCCGTCCCTGACGGGTTTCGATCAAGGTGTCGGATCTGTTTGGTATTCACCAGATAGGATCGATGGACACGCAGGAAATAGGCGGGAAGCTCGCCCTCCAATTCGGAGAGAGTAGCGTTGTGAAGATGCGGCCCGTCTTCGGTGACCAGTTCAGAGTAATCCCCTGCCCCGCGTACAAAGGCTATATCATCAACAGCGATCCGGGTGATTTTGCCCGCCGCAGTGATCGATAGATGGTCTTTGCTGACGGCACCGTGCTGGCTATCGAGTGCGAATTGCAAGCGGTCGGCCTGACTTTGGGCTTCGAGGCGCAGGTGTTCCTCGTGCGTCAGGGCGCGCGCCTGCTGGCTTGTCAAAAACAGGATCAACACCGCGATGGCAAAATAGAAGTACTGATCGAGGAAAAGCGTTGCGCCGAGCACGTTGATGACCGCAAAACCCGTAAGCACTGCGCACCATAATAACGCGACACCCCGGTCGCGTCGCAGGGCACTAAGTGCAACGAGAACTGACGCAATCGTCGGGATTAGCAAAGCGAGCCTGGTCATGAGGTCAAATCCACCGCCCAGTGACACTGTAAGCGCTGTTATAATCGCCACACTCGCGGCCAGCACCCACGCACGCTTTGGCTGGAACCGCCGGGTAGTGAGCAGCATCAGACATAGGCCGAACAAAGTGGAACACACAAGAATGACCATCAGTCGAATATCGTGAAAAGGGTATGTGTAGGCGGTGATGCCGCGACTAACCTCGAACATGAGCTGTGTCCCCGCGCACGTCGACATGACCGCGACCAGGCTTGAGTCCACACGTCGCCGTGCGCTTGCGGCGATGATCGTGAAGTAAAGCGCACTCAGCACAAACATTCCAAAGGGTAGGATTGACGGCCAGTAGCCGCGCATCATCCAGTCGGTTGGTTCAATGAAGGGCGCGATATAAACGCCGTGCAGCGGCGATTGCAGGGTGAGGAACCCATGATGCGATGACATGCGGATCGCCACTTGATTTAACCCTTCGCGCATTGCTCCTGGATCGATGCCAAATACCGTATCCATTGCCCCTGGAATCTCGGCGTCGGCTGTGCTTGCTGGCAGACCATTGCTGCCAAGCCAGTTGCCGTTCAGCCAGGCATCGCTTGCCGCCTTGGCGCGCACGGTTAAGCCCATTGGGATTCCGCCTTTAACTCCGTCTAGCGTAATCGTCGCCAATATCCAGATATGCTGGCCTTGCGGGTCGATAGTCCAAAACGGTTGGTGTTGGCATCTCGCCCCGCCATCAGGTGGTGCTGTGTCGTCGTCGCTGGCCGGGCAAACGGTAACGCTATCTGTGTCGACAAACGCCACCTGCGCATAGCCGGGTAGCGACATCAACAATAAGGCGACAAGGCCTGCAATATCTCGACGGGTCGTCATCATGCCCCGACCATAGCGGATGCACCGCTGAACCGCTAACCCGTCTACCGATCCGATATGACCGTTTACCGATTGTCGGCTGAATGTTCGCGCATGTTTGCCGCAAATTCCGGTTTATCGACAAAACATGCGAGGATTTATCATGATACAAAAAGCACTTAGAGCCGCCTCAAGGGCAATGCTAACCACCTGTGTAATTGCATTATGGGCCCTCAAGGCCGAAGCGGACGCAAATCGAGGCGAGGTGGCGATTGTTTTTGAAAGTGGCGATCAGGCTGTGGATGCTTACCGGGGCCAGTTCACCGTGCCGGAAAATCGCAGCCGCGCGGACAGTCGTCAGTTGACACTGACATATGTGCGCTTTCCGGCAACCAGCGCCCATGCTGGACCGCCAATTATCTATCTGGCGGGTGGCCCTGGCGGGTCGGGGATATTCACGGCAAAATATCGCCGGTTTGCGCTGTTCATGGCCCTGAGGGAATTTGGCGATGTCATCGCGTTTGACCAGCGCGGCACCGGTGCATCGGATACTCTGCCAACCTGTGAAAGCGATGTGGCCATACCATTGACTACCCCAACCCGCGACGTGGAATACCGAAACCTGTACCGGCAGGCGGCCAGGTCTTGTGCCCGGTTTTGGGCCAAGCAGGGTATAGATATTTACGGCTATACCACGGTTGAAAATGCCGCTGACATTGATGCGCTGCGTCAGCATTTAGGCGCAGACAAAGTCAGCCTGTGGGGGATTTCTTACGGCAGTCACCTGGCACTTGCGGCACTGAAACAAATGGAGGACCGTATCGACCGGGTCATCCTTGCCAGTGTGGAGGGCTTGGATCAGACGGTGAAATTGCCCGCCCGCACAGACGCCTATTTTGACCGCCTGCAAGCAGCGATCAACACGGATATGAGGCTTGCGCCTGTGTTTCCTGATATCAAGGGCCTGATGCGGCGGGTGCATGACCGGCTTGATGCTGACCCTTTGCTGGTGATGATACCGTCATCATCCGGTGAGCCACTGCCCTATCTGTTGCAGCGCCGTGACATGCAACAGATAGCTTCTGCAATGATTTCTGATCCCGCTCGGGCATTCATGATGTTGGGGTTATATGCCGAGGTTGATGCGGGGAGCTCAGGCCGTCTCGCAGGTCTGCTTGAGCGCTTTATCACCCCCGGTGGTCGTATTGACCTGCGCCCAATGTCAACGGCAATGGACGTAGCCTCTGGTATCGATGCCGCCCGTTTAGAACTGGTGCGACGCCAGGCGGAAACATCGCTGCTTGCGGATAATCTGAACGCACCGATGCCGCATCTTGCCGGGGTTTATGATGGCCTTGACCTGGGCGATGATTTTCGCAGCCATCCGATATCCGATGTCCCGACATTGGTGCTGAGCGGAACGCTTGATGGCCGGACATACCCTGAAAGCCAGCGCGAAGCCGTTTCGGGCCTGAGCAAGGCACAAATCGTCACTATTGAAAATGCAGGCCATAACCTTTTTATGATCTCGCCTAAGATAACAGATCTGATTGCCCGCTTCATGCGCGGCGCGGCACTAAAGACCGACCACCTAAGGGTTGATCTGCCAATTCCGAAAGACTTTGGCGGGTAGGCTGTTGTCCTATCCTCACATTACATTGTGTGGCCCTGTCAGGCTTTACAGGGTCACACCTCGACTCAACCGCTGATATCTTTTACACTCTTTCTGATGACAAAAGCGGCCGGGGGAGAGGCAATGCTGCGTCTGATACAGGCTATGGTGATTGGCGTGCTGCTTTTGGCGGTGCCTGCCGCCGCGCAGGAACAGCAAAGCATCGATGCCATGTCGAAGGCCGACATCGCGATTGCCAAGGCCTATATCAAACAGAAAAACTACCCTGCCGCCTACGGCGTATTGGCGCCGTATCTGCTCTATGAAGGCAAGCCTTACCGCCGCGCTATTCGCCAACTCAAACGCAAAAAACTCCGCCGCGCGCTCTACGACGCCGTGGCGGATACGGTTGCGGGCGAAAGCACCAAACACGGCCTGTTTTTGCATATGGGTGCCATTGCTGTGTTGCGCGATACCGGCTTTTTTGACGCGCAACAGCGCCGGGCGTTGTTGCAGGCCGCCGATCAGCGCGTCACCGATTTGTGGCGGGCACGGGCGCTCAATCTTTATGTGTTTGATGACTATGCGCGGTTCAGCGTGTTCCGCGATCCGGCCGAGCGGCGGCGGCTGTTTATCAACTCTGCAGACTTGCTGGTGGGCGATCCGCCTTATAGCACGCCTGTGCTGGAGGGGGCGCTCGCCTTCCTGCAGGACCCGCAAAACACCGCGCTTGCTCTCGACCTCCGGGCGGCGCTGCGCGAGCGGGTGGCGGGCCTGTGGCTTAGCCGTATGCAAATCACCAGCTATATCGCGCCGCTTTTCCCCGACATGGCCGCCGATATGCTGGCCGATCGCACGGTGTATTATGTGCTGAAAAGCGCGCCCAGAAATCTGTTTTTTGAAGCCGATTTTGAGGCCGCGATTACCGAAATGCTGCCCAATTTCATGCGGGTTGAGCCCGGCAGCATGCCCCGCGGTCACCCGCAACTGCTGGTGATTGAGGCCTCCCAGATCAGTTTTCAGGAACGCGATGACGGCGGATATCGCAGCCGGATGACCGTGCAAAGATCCGATTTCGACTTTCTCAGCACCCTGGGAACCCAAGAGGGAACGGTCTATACCGTCGATGTTGAAAAAGGCGAGGTGATGCTGGCCTATAGCGCGCAGATCGAACCCAGCTTTGCCGGCCAGTCGGCGCAGCCCATTCTCATTCGCAGCCGTGACCGGCACGACTATCACAGTTGCTATAATGCGCTTCTCCACAGCCCCGAGGACGGCATCAGCGCCGCGCAGTTTTTCCCCAATTCTGCGATCAACGACTACTGCGCGCGGGGCCGGGGCCGACCCGATATGGATACGCTCAGGGCGCATGTCTATCAAAACATGGCGCGCCGCCTGGCGGACATAAAAGGCGTGCAGGCGATTATCGACCTGGACAAAAGCATGGACGGGAAGGCGGGCGCGACCGTCGCGCGCTGAAGGCTTGCGCTTCTGGGCATATGGCTATAAGGTCCGCCGCGCTTCGGGGCGATGCCCCACATCAGGAGCACCCGTAGCTCAGCTGGATAGAGCGCTGCCCTCCGAAGGCAGAGGCCAGAGGTTCGAATCCTCTCGGGTGCGCCAACTTTCTCAAAATATCTATTTATGGAAATCGCAGAAATCTGCGAATTTACCACCCTCGCTTTGGAAAACTACTGTGTCCAAGTACTTCTGCTAAATTCAGCTGTGTCCAATTTGTGCCCAAGCTGTGTCCAGAGGGCATTCTTGTTCGTAAGGAAGCGCGTTTAAATTTGAACCGTGCAGAGACAGAGATCAGTCTTCTTGCAGTTCAAGCAGGTCGCCAATCTCGCAGTCAAGGAAGCGACACAGCGTGTCGATAGCCCCCAGTTCGATACGTTCAGCTGTCTCATGATAAAGGCGCGTGATGGTGCCTCGATTGAGCCCGGTCTCGCGCGCGACATCCGATATCTTGAGCTTTCGCTCGCCCATCAACCGGGACAGGTGAATTTTTACCATGAAAGATCATAATGATCTTCTAAAGAACATTTTAACTTGCAAATGTTATATTTGAAGCTATATTGATCTTCAGGAGATCATTAAGCCTCCTCAGTGACTAAATTGACTACACATCAGTCTGCCACGTGCTGGCAGCTAGGGGTAGGTTTTTCTTCTGACGGAGGCATGCAAATGGCCAAAATTGTTGACCGAAATGGCGTGTTATATTTCGACTTCCGATATCACGGCGAGCGATTTCGTGAAACGACGAGGTTGCCGTCGACGCCTGAGAATTATCGCATCTGTAAAAAGCGCCTCAAGCAGATTGAGGCTGAACTCGAGATCGACAAGCTGGACTTTGCGGCGCACTTTCCGAAGAGCCCGCGTATCGAGAAACTGGCACTGATCCACAGAAAGATTTGGGAGTTCCCCGGCTTTGACGACTATGCCGAAGCTTGGTTCGCCGAGAAGCGGATCGAGTGGCGCAAGAGCTATGCGAAGACCATTCGCACGAGCTTGGATAAGTATATTCTACCGGCTCTTGGTTCCTATCTTCTCGGCCAAGTGACCCGCCGAATGATCCTGGAGTTCCGAACCAGCCTCAGCATGGTGCCGGGCTTGGGCGGGGCGCCGTCGCTGTCGGCTTCGCGGATCAACCATATCATGACGCCATTACGGTTGATCATGACCGACGCATCGAATGAGTTTAATCTCGTCAATCCGTATCACGGCATCAAATCGCTTAAAGAACCAAGAACGCAGGTCGAGCCCTTCTCGCTTGAAGAAGCACGAAGGATCATCCGGTCCGTTCGCCCCGACTATAAAGCCTATATCATCGTGCGCTTT
>JASBSO010000217.1 GCA_030148905.1 Kordiimonadaceae bacterium | reverse complement strand
GTTTGGCGGCGGTCTCGAAGTCGGCATTCAGCTGCGCGTCGCTGGCAGCGTTCATGTGTAGGTGCGCGTGACCGTGATGGCCGATCTCAACCCCGTCCTGCTGCAGGCTGCGAATATCATCCCATGACATCAGGGTACGTGCGCTGTCGTCCACCGGACCGGAGGCGACAAACAGCGTCACGGGGATGCCCGCCGCTTTCAGGCGCGGCCATCCCTCGGTTTTGAAGCTGGCATAGGCGTCGTCAACGGTGACAATAAATACCGGCCCGTCCAGCGGTGTACCCGCGCGCCGCGCCGCAACATAGTCACCAAGCGACAGGAATTTCGCCCCTATGTCTGCCTTCATCGATGTCAGACGCGCGATATGCGCGTCGATCTGGTCAAGACGGATGTTGGTCGACGGCAGATCGCCATTGCCAAAGCGGTGATAGACCAGAATGACCGCACCGTGGGGGTGTGGATCATGTGCATCGGCCAGGGTCGTGCCAATTGCAGCCATCAGGGTGGCTATCAGAGCGGCCATCAGGGCCAAAGCGGTTCTTGTTAAGCGGTGCATAAGCACGCTATAGCACACCCCATAGCGGGACTTGAACCCATAGGAAACCGCCCCTGCTAACCAAATGGTGCGAACCACAAGGAGACCCCAATGGCCGATGCGCTGAATTCTGCCGCTTTAGACCAGTTGTTTACCGAGGCCCGCACAGCCAATAGCTGGTCGGGCACCCCGGTTGGCGATGATCTGATCACCCGGCTCTATGACCTGCTCAAAATGGGGCCGACCAGCGCCAACTGTTCGCCCGGGCGGTATCTGTTCATCAAATCTGACGCCGCCAAGGCGCGCCTGAAGCCTTTTTTGATGGAGGGCAATGTCGACAAGGTGATGGCGGCCCCGGTGACGGTAATTATCGGCTATGACCGCAATTTCCCGGACCATATGCCGTTTCTGTTCCCGCATAATCCGGACGCCAAACACTGGTTTGACGACGCGGCGGTGCGCCAGGACACAGCCTTTCGCAATGGAACCCTGCAAGGGGCTTATTTGATGCTGGCGGCGCGTGCGCTTGGTCTCGACTGCGGCCCGATGTCAGGCTTTGATGTGGACGGGGTCACGGCTGAATTTTTTGCGGGCACCACCATACAGGCAAATTTCCTCTGCTCGCTGGGTGTAATGACGACCGAGGGTTTGTTCCCGCGCAGCCCGCGGTTCAGCTTTGATCAGGTGGCCGAGATTTTGTGATGCGCATCCTCGCCCTTGATACGACGGGGGCGCAGTGCGCGGTCGCGCTGGCAGATACAGGCGGCGCGGTGCTGGCAAGCGCAGCGCAGTCGCTTGACCGCGGTCATGCCGAGGCAGTTTTACCGCTGATTGAAAATATTATGGCCGAAGCCGGGTGTACTTATGGTGCGCTAGACCGGCTTTTGGTCACGACCGGCCCGGGTGCCTTTACCGGGGTTCGGGTGGGGGTGTCGGTGGCACGCGGGCTGGCGCTGGCGCACGGGGCCACGGTTGTGGGCGTGTCGACCTTTGTCGCAACCGCCTTCGGTCTGCGCGCGGCGCTTGCGGCCGGCGATGTGGTGCATGTGGTTTTGAAGGGTCGCGGCGGTCAGGCCTTTTATCAAGGCTTTCGGGGCCTTGATTCGGACGGCGTGCCAGCAGCGCACGGCGCCGCGCTGAACGCCGATATCGACGACATTGCCGCAGTCATCGCCGCATCAAAAGGGCATGTGACGGGTACGGCCATGCCCGAGTTTGACGGCACCTACCGCTTGCCCGACATGGGCGATTTGGCCTGTCATTATCCGCTTCCGGCATCTGAGGGCGCACCGGCGGAGCCATTTTATCTGCGCCCGCCGGACGCGGCACCCGCGCGCCCGGCGCTGCCGCACCGGGATTAGGTCGCCATGCAGCGCTTCGCCGGTCCGATCGATGCAGCGCTGGCCGACCGGTTGGCACAGCTCCACAGCACAATCTTTGCCCCGCTTGGCGAACGTTCCTGGACCGCAGAAGAGTTTTTACAGAGCGCCGCCCTGGCGAGCCGCCACATTTGGGTGGCAGGGCGGTCAGATGCCCCAACAGGGTTGGCGGTCACCCAGATGGTGGCACCGGAAGCCGAATTGCTGACGATCGGCGTTTCCCCGCACGCGCGCAGGCAGCGGCTTGCAACCCAGCTTTTGCACAGCCTGTCGTCGGACCTCGCAGCCATGGGCGTGCAGTCGCTTATGTTTGAGGTGCGTGCGGACAATCCGCCTGCCGTGCAGTTTTACCGCGCTGCAGGGGCGGTTCAAACCACCACACGGCCCAATTATTACCGGTTGGCGGATGGGCGCCGGGTTGATGCCTTGCAATTTTGTATCGCGCTGGGCCAAAAATAAGGCTCAATATAACTTAGACCAGTTATCTATAATTACTTGCATAACAGGCCTGTTGCGAAATACAGTATATATGGATTGCAAGGGTGCCGTCCAATATAGTCGGGCAACATGATAATTGTCAGTGATTATAGACGCCAAATTCATTTGACTTTGCTGGTGACTAAGTTAAATGAAGGCGGGCATCATTTTGGTGAATGCACGGCCCGGTAATCACAGGTAAACGCTGACGCGCGGAACATGCATGGGTGCACAATGTCGCTGGCGGTTGATTTACACCATTGAAGTGCTGTTTTGCGGTTTGCCAAAAACAAGAATGACAGGGGTGCGAACACGCTACGGCGTGTTCCAAGTGCGACTAGAAAAAAGGCAGATTCAGACACATGGATAATCAATCAAGACTCGAGGATGATTTGCTCGCCTTAACGGCAGATATTGTGGCATCTCACGTTTCCAATAATGCCTTGTCTGTCGATGAACTGCCCAAGCTTATCCAAAAAGTGCACGAGACGCTGCGTGGCTTGCAATCGGGGGCCGCGTCGCCTGCGGAAGAGCTGACACCCGCAGTGCCGATCAAAAAGTCGGTCAAGCCGGACTTTATTGTCTGCCTGGAAGATGGCAAAAAGCTGAAAATGCTGAAGCGGCATCTGAAAACGCGCTACAACCTCACCCCCGAGGAATACCGCGCCAAATGGGGCCTGCCTGCCGATTATCCGATGGTTGCGCCCAATTATGCCGAACAGCGGCGCGAACTTGCCAAGCAAATCGGCCTCGGCCGCGCCCGGAAAAAAGCATAACGTCCTCAACTGGCCCATGCTTGAACCTGGCCGAAATGCGCGGGCTGTCGCTTGCGCCGTCAGGCTGTCTGTGACATTGTCCGCTCAATCGTAAAGCGCTGCTTCAAATCGGTTGGGCAATCTGCCCGGCCCGCCGCGCTCTATAGTGAGGGAGCCTCCCATGTCGGACACCGATACCGATACGAATCGTCCAGATATTGAAGCCCTGTGCGTTGAAAAAGGCATGCGCATGACCGACCAGCGGCGGGTGATTGCCGGCGTATTGTCCGAAGCCGATGACCACCCTGACGTGGAAGAGGTTTACCGCAGGGCCACAGCGGTGGATGCCGGCATTTCGATCGCAACCGTTTACCGGACGGTGCGGCTTTTTGAAGAGGCCGGGATATTGGAACGTCACGACTTTCGTGACGGTCGCTCGCGCTATGAGCCGGTGGCGGATGAACACCATGATCACTTCATCAATGTCGAAACCGGCGAAGTGCTGGAATTTCACAATGAACAGATCGAGCGTCTGCAAGAACAAATTGCCCGCGAAATGGGCTTCAAGCTTGTCGATCACCGTATGGAGCTATACGGCGTTCCCCTGAAAAAGGGCGACTGAGATAACGCCCGCCGGCAGGAGTGTATCGGGTATGCCGCCGGATCATGTCCCAAAGCCTGAAATGCCACCGCAAAGCCCGCCCGCAGAATATGGCGGCTTGAAGCCGTCCGATACCAGCGGTCGCTGGGGCTGGCGCGGCCGGTTGAAGCTGTTTCGGTTGGCGGTCCTGTCTTTGATTGTGCTGCCGCCGCTGGCTGTTTTTGTGCGTTTGCCGGGGGCGCTGTGGTGGCCTTTGGCCGGGCTTTGGCACCGGCGGGCCCTGTCGGCGATTGGCGTTGATGTGTCGGTCACCGGTCAGGCGGCCGTGCCCGGGCCGGTTCTTTACGTGGTCAATCATGTTAGCTGGCTCGACATTCTGGTGCTGGGCGGTTATCTCAAACGCGCGTCTTTTGTGGCCAAATCGGAAATCGCCGGATGGGGCTTTGTCGGTCAATTATGCGCCTTGCACCGCACCGAATTTGTCAACCGCGCGCGGCGCAGCGACAGCAGCAATCAGGCGGACCGCCTGGCCGAGCGGATCGCCAACGGCGACAGCCTGATCTTATTCCCCGAGGGCACATCAACCGACGGCAACCGGGTGGCGCCGTTTAAATCGGCCTTGTTCTCGCTGGCTGAGCGCGCCGAAGCGGGGCTGGACCGACCGCTGGCGATCCAGCCGGTCAGTCTGTCCTATACCCATGTCAACGGTGCGCCAATGACCCGCCGCGACCGTCCATTGGTGGCGTGGATCGGTGATATGGAGCTGGTCAGCCACCTCAAGGCTTTTTTCCAGATCTCCAGCCTGCGCGCGCACATCCATCTGCACCCGCCTGTGACACTGGACGCGGTGGGCGGGCGCAAGGCGGCGGCACGCGCTGCGCAAGAAGCGGTGGAGGCCGGGTTGAAAGACAGGCCGTAAGCCCGCTCGGCTTGACTCAGACCCCCGACGCCATTAAGTCTCCGCCGCCCGTGACATAAGGATCGAGAAACGGACATCGGTGCCATGACCCGCAAAGTGCATATCAAAACCTATGGCTGTCAGATGAATGTCTATGACAGTCAGCGTATGGCTGATGTTTTGCGCCCGCACGGTTTTGTCGAGACCGACGCGCCGGACGGGGCTGATCTGGTCATTCTCAACACCTGTCACATCCGCGAAAAAGCCGCCGAAAAGGTATATTCGGAAGTGGGGCGCTTGCGCGCGCTCAAGGAAGATGAAGCCAAAAACGGCCGTCAGATGATGATCGCAGTCGCCGGCTGCGTTGCCCAGGCCGAAGGCGCTGAAATGATGCGCCGCGCGCCGGTGATCGACCTTGTTTTTGGCCCGCAGACCTATCACCGCTTGCCTGCTCTGGTGGACGAAGCGTTGCGCCAGCGCGCAGAGCGCACATCAGCCCGTGTGCTGGACACCGACTTCCCCGTGGAGGCGAAATTTGACCATCTGCCCGGTGATTTGGGTGCACGGGGTCCGTCGGCCTTTCTGACCGTACAAGAAGGCTGCGACAAATTTTGCACCTTTTGTGTGGTGCCCTATACCCGCGGTGCAGAGTTCAGCCGCCCGGTCGCTGACATTGTCGACGAGGCACGACGCATGGCGGCTGCCGGGGTGCGCGACATCACGCTGTTGGGGCAAAATGTCAACGCTTATCATGGTGCACTGGACAGCGGCGGCAGCGCCACGCTGGGCGAGCTGATCCACGAGGTTGCGGCGATCGACGAGATTGCCCGCATTCGCTACACCACCTCGCATCCGCGCGACATGGACGACAGCCTGATCGCCGCGCACCGCGACATCCCGGCATGCATGCCCTATCTGCACCTGCCGGTGCAGTCCGGCAGCGACCGTATCCTTGACGCCATGAACCGCAAACACACGGCCGAGCGATATTTCGAGATTATCGACGCGCTGCGCTCAGCACGCCCCGATATTGCGCTGTCGTCCGACTTCATTGTTGGCTTTCCGGGCGAAGACGACAGCGATTTCGAGGCGACGCTGGCGCTGATTGAACGCGTGAACTACGCCCAGGCTTACAGCTTTAAATACAGCCCGCGCCCAGGCACGCCTGCTTCGGTGAGCGAGGACCAGGTGCCCGAAGCGGTCAAATCGGAGCGCCTTGCGCGCCTGCAAGACCTGCTGAATACTCAGCAGCACAACTTCAATGCGGCCAGCATAGGCCAGACGGTGGATGTGCTGCTGGAACGGCCGGGTCGGCGCGCCGGCCAGCTGCTGGGCCGAAGCCCCTATATGCAGGCCGTGCATGTCGATGTTCATGAAGCTGTCACGAACGGTGATTACACGCTGGACGAGGCGCAGGGGACGAATTATGATTCGCTTATTGGTCGCCTTATGCCGGTTCGGATTGTGGCCGCAGGACCGAACAGTATCAGCGGCGTGCCTCTTGCGAATGAGGCGCAGCATTGAGCGGCCAGAGCTTTGGGAGCTTGAAGCCTGTTGACGCGTATATATTTTTGGCGTGCATTTCGGTCTCATTCGGCCGGTCATCTCACAAATAGGACAGCCATATCATGTCGGTAGCTCCGCGCACCGGCCAGCTTGGGTCGCGTACGGTCGCCTTTGAAGACAACCGCCTGATTGCCACGGTTTATGGTCAGCACGACCGCAACTTGGCGCGGCTCGAACAGCAGCTTGGCGTGGTGATGATCAACCGCGGCAACCGCATTGTCATTGAAGGCCGTACCGAGGCATGCGAACTGGCGGTGACGGTCCTGACCGACCTATATGATATGGCCAAACAGGGGCATGTGATCGACCTCGGCGATGTCGACGGCGCGGTGCGTCTGGCCGAAGAAGGTCGCCCCGCGATCATCCGCGACGATGTACAGCCCATTCGCGAAGCCGCGCCCGCTCCGCCGCGCGGCAGCGCGATCAAGGTGAAAACCAAAAACAAAACCATCATGCCGCGCTCCAAGGGGCAGGCGGACTATCTGACCAAGCTGGCCGACCATGATCTGGTGTTTGGCGTTGGCCCGGCCGGGACGGGCAAGACCTATCTGGCGGTTGCGATGGCGGTGGCCCGACTGATCACCGGCGATGCCGCGCGGATCATTTTGACCCGGCCCGCCGTCGAGGCCGGTGAAAATCTCGGCTTTTTGCCGGGCGACCTGAAAGACAAGGTCGACCCCTATATGCAGCCGCTTTATGACGCGCTGTTTGAAATGCTGGGCGGCGAGCAGGTGGAAAAACGCATCGCCAGCAAGCAGATCGAAATCGCGCCGCTGGCCTATATGCGCGGGCGGACGCTCAAAGACGCCTATATCATTCTGGATGAGGCGCAAAACACCACATCGATGCAGATGAAAATGTTTCTGACCCGGTTTGGCGAAAACAGCCGCATGGTTATTTGCGGTGATCCCAGCCAGATCGACCTGCCGCCCAAAACCAAGTCGGGCTTGATCGAGGCGCTGAATGTGCTGGACGGCGTTGACGGCATCGCGATGACCTATTTCAAAAGCGAGGATGTCATTCGCCATGAACTCGTCAAACGCATTGTCGATGCGTATGACAGTGCCGAAGGTGACGCCCCATGAGCGACGCCAGCAGTCCGGGCGAACCCGAGCCTTCATCTTGGACCGAAAACCCGGCCTTTGCCTGCGATATTGTCGGCGATGCGCCCGGTTGGGCCCCCGGCGCGGCTGAAATTCGGGCGCTTGTCTGCGCTGCGCTGGACCGGGTTGGGCCACACCCATGCCCGGCAGAGCTGTCGTTCAGCTGGGTGGATAACGACGCCATGCAGCGCTTGAACGCGGCCTACCGCGGCAAGGACAAGCCAACCAATGTGCTGTCGTTTCCGGCGCTGGACCCAGACGCGCTCGCCGAGGCATCCAGCCATGCCCGTGCGGGCGGGCCGCCGCTGCATTTCGGCGACATTGCGCTGGCGGGCGGCGTTGCCGCGGCGGAGGCGGACGCGCAGGCCAAAGCGCCCGCCGATCATGCGCGCCATCTGATCGTGCACGGCAGTCTGCATCTGTTGGGCTTTGACCATATCGACGAAGCGGATGCGGCCATCATGGAAGCGCATGAAGTCGCGCTGCTGGCAGCGCGCGGCATCGCCAACCCCT
The DNA here is from genome assembly GCA_030148905.1 of Kordiimonadaceae bacterium. Classification (GTDB taxonomy): domain Bacteria; phylum Pseudomonadota; class Alphaproteobacteria; order Sphingomonadales; family Kordiimonadaceae; genus JASBSO01. The sequence continues at coordinate 5,643 of JASBSO010000217.1, read as the reverse complement.
ATATCATCCACGGCCCAGCCCGCAAGATATCCCATGAGGTTTCGCATGGCTGACCGGCAAGACAGTGGACGCCGAAGCTTGGCGGCATATTTCAAGACATTGTTTTCGCGCACAGGTCAGGGCGATGACATCAAAGGCCGCGTGCGCGAAGCCATAGACGATCACAGCGGCACCGGTACGCCGTCGGATTTTTCCACCGAAGAGCGCGAAATGCTGCTCAACATCCTCAAATACGGCGAACTGCGCGTCGACGATGTGATGGTCCCGCGCGTCGATATTGTCGGCGCCGATGTCGACACCGGTCTTGAAGCGCTGGTGAAGCTGATGGGATCGGCCGCACATTCGCGGTTGCCGGTGTTTCGCGGCTCGCTTGACGATATTTTGGGGCTTGTACATGTCAAAGACCTGTTGCGGGTGCTTTCCGGCTCCAGCGACTTGGAGGCGTTCAAGCTTGAGACGGTCATGCGCCCGGTGCTGTTTGTGCCGCCGTCCATGCGGGTGATGGATCTATTGGCGAAAATGCGCCGCCGCCGCATGCATCTGGCCATTGTGGTCGATGAATATGGCGGCACCGACGGCCTGGTGACCATCGAAGATCTGGTGGAACAGATTGTCGGTGATATCGAAGACGAACACGATGTCGACGCCGACCCGGACATCAAGAAAATTGCCGGTGGGTGTTATGACGCCGATGCCCGCCTGCCGATCGATGTTTTGGAAGACACGCTGGAGATATCGCTGTTGGACGATGCCCACGAAGACGAGGTGGACACCATCGGTGGTCTTGTCTTCACGCTGGCGGGCGAAGTGCCCGAAATTGGCGATGTGATCGCGCACGACAGCGGGGTGCAGTTCGAGGTGGTGGATGCCGACCCGCGGCGGATCAGCAAAATTCGCGTCCACCCGGCCCCAGACCCAGACCCAAAGCCCGACGCTGGATAACCCGTGACACACAGCTTTGCGAACTTGCATATGGCGCGCTGGTGTGCCGCGCTGGTTGACTGGTGGGAAGGTCGGTGGTTTCGCCGCTCGGCCATTGCGCTGGTTGCGGGCATGCTGCTGTCGCGCGCCTTTGCGCCGGTTGGTTGGTGGCCTGTGGTGTTCATCGCTTTTCCGATTGCGGTTTTGCTGATCGACCGGGCGGCAGGCTGGCGCGACGCCTTTGGACGCGGCTGGTGGTTCGGATTCGGATTTTTTGCTGCCGGGCTGAACTGGATCGCAGTCAGCTTTTCACAGCAGTCCAATGTACCGGCGGCGCTGGCGCCCTTTGCGATTATGGCACTGGCGGCGGGCATGGCACTCTATTGTGGTGGCAGCTTTGCCCTGGCGCGCGCCGTATGGAGCAAAACCCCATGGCGGGGGCTTGTTTTTGCCGCCAGCTGGACGCTGTTTGAGGGCTTGCGCGCGGTGGTATTGACGGGATTTCCGTGGAATTTGGTGGGCACACTTTGGGCCGACAGCCTTTGGGCCGCGCAAGGCGCGTGGCTGGTCAGCACCTATGGGTTGTCGCTGTTGACGGTGTGGCTTGGCGCGTCCTTGGTGACGGTGGGTGACGCAGACCTGAGCGCAAAACATCTGGCTCCGTTTGGCATGGCGTTTATGCTGTTTACGGCGATGACAGCCTGGGGCGGGGCACGCCTTCAGCAAAACCCGCCTGAGTTTCGCACCGACATCGTGCTGCGGCTTATCCAAGCCAATGTCAAACAGCGCGAAAAATGGGTGCCCTCGCTGATCGAGGACCATTTCGACAACCATCTCGACCTGTCGCGGGGCAATACCGCAGATGGCCGTGCCAAGGGGGTGGACCTGTTGATCTGGCCCGAGGCAACCGTACAGCGCACCAGCTTTGACCGCGATGGTTCCATTCACCGCTGGCGGCTGTCGCGCGTGTTGGAGCCGGGCGGTTTGGCGCTGGTCGGCGGCCCGCGTTATGCCGACGGCCCGGCGGACGCACCGGAGGATTATAAGCTTTACAACAGCGCCTTTGCGGTCAATGCCGACGGCGACATCCTAGCGCGCTATGACAAACAGCATCTTGTGCCCTTTGGCGAATATCTGCCCTTTCAGGGGCTTTTGCGGGCGATCGGGGTCGAGCAATTGACCGGTGGGCGCGGGTTTTCCTCTGGTCAGTCGGCTGAAGCCCTGCGGATCGGCGACATACCGCCCTTTCGTGTGCTGATCTGCTATGAGGCTATTTTCCCGGGCGCGGTGATGGACGACGTGGGGGCCGCCGAGTGGCTTTTGAACATTACCAATGACGGCTGGTTTGGCCTCAGCGAAGGGCCGCATCAACATTTTGCCCAGGCGCGCATGCGCGCGGTCGAAGAAGGAGTGCCACTTGTGCGCAGCGCAGGCGGCGGGATCAGCGCTATTATTGGCCCGGCGGGGCGGGTGTTTCAAACGCTCGGGCTGAACCGCCGCGGTGCGGTGAACGGGCATTTGCCGCGCCCGATCGAAGGCCGTGGGGACCACTACTCAACCGAGACTAGATTTTCTTTCATATTTATCATTTCAATACTGATAGTTTTCAGTGCACTTTTATATAGAAAAACGTTTTTAAAAACTGACTAAAAGTAATTTCCTCAAAATATCCGCCGTTTTTATTGGAATTTCTTGCGTGTAAAAAAGCAACTGGGTATCACAATGATTAATCGAGGGTTGGTTGTGTCGGGTTGATTTGCGCAAGGGAGTGTTGGTGGCGGATCCAATAGATGTACATGTCGGATCGCGCGTGCGGCTAAGGCGTACGCTGATGGGACTGACTCAGGACGGCCTGGCGCGCGAGTTGGGGCTGACCTTTCAGCAAATTCAAAAATACGAACGCGGCAGCAACCGTATCGGCGCCAGCCGGTTGATGCAGTTGGCGTTGTGCCTCGATGTCACCCCCGGTTATTTTTTTGAAGATATGCCCGCTGAGATTACCACCTACGGGGTCAAAGGCATGGCGGCTGACGGTGCGGTTTATGAAATCGACCGCTCGGTCCTCAGGCGCGAAACGTTGGAATTGGTGCGATGTTTTTATTCCATCAACAATTCGGCGGTGCAGGCGCGCCTGCGCGATCTGATCGTCAGCATTGGCGATGCGGGCGTCGGCGAGCCCTGATCTGGCCGTTTATTTCTAAATCTTCGTCCGCGGGCGCACCGCATCTTTTCAAGCCGGACGGAACCGGATATACGCCCGCTATGTCGCACGCATCCAACCCACCGCACCGCAGCCAGCCCGATGCCCGCTTTTTCGGTCGTCGCAAGGGTCCGGCCTTGTCCGCACGTAAACAGGCGTTGCTTGACGACAAGCTGGCCCCGCTCAGCATCGATATTGCAGGCGCACCGGCAGGCCGTGTGGACCCGCGGTCGTTTTTCTCCGGCCCGGTCAGCGCCGTCCAATTGGAGATCGGCTTCGGCAAAGGCGAGCATCTGATCGCCCAGGCCGAGGCCAATCCCGGTGTCGGCTTCATTGGCTGCGAACCTTATATCAACGGTGTTGCGGGCCTTTTGGATCAGGTGGTTGCGCGCGGGATCACGAATATTCGGCTTTATGCCGATGATGCCCGCCATGTGCTGGCGGCCTTGATGGATGCATCGCTGTCGCGGGTGTATCTGATCCACCCCGACCCCTGGCCCAAAACCCGGCATGCGCGCAGGCGCTTTGTGTATGGGCGCAATATCGATGACATGTCCCGCCTGTTGGAAGACGGCGGCGAATGGCGGATCGGCACCGACCACCCGGTCTACCGGACATGGACCCTGGTCCAAATGGTCAACCGCGATGACTTTGACTGGTTGGCAGACCGCCCCGCCGACTGGCAGTCGCGCCCCGACGACTGGGTTGAAACCCGCTATGAGACCAAGGCACTTGAAGGCCGGGCAACCTATCTGCGCTACCGGCGGCGTCCTCGCTCTTAAGGGAGGCGAAGAATCCACTTGCGAGCGCAGCGTTCAAGGCGTATACACAGCCGCAATTCCCACATGGTGATCTTTGTGGTGGTCCGGCCCGCGCCGGTCCAGACCACGCGCTATGGCCTGTTGGAAGGACGAACAGGAACATAGGGCCCGAAGGCCAGAGCGAAGCATGAGCGCAGACAGCAAAATTCAAGAGCTGATCGAACCCGTTGTCGAAGACATGGGGTTTGAGCTGGTGCGCGTCACCTATGGCGGCGGGCGCAGGCCGACGCTGCAGGTCATGGCTGAACGCCCCGACGGCACCATGAGCGTGGATGACTGCGCGCGCCTGTCGCGCGAATTATCGCTGTTGCTGGACGCGGATGATCCGCTGCCGGGCGAATATGTGCTTGAAGTCTCGTCGCCAGGGATCGACCGACCGCTGACCCGGTTGAAGGACTTTGCCCGCTGGGTTGGCTTTGACGCCAAGGTCGAGCTTGCTGCCCAGCAGGACGGGCGCCGTCGCTTTCGCGGCCAAATCGTTTCGGTCGACGGCGATGATATTGCCATCGCGGTCGACGGCGAGATTTTGCATATTGCCTACGGCGACGTAGCCAAGGCCAAACTGATTTTAACCGACGAACTGATTGCAGCGGTCACCCCCAAGGCAAACGGTTCAGACACAGAAAACGGCGCCGACGCGCCTTGATATAACGACCCCGGCCAGGCTTGGTGCCCGGCCCGATATGGAGAAAAAGCATGGCAACCGGTGTCAGTGCAAACCGACTGGAACTTTTGCAGATCGCCAATCTGGTGGCGCAGGAAAAATCGATTGATAAATCGATCGTGCTTGAAGCGATGGAAGAAGCCATTCAAAAGGCGGCGCGCTCGCGTTACGGCGCTGAAAACGAGATTCGTGCACAGATCGACCAGAACACCGGCGAAATTCGCCTGTTCCGGGTGCTGAAAGTTGTTGAAGAGGTCGAAGAGCCCGCGATCGAGATCGCGCTTGTCGACGCGCGCCGCGACAAGCCCGACGCCGAGATCGGCGATTTCATGGCCGAAAGTTTGCCGCCGCTCGATTTTGGCCGGATTGCCGCGCAAACCGCCAAGCAGGTGATTGTGCAAAAGGTACGCGACGCCGAGCGTGACCGCCAATATGAAGAATATAAAGACCGCGTCGGTGAAATTGTCACCGGTGTGATCAAGCGCGTGGAATACGGCAATGTGATTGTTGATCTGGGCCGCGCCGAGGCGATTATGCGCCGCGATCAGGTGATCCCGCGCGAACATTTGCGCCAAAATGAACGTATTCGCGGCTTTATTTATGACGTGCGCCGCGAAAATCGCGGCCCGCAAATTTTCATGAGCCGAACCAAGCCTGACTTCATGGCGGCGCTCTTTGCTCAGGAAGTGCCCGAAATTTATGACGGGGTGATCGAGCTGCGCTCGGTCGCGCGCGACCCGGGCAGCCGCGCCAAAATCGGCGTGATCTCGAACGACAGTTCAATTGATCCGGTCGGGGCCTGTGTGGGGATGCGTGGCAGCCGCGTTCAGGCGGTGGTCAGCGAACTGCAGGGCGAGAAAATCGATATCATTCCCTGGTCGCCCGATCATGCGACCTTCATTGTCAACGCGCTCCAGCCTGCCGAGGTGACCAAGGTTGTCCTCGACGAGGAAACCGGCCGGGTTGAAGTTGTGGTGCCGGATGACCAATTATCATTGGCGATCGGGCGTCGCGGTCAGAATGTGCGCCTTGCGTCC
>JASBSO010000173.1 GCA_030148905.1 Kordiimonadaceae bacterium | reverse complement strand
GGCCTTGCCAAGCGGTTCGCGCTCTTGCTGCCCGATCTGATGGACTATGGCTACAGCCAAAACTTGCACAAAAGAACCGTCAGCCTGATGGACCAGGCGGACATGCTGGAAGAATTGCTGCGCCGCCGACAGGTCAAACACGCCCACATTCTCGCGCATGATGTAGGCGACACGGTCGCGCAAGAACTTTTGGCCCGTCGCGCTGAAGGGGTTTTGGGCTTTGAAATCAAAAGCGTTGTGTTTCTCAACGGTGGCATGATCCCCACCCTGCACCGCCCACGCTCGATGCAAAAACTGCTGGCCGGCCCCTTTGGACCCGCCATTGCCCAACTGACCAGCAAGGCCAAAATGCTCAAGGGTCTGAAAGAGGTGTTTGGACCCAACACCCAACCGGCACCCAGCCTGTATCATTGTTTGTGGAAAGCCACGCTGGGGGTGAATGGCAAAGGGGCGCTGGCGCGGCGTATCCGCTATATGGCCGAACGCAAGCAGCACGCCGCACGCTGGGTGGCCGCCTTGAACCAACCCGACCTGCCGATGCGGCTGATCAACGGTACCGCCGACCCGGTATCGGGCGGGCATGTTTTGGCCGAATTTGCAGAAAAAGTCCCGCACGCTGACATTGTGCGGCTCGAAGGCATTGGACATTTCCCGCAGATGGAGGCCCCCGGCGATGTGCTGAAGGCGTTCAATGCCTTTCATGACGCGCTCGCTGCCTGACGGGAGATCGTATGTCGCGCATTGCTTATGTTAACGGTCGTTATGTTCCGCTGCGGGATGCCTTTGTGCATATCGAGGACCGCGGCTATCAATTTGCCGACGGCGTGTATGAAGGCATCGCCGTCAGAAAGGGCGGGCCGGTTGACCGTGACCCGCATATCGCGCGGCTTTATCGCTCGATGGCGGAACTGGCAATCACCCCGCCGGTGGCACAGCGCGCATGGCCGTTTCTTCTGAACACCATGATCCGGCGCAACCATATCCGCGACGGGTTTCTGTATATTCAGGTCACGCGGGGGGTCGCGCGGCGCGACCATCCTTTCCCCAGCGAAAGCCTGACATCGCTGGTGATCACCTGCCGCCCGGTGAATTTTGATGCCGTGGCCCGGCGGGCACGCGGCGGGGTCGCCGCCATCACCGCCCGCGACGAACGCTGGCCTAGGGCGGATATCAAATCCATATCGCTGTTGCCAAACATTCTGGCCAAGCAAAAGGCGCGCGAAGCGGGTGCCTTTGAAGCCGTGCTGGTTGACGGTGAAGGCTTGGTCACCGAAGGCTCGTCAACCAATATCTGGATCGTCAAAGACGGGGTCGCCATAACCCGGTCTGCCGCGTTCAACGATCAGTTCAACATTCTGGCCGGAATCACACGGGCTACCCTGATGCAGGTGGCCAAAACCCACGACATTCAGGTCAAAGAGGCGGCCTTTTCGGTCGCGGACGCGCTCAAGGCCGATGAAATGTTCCTGACCTCGTCCACAGGCTGCGTCACGCCGATTGTGACATTGGACGGTACCGCCATCGGAACGGGCACGCCGGGGCCCATTGGCTTGGCTTTGGTCGAGGCGTATATGGCCTATATGGGCTAAGACTGGTCCGGCTCAGCGCTTGGTTTCTGTTGACTAAGAGCAAGGGCTTTTTCCAATCCCGTGATATGCACATCGCGCTGCGGGAACGGAAATTCGATATTGTTGTCGTGAAATTTGGTCCAGATCAGCATCATCACGTCGCTGGCGACATTGCTGACGCCGTTTTCTGGGTCTCTGATCCACATTCTCAGCTCGATATCGACGCCGTCTGAGCCAAAGCCTTTAAGCAGCGGACGCGGCTCTGGGGTTTTCAGCACCCGCGGCACTTCCAGCGAGGCTTCCACCATCAGCGCCATCGCCTTTTCAAGGTCGCTGCCATAGCTGATCTGCACTGGAATTTTGCGGCGGACAAGTAGGTTGGAATGCGACCAGTTGACCACCGGCTGGGTGATCATATCCTCGTTCGGGATTAGAAATTCGGTCCCGTCGCGGGTGATCACGCTGGTATAGCGCGCTGCCATTTTGTTGATGCGGCCATAGGTTTCGTTGATCTCGATCACATCGCCGGGCTTGATCGAGCGGTCCATCAACAGAATGACGCCCGAAATAAAATTCCCCACAACCTTTTGCAGGCCAAAACCGATACCGACACCAAGCGCACCACCAAAGACCGCAAGCGCCGTCAGGTCGATGCCCGAAGTATTGAGCGCGATCAACACCGCCAGCGCCAGCAGCGCAAAGCGCGCGGTTTTGCCCACCAACACCGCTGCGCTTGCCGGCATGTTGGGAAAATCGCGCAAATGCCGGTCCAAAATCGCCGCAAGCGCCAGCGCACCCCAGATCAACAATCCTGCCGTCAGCAGGCCGGTGATGATATCCAGAACCGAAACCTGGCTGTCGCCCAGCGGCAGCGCCGCCCCGTCCCGCACATTGATGATCGGCGTCAGCACGCCCAAAATATTCAGCGCGGCAAGCGACCAGACGGCGACCGACATCATGCGGGCGAGTTCGCGGCTGGCTATAAACCCGGTGGCGATGGAAATGATAATCCAGGCGGTCAGCAGGCTGGTCGCCAGCGGCAGAATATACACACCGGCCAGCGGCTCCATGATCAACCGCCCGCTCCACAGCAAAATCAGCGCCACAATCGCCGTGATGCGCGATTGCGGAATGCGCGGTTGAATACGGCGCCAGGGGGCAAAATCCCCCAGCGCCATATCGAGGCCTTTCATGATGAAGCCCGAAGCCAACCGCGCCAGAAAATACGCAACAATGATAATACCCAGCTCAATCAGCCGTTCGGGCTCCAGCACATTGTCCTGAAACCACTGCCACGCCTCGGTGCCCCAGACGTTTAATCGCGCAATCAGTTTCGGCAGCAGGTCGGGCATATCCGGGTTTACTCCGTTGGAACCGGCGTGGCTTTGGGCGCTTTATACAACACCGCTGGCACAAGTCCGCCAGCGATCAGCCCCGCAATGACATGCAGCGGCAAAAAGCCGAACACCAAATCGGGTGTAAAGCCCTTAAATCCGCCCATGGTCGACAACTGCGTGGCGGCATAATAGAGGCCAATCAGCGTCCCGTATAAGGCCCCAGTGCCAACGGCATTGCTGCGCACCCACCGAAAATAGATGAACACCAGCACCAGCGTTTCCAGCAGGTGACCAATCATCGCATAGGCCGCCAGCGGGTCATCGTCACTGCGGCCATATTCGGCCATCAGGTCCCCAACATCCATCACCGCAAAGGCCCCGGTGTAAATCAGCCCGTACGCCACAAATGCAGCCACCACCGTCAGCACGTAGCGCAGTCCGTTAATCTGCATTGCTCTTCCCCTCGTCTTCCCCGAAACGCCCCCAATGGTGCTACTTTACTCCGAATGCGCGCGTTTTTGCTGAAAAAAATCTTTCAGCAACTCCGATGCCTCGCGCTCCATGATCCCGCCATACACCTCGGGCCGGTGATGCAGCGTCGGCTGCGAAAAGAGCTTGGGCCCCACCGTTAGCCCGCCCGATTTCGGATCGCTCGCCCCAAAATACAGGCGGCGAATGCGGGCATAGCTGATCAGTGCCGCGCACATGGCGCACGGCTCCAGCGTGACATAGAGGTCAAAACCCGGCAGGCGTTCGCTGCCCACCTTCGCGCAAGCCTTGCGGATCGCCAGCATTTCGGCGTGCGCAGATGGGTCCCGGTCGGCTAGCGTTTGATTGCCTGCTGACGCGCATATGGCGCCGTCTGGGCTAACCAGAACGGCCCCTACGGGCACCTCCCCGCGCTCGGCGGCGGCGGTAGCCTCGTCAAGCGCGCGCTGCATGGCTGGAAAGCGGTCGATCATCTGCTGAGGCTGGCGCGTTATCACACCGGCGTCAAGCGCTTGAAGCCACGTGCCTTCGCGCTTACAAGGAACGCATGACACAAGATAACGCGCCGCAAACCGGCGAACGCATAGCCAAGGTTCTGGCCCGCGCAGGTGTAGGCTCGCGCCGCGAGATCGAACGCATGATCGAGGCTGGACGCATCCGGCTGAATGGCAAGGTGTTGGATACGCCGGCAACGCTGGTGGATGGGACCGCGGGCCTCAGTGTCGATGGGCAGCCCGTCAGCGCGCCTGAGGAAACCCGCCTGTGGCGCCTGCACAAGCGGCGCGGCGTGCTGACCACCGCACACGACCCCGAAGGCCGCAAAACCATCTTTGACGGCCTGCCCGCGCATATGGGGCGTGTTGTTGCCGTTGGCCGGCTGGACATGAACACCGAAGGCCTGTTGCTGCTGACCAATGACGGCGGATTGGCGCGCTGGTTAGAGCTGCCCGCAACCGGCCTGCCGCGCACTTACCGCGTGCGGGTTTACGGGACACTCGACGCCCAGAAAATTGCCAACCTCAAAGACGGCGCAACTATTGACGGGGTGCATTACGGGCCTGTCCAGATCGACGCCAGCACGCAAACCAGCGCCAACACATGGATCACTGTCACCATTCACGAGGGCAAGAACCGCGAGGTGCGCAAATTGATGGCGCATTTGGACCTGGAGGTGACCCGCCTGATCCGCACGCAGTACGGCCCCTTTGCGCTCGGAAATTTGGCGCTGGATGATGTGGCGCGGGTGCCGGGTGACCAGTTGCTGAAAGCCTGTTCGGGCTATTTCGACACGGCGGCGCAGGACGGCGGTGTCACTGCCCCCAAACTGACCAGCGCCCGTACCGGCTGGGCCAAGGCCAAGCCCAAGGACAAGCCCAAGCCCCGGCGTAAGGTGCGCAAAGCCGCTGACGACCACCGCGATGAGAGCCGCAAGCCTAATGCGGACACAGGTGGCCCGCGCGGTGCGGCGCGCAAGTTCGACACGGCCAGAGGCGATCAGCGTAGTAAAGGCCATACAGCCTCAGGCGATCCACGCGATAAGGACCGCAATGCCAGGGGCGACCAGCGCGGCAGGGCGCGCAAGCCGGATGCAGACCCCAAGGCAGGGCGCACTAAGGCACGCAAGTCAGACGCTGAGCCAAGGACTGGACGCGGCAAGCCGCGCAGGCCCCGGACGCGGTCATGATCCGTGTGATCGCCGGGCGCTGGCGCGGAAAAAAGCTGGACGTGCCCGCTGGCGATATCAGCCGCCCCACCACCGACCGGATGCGCGAGCGGATATTTTCCATGCTGCAGCATCCCCGCTATCCTAGCCTCACCGGTGCGCGAGTGGCTGACCTGTTTGCGGGGTCCGGCGCGCTGGGGATCGAGGCCCTGTCGCGCGGTGCGGCGCACGTGACCGCCGTTGAGCGCAGCCCCGAGGCCGCCGCCGTCATTGCCCGCAATGTCGCGGGTCTTGCCGAGCCGGTTGATCACCATTTGGTGCGCGGTGACGCCGCGTCCTTTGCCGCGCGCACCCCTTTTGATATCATCTTCATGGACCCGCCTTACGGTGAGGGTCTGATCGACGCTGCGCTGGCGCAGATAAACGACACGGCGCTGCTGGCGGACGGCGGCGTGATTGTTGCCGAATGGCACAAGGATGACCGTCCACAGGTCCCGGCCCGCATGACGATTGTCGATACGCGTCGGCAGGGCATACAACAGATACAGTTCATCACGGCTTAGGAAAGGGCCCACCATGCGAATGATCATAGCTTGCCTCGCGCTGATACTCAGCACGCCGCTCGCCGCAGACATCGGCGATTTTGCCTTTGCCACCGGAAACTGGAAACTGGAGCGCGAGGGCAGCGCGCCCATTACCTATAGCTGGCAAGCCCCTGTGGGCGAGGTGATGGTCGGCACCTTTGTGGTGCCGGGCAACGACGGCGAATTTCGCTTTGCCGAACTGATTTTGGTGGAAGAAACGCCCACGGGTTTGACGCTCCGGCTCAAGCATCACCGCCGCGATTATACCACCTGGGAAGACGGCGGCCCGCTGACACTGACCCTCGCCGAGGCGCGTGCGAACTATGCCCATTTTGAAGATGCGGATGCCGCAGAGGGCGGCTTGAAGTCGCTGACGTACGAGCTTAAAGACGGGCATTTGATGGTGGGGGTGCAGTTTGTGGGCCGCGAGCCTGCCGTACGCCGCTATGACCGGGTACAGTAATATCGGCGGCTTTAGCGCCGCCCAAACAGCTTTTCGACGTCGGCGAGCTTCAGCTCGACATAGGTTGGCCTGCCGTGGTTGCACTGGCCCGAGTGCGGCGTTGCTTCCATTTCGCGCAACAGCGCGTTCATCTCGTCCAGCGTCAGCCTGCGCCCGGCGCGCACACTACCGTGGCAGGCCATGGTGCCGGTCACCTCTTCCAGTCGCTCTTTGAGGCTGAGGGCCTCGTCAAGTTCGCTCAACTCGTCCGCCAGATCGCGCACCAAACCCACTGCGTCGACCTTGCCCAGCATCGACGGTACCTCGCGCACCACCACGGTGCCGGGGCCAAAAGGCTCCAGCACCAGACCCAGTTCGGCCAGCTCGTCCGCGCGCGCCAGCAGCCGCACGGCCGGGTCCTCGCCCAGGTCAACAACCTCGGGCAACAGCAGCGCCTGCCGACCCACGCCGGTGGCGGCGATTTGTTTTTTCATCCGCTCATAGACCAACCGTTCGTGCGCGGCGTGCTGGTCGACGATCACAATGCCGTCTACCGTTTGCGCGACGATATAGGTGGCGTGCAGCTGCCCACGCGCCGTGCCGAGCGGAAAATCGGCAGCGGTATCGGGTGGCGGTTCGGCGCTGTGATCGCGGGCGCTTGGGGTCGAAATCCCGCCCCCTGGATTAAGGGGAAGCTGACCCCGTTCGCCGATGCCGAGCTCTAGGCTGGGGGCCTGCGCGGCAAAGGCGCGCGACAACTCTGCCGCCGACGGCCGCGTGCTGTCTGATGTCCGCCCCCAGGGCAGCCCCGTGCTGCCCTCGGTGCGAATCGCACCAAGCGCCGCGCCCGCCACAGTGGTCGAGGCCCGGTGCCCGGCCTCGGCCAGCCCGTGGCGCAGCGAAGACACAATCATCCCCCGCACCAGGCCGGGGTCGCGAAACCGCACTTCGGCCTTGGCGGGGTGAACATTCACGTCCACACAGTCGGGCGGCACCTCAAGAAACAGCGCCAAAACCGGGTGCCGGTCGCGCGCCAGATAATCGGCATAAGCCCCGCGCACGGCACCGACCAGCAGCTTGTCGCGCACGGGCCTGCCGTTGACGAACAGATATTGCTGCATGGCATTGCCGCGCGAATAGGTGGGAAGCCCCGCAAACCCGGCCAGATGCAGGCCTTCGCGCGCGGCGTTGATGGCGATGGCATTGGCCTCGAAGTCGCGGCCCAACACCGCCCCAAGCCGCGCGAGCCGGGCGTCTCCCGCCAGATCACCGGCGGGGGCCAGGCTCAGCAGGGTGCGGCTGTCATTGGCCAGCGAAAACCCAACGCGCGGGTGTGCCATCGCCAATCGTTTGACGGTGTCGGTGATCTGCCCCTGTTCGGCGCGTTCGGTTTTTAAAAATTTGAGCCGCGCCGGGGTGGCAAAAAACAGATCGTCGACCACCACCCGCGTGCCGCGCCGCATGGCGGCAGGCCGTACTGCGCCCATTTTTCCGCCTTCGACATGAATTTCCGATGCGGTGTCGGCGTCAGCCGTTCGCGAGGTGAGCGTCAGCCGCGCGACCGACGCGATGGAGGCCAGTGCCTCACCGCGAAAGCCAAGATGGCGGATATTGACCAGATCATCGTCGTCAAGCTTGGAGGTGGCGTGGCGTTCGACCGCCAGCGGCAGTTCGTCTGCCGGAATACCTGCGCCGTTATCGTGCACCTCGAGGCGCTTTTTGCCGCCGTCGACGATGTGGATATCGATTTGTGTCGCGCCCGCATCCAGGCTGTTTTCCACCAGTTCCTTCAGCGCGCTTGATGGGCGTTCGACCACCTCGCCCGCAGCGATGCGGTTGATCAGCCGTTCGGATAAGCGCCGAACCGCGCGGCGCGGGGCAAGATTGGGGGCGGGGCCTTCAGCCACTGCGCTCAGCGCGGGCTGCTGGTCGCCAGCCGACGAATTTCGATGTTGTCTGGGCGGAACTGGCGCTCTTCAGCGTCCAAAATGTCGGCCAAAAGCAGGGCTTTTTTCACCACGTCCAACTCACGCTGCGCCACGTTGGAGCGCACATCCGGTTCCGATCGGGGCAGGTTCAGCAGAATCGACAATTCGCCGTCGGACTTGCGCGGGGCCGGGCGAAATTCCGCACCGGGGAAAAGCGCTTCAAACGCCTGACGGCCTGCATCGATGCTTTGGGCCTTGGGCTGACCGGGGCGCGGCGGGCGCAGTTCAGCCTCGGGTGGGATCACAAGTGGCTTGTATTGCATCACTTCAAATTCATCCGGCGACAGGCTGCCGCCCGACCCGCAGGCCGCGACCGTCAGGCCCATACACAAAACCGCAATGAAGGGACGAATACGCATCAGGCTTTACTCCTTTGCCGACAACTGCTGGTCGGTCTGTGCAGTTTTACTGCCATCGGAAGCCGAGAGCAAGCCGGGCATCACACTGTCGGCGATCAAAACAATCACCCCGATGCTGATGGCGGCGTCCGCCACGTTAAAGACATAGAAATGATATCCAAAGCCGAACACATGGATGAAATCGGCCACCGCACCATAGACCACCCGGTCCACCAGATTGCCCATGGCCCCGCCAAGCACAAGGCCCAGGCCCCACATTTCGCCGCGCCGCACCGAACGCCTGAGCCACCGCCACAGATAAAGGCTAATGGCCAGCGTCAGCACAATCAGCCCGATGCGTCCGGCATCCGCCCCGCCGAACAGATCACCCAGCGGAATGCCCATCGAAATGCCCGCATTCCACACCATGGTAAAGGCCAGGAACGGCAACAGCTCGACCGTGCCCAGGCGCGGCAGTTCCAGTGCATAGAGAATCAGCGCCTTGCTGGCCTGGTCCGCCACAAAGGCGCTGGCCGCGATGGCCATGCCCCGGCGGTAAAAGGCGGTTGCCGCGCTCACGCGCCTGCTTTCGCGTCCAGTTCGGCGACAACATCTGCGCAGCGATTGCACAAGCCGCCCTCGTCCTTGACCTCGGGCAACACCACCCAGCAGCGTGCACATTTGTGGCCGTCAGCCCGCGCAACATTGGCACCGAGCTCGCCCTCGGAAAGCGACGCGGTCGACGTGATGAAAATTTCTGCTGCGTCCAGACCGTCAAAGGCGGCGAGGTCATCTGCCGGTGCCACCACGTTGACATGGGCTTGCAGGCTTGCCCCGATGACCTTGTCGCGGCGGGCGTCTTCCAGTTTCAGCAGCACTTCGCTGCGAACAGCGCGGACCTTTGCCCACTGTGCTGCAAGCCCAGGGTTGAGCCATGCCTCGGGTGTATCCCGCCACAGCTCCAGATGCACGCTGTCGGCCGCCTCGCCGTAGCGGGCCTGCCAGGCTTCTTCGGCGGTGAACACCAACACCGGGGCCAGCCAGGTGACAAGGCGGTCGAATACCGCGTCGAGCACCGTGCGGCAAGCGCGGCGGGTCAAGCTCTCGGGGCTGTCGCAGTAGAGGCTGTCCTTGCGGATATCGAAATAAAAGGCCGAGAGGTCCTGAATGCAAAACTGATAGAGCGCCTGCAACACCGGGGTGAGGTCGTAAGACGACACCCGCTCGCGAATGAAGCTGTCCAGCTCGGCCAGGCGGTGCAGCACATAACGCTCCAGCGCGGGCATGTCGGCGGCGTCGACGCGCTCCGCCTCGCTGAAGCCCTCGAGGCTGCCCAGCATATAGCGCAGCGTGTTGCGGATCTTGCGGTAAGCGTCGATCTGCCCCTGCAAGATGGTATCGCTGATGCGCACATCGTCCTGAAAATCGGTTGCGATGGTCCACAGGCGCAAAATATCGGCGCCGTATTGATCGATCACTTTCAAGGGACTGACCACATTGCCGAGCGACTTGGACATTTTGCGTCCTTCGCCGTCCATAACGAAACCATGCGTCAGCACGTTTTTATAAGGCGCCGCCCCGCGCGTGAGGCAGGCCTCCAACAGCGATGACTGAAACCAGCCGCGGTGCTGGTCCGAGCCTTCCAGATACAGATCGGCGGGCCAGGTCAGCTCGTCGCGCTCTTCGGCAACAAAGGCGTGGGTGCAGCCGCTGTCGAACCACACATCGATCACATCGGTCACCTGGTCATAGTCGTCGGCGCTGTAAGCATCACCGAGATAGTCCTCGGCCGGTGTGGCAAACCAGGCGTCGGCCCCGGCCTTTTCAAAGCTCGCGAGGATGCGGGCATTCACCGCCTCGTCGACTAAAATCTCGCCGCTGGCGCGGTGGACAAAGAGCGGGATCGGCACGCCCCAGGCGCGCTGGCGCGAGATGACCCAGTCGGGCCGGTCGCGGACCATGGCCTCGATGCGGTTTTGCCCTTGGCTCGGCACCCAGCGCACCTCGTCGCGGATGGCCTTGAGCGCCCGGTCACGCAGGCCGGTTTTGTCCATCGAGATAAACCACTGCGCGGTGTTGCGGAAAATCAGCGGCGCCTTGGACCGCCAACTGTGCGGATAGCTGTGTTCGAACTGGCTTTGGCCAAGCAGGCGCTCGCCCAACAGCTCGCACACATGCTCGGCCACCTTGTACACATGATGCTCCGCCACCAACGGCACATGATTGAAATAGCGCCCGTCTTCGCCGACCGTATGCGGCACCTCAATGCCGTATTTCAGCGTCGCGACCTCAAAGTCTTCCTGGCCGTGGCCGGGTGCCGTGTGGACAAAACCGGTGCCCGCATCGGTGGTGACATGGTCGCCGTCCAGAAGCGGCACATCAAAATCATAATACCCACCGGCGTCGGCGTGCCCGCGCCAGGGGTGCGCGCATACGGTCCCGGCGACATCGCTGCCCTTCAGATGCGCGGTGATCTCACCGCCCTTTATGCCCGTACGCTCACGGAAGGCGGCAAGCAATGCCTCGGCCACGGCAAAGGAGCGACCGTCCACCTCAAGCACGACATAGTCAATGTCGCTGCCATAACAAATGGCGCGGTTGCCGGGGATGGTCCACGGCGTGGTTGTCCAGATGACAATCTCCGCCCCCTCCAAGGCTGGATGGCCCGCGGTCACGACCGGAAAGGCCACATCGATCTGGGTGGAGACATGGTCCTGATATTCGACCTCGGCCTCGGCCAGCGCGGTTTTTTCAACCGGCGACCA
>JASBSO010000158.1 GCA_030148905.1 Kordiimonadaceae bacterium | reverse complement strand
TGCGGTGGCAGACGCCGCCGAGGCGGTGACCGGCAGACGGCCCGAACTCTCGACCACCGGCGGCACCTCCGACGCGCGCTTTATTAAGGATATGTGCCCGGTAGTCGAATTTGGCCTGGTCGGTCAGACCATGCACAAGGTCGACGAGCATGTGGCCGTGGCGGACATCGAAGCGCTGACTGCAATTTACCGCAAGGTGATCGACCGGCTGGCGGGCTAGCGTATCCCTGCGATATTCTGTTCCCAGTTCTGGCCGTCAAATTCGCTGTAGGTGAGGGTGCGAAACACACCCAAATCCTCGATACAGTTGGCGTTGACCGACCAGCCATCCGGATGGCTGCGCGGCACATAAATCGGCTTGACCCCGCAGGTCGGGCAAAACAGATGCTCTGCTGTTTCGGTACCGAAACGATAAGACCTCAGAACATTGCGGCCATCCTGAAAGACGACATCATCCTTGCCGACGATCAGATGCACAAAGCCGGTCATCGAACAGATGGAGCAATTGCAGGTGAGCAGTTCCGCATCCGCGGGCGCCCGCACGGTGAAGCGCACCGCGCTGCAGTGACAGCGCGCGGTTGCCTGGACATGTTCCACCATCGTTCCCCCCTTAATCCTCAAGTCCGCGGCGCGAATTGAGCGCGGCGGTCAATGTGCCGTCGTCGAGATAATCCAGCTCGCCGCCCACCGGTACGCCGTGGGCAAGCGCAGTGATCTGAACTTGTGTCTCAGACAACATATCAGCCACATAGTGGCTTGTCGTCTGGCCTTCGACCGTTGCATTGAGCGCCAGAATCACCTCTTGCACGGTGCCTTCCGACACCCGTGTTACCAGGCTGGCGATTCGTAAGTCGTCTGGGCCAACTCCGTCAAGTGCCGATAAGGTGCCCCCCAAAACATGGTATAGGCCTTTATACCCCTCGGAGCGGTCGAGCGCCCACAGGTCCGCCACATCCTCCACCACGCACAGCGTGCCCGCGTCGCGCCGGGGGTCGCTACAAATATGGCAGGGGCTGACGGTGTCGAGATTTCCGCACTGCGCGCAAAAATCAACGCTGGTGGCAACGGCCTCGAGCGTGCGCGCCAATGGGCGCATCACACTTTCGCGTTTTTTCAGCAAATCCAGCGCCGCGCGCTTGGCCGAGCGCGGCCCCAGCCCTGGGAGTTTGGCCAGAAGCTGAATCAGCCCGTCAATATCGGTGGAATGACTGCGCGGCACGGCAATTAAAACGGCAGCTTCATGCCCGGCGGCAGGTCCAGCCCACCGGTCAGGTCTTTCATCTGCTCGGCGGCCTGCTCGCCCACGCGGGCTTTGGCGTGGCCGTGCGCCACCACAATCAGGTCTTCCAGAACCGCGTGCTCATCCGCCGACAATAAGCTGGGATCGATCTCGGTTTTCACCATCTCGCCCTGCCCGTTGAGCGTCACCTTCACGAGGCCGCCGCCCGCTTCGCCTGTAACGGTCATGTCTTTCAGCGCATCCTGCATTTCGGCCATTTTGGCCTGCATTTCCTGCGCTTTTTTCATCATGTCGCCAAGGCCAAACATGGCTCACTTCCCTTCATCATCAGAAAAATCAAAACTGCCCACTGCGTCATCGTCTGCACCAGGCATGCCGTCCCCGTCGGCGGCAGGCGCATCCATTTTCAGCGCTTTCACTTGTTTCAAGCGCGCCCCCGGAAACGCCGCCAGCACTGATTTCACCAGCGGGTTCTGAAGCGCGGCTTCAAAGTCGGCGGCTTCTTGTGCGTCGGCCTGTTCTTTCAGCGACAGGTCCGCTGCGCCGGCGCTGTAGCTGATGGTCCAGGCGCGCCCTGTCAGCTGCTTCAATTTGGTTTTCAGCTCGGCATGCACCTCGGGCTTGAGTTGCATCTCGTCGCTAAACTCCAGATGGCCGGGCTGATACGCCACCAGCCTTGCCTGATCCTTGAGCGCCACCGCCAAAACGCCTTCCTTGTTTTGGGTCAACACCTCAACAAGCGCCTCAAAGCTTTGCGGCATCGGGGCGGGGGTGAGTTCCGCCTCAGCCTCCACGGCTGGCGCGGCCCCACCGCGCGAAAAGGCAATCACCTGCGCGGTTGGCGCACCAGACGCATCGCCCCCCGGCGCAGCGCCGGAAACCGTTGCAGTTGCCACCGCCTGCACACTGGCCTGCGAACCGCCACCCGTCGAGGCACCACCGGGCGCGCTGCTTGCCGGGCGGCCGCCCGTGCCCGCAGGGCCGCCATTTTGCAGGGTTTTCACCAGGCTTGCGGGGTCGGGCAGGTCGGCGGCGTAGGCGAGGCGAATCAGCACCATTTCGGCCGCAGAGATTGGGCTAGGGGCCGCGCGCACCTCGCCCAGCCCCTTCATCAGCATTTGCCACGCGCGGGTCAGATGCGGCATCGCGAGGCCAGCGGCCATCTCGCCAGCGCGGGTGCGCTCATCGTCGGACATCAGCGCGTCGGCCCCGAGGTCGGGCGCAACCTTCAGGCGCGTGAGCGCATGGGTGATCTCCATCAGATCCGAGACGATCACCGCAGGTTCGCTGCCCCGGTCATAGAGCGTACGCAAACGGCCAAGCGCGGCGGCGATATCGCCCGCCATCACCTCGCCCAGCAGGTCAAACACCTGCCCCCGGTCGGCATAGCCCAGCATGTCGCGCACTTGGGTCGCGGTGATCTCCCCCTGCCCGTGCGCCAGTGCTTGGTCCAAAAGCGACAGGCTGTCGCGGACCGAGCCTTCGGCGGCACGGGTGATCATCGCCAGCGCCTCATCCTCGGCGGAGGCGCTCTCGGCCGCCAGGATCGACCTGAGATGCGCGGTCAGCACATCGCCCTCAACCCGCCGCAGGTCAAAGCGTTGACAGCGGGAGAGAACCGTCACCGGAACCTTGCGAATTTCGGTGGTGGCAAAGATAAACTTGGCGTGCTCGGGCGGTTCTTCCAGCGTTTTCAACAAGGCGTTGAACGCATTGTTGGAGAGCATGTGCACCTCGTCGATGATATACACCTTGAAGCGCGCGCTGACCGGCGCATAGCGCACATTTTCGATAATTTCGCGCACATCGTCGACGCCGGTGCGGCTGGCGGCGTCCATTTCCAGCACGTCGACATGACGCGACTCGGCAATGGCGGTGCAGCTGCCACAGGTGCCGCAGGGCTCGGTGGTGGGGCCGTCTGCCGTTTCGCAGTTCAGCCCCTTGGCGATGATCCGCGCCGTGGTGGTTTTGCCCACACCGCGCACACCGGTCAGCACAAAGGCATGCGCCAGCCGGCCCGCCGCCATCGCATTGGCCAGCGTACGCACCATCGCATCCTGCCCAATGAGGGCGGTGAAGTCAGACGGGCGATATTTACGGGCCAGCACCTGATAGGCCTGGGCTGATGACTGAGACATGGAACCCCTTAAAGACAAAAGCGTCACCCCTGACTTTAGCAAATCAGGATGGGGCTGAAAGGGAAAAAGCGGGAAATGGGTGGGAGAGCCAAGGCGACCCAAGCCTAACTCGTTACGGCTGCTGCCTCTCGGCCCTGACCGGGTTGGCGAGCGGATTGTCCGCTGGCGCTCCCGAAGCGTATATGCGCATGGCCGCGCCAAATTGCAAGCCCTGCTGTCTTGCGGGGGGCAAAATCGCCCACTAGGGTGAAGCGCCTTCACCGCTCATCTTTACCGCCCACCTTCACCACCCAGGGGACACACCGCCGATGACCATCGCCTTTGCCGACAGCCCCCTGGACCGCGCCGATCATCTGCGCCGCGACCCGGAATTGATACGCCGCCGCCACAGCACGGGCAGCCGTATATTGCTGTTTGCGGGCGACCGGCCCCTGACCGACGCGTCGGGTGCGCCTTTCTGGGCACCGGGTGATGCCGTCGAGTCGCCCCTCAAGACAGAGGTATTTTTGGGCATTGACCGCAACGGCAGGCATCATTACGCCGCCCAGCTTGACGGCGAAGACCTCGGTAGTGCTGCCCTGGAGGCCTTCCCCGAGGCTGACAAATTTCGCGATGCGCGCGCAGTGGCCATGAAGCTTGGCTCGGGTGACGCGTGGCTCGGTGTGGTGGCGCACGCCAAATCGCTGACCGACTGGCACGCGCGGCACCGGTTTTGTGCCGTATGCGGCGCGCCGTCCGAGGCGGTCCACGGCGGTTCGGAGCGTCGGTGCCCCGATTGCGGGGCCAGCCATTTTCCGCGCACCGATCCGGTGGTGATCATGCTGATTGAGGAAGGCGATGCGGTGCTGGTGGGGCGCGGGCCGAAACTGCCGCCCAATTTCTACTCGGCGCTGGCAGGCTTTGTTGAACCCGGCGAATCGGCCGAGGAAGCCGTGGCCCGCGAATGCGCCGAGGAAGCCGGGCTTAACGTGTTCGATATCACCTATGTCGCCAGCCAGCCCTGGCCGTGGCCATCGTCCTTGATGATGGGCTTTATGGCGCGCACCACCAGCCGTGATGTCACGCTCGATATGGACGAGGTCGACGCCGCACGGTGGATCACGCGGGATGATGTGCGCGCCTCGCTCGCCATGCAAACGCCCGACCTGTTGCTGCCGCCGCCCATCGCGATTGCCCGCAACCTGATCGACCGCTGGGTCGAAGAGGGGTAGCGCCCCTGATCAGCGCCCCAAACTACCGCCCCGCCGCCCAGGCGTTCATCTTGTCGGCGAACAGCAGGTCGGTTTCAGTGACGCCCGCCGCGTCGTGCGTGGTCATTTTCACCTCAACCCGGTTATAGACATTGAACCATTCTGGGTGATGACAGGCTTCCTCGGCCAACAGCGCCACCTGCGTCATAAAGCCAAAGGCCGCCTTGAAGTCGGCAAATTCAAAGCTTTTACAAATCGCCTCGGCCTCCACCTCATAGCGCCAGCCATCAAGGCTTTTGAGGGCATCCGCAACCTCCTCGGCGGTCAGTTTTGTGCGTTCCGTCATGGTTCAGTCTCCTAATATCTCATCCACAAAATCGGGCACCAGCGTGGCGGCGGGCCCGTGTCGGCATTCGGCAAAGAGCGAGGCGCCCGCTGATGGTTCCAAATTGATCTCCACTGTGTGCGCCGCCCCGCGCGCACGCACTTCCTGCACAAAGCCGGCCGCCGGATACACATTGCCCGAGGTGCCGATAGAGATGAACAGGTCGGCATCGCCCAGCGCATCGGCGATCATATCCATATGAAAGGGCATTTCGCCAAACCAGACGATATGTGGGCGCAGTGCCGTATGGGTGCAGGTGGGGCACGGCGTCGCACCGTCAAAGGCGTCCATCCATTGATGCACGCTGGCGCACGCCATGCAGCGCGCCTTGGTCAGCTCGCCGTGCATGTGCATCACGCCCGAAAATCCGCCGCGCTCGTGCAGATTGTCCACATTCTGGGTAATCAGTGTCACCCGGCCGTTATGTTCGGCCTGCAGACGGGCCAGCGCAGTGTGCGCTCCATTGGGTTCAACGGTTCCAAGCTTGGCGCGGCGCTGATTGTAAAAGTCATAAACCAGCGCAGGGTTGCGCTGAAACCCCTCGGGCGTGGCCACGTCTTCGATGCGGTGCTGCTCCCACAGGCCGCCTGCGTCGCGGAAGGTTGCCACGCCTGACTCCGCCGACACGCCCGCGCCGGTCAGGATCACAATATGATCAAATTTTGCCATGCGTGCGCCCTTCTGTTGGACAGGCGAGCATTACAGCCTTAAGTCAGCCTTGCAACAGCAGGATACGCACGTGACCGCCATTCTCTTTGTTTGTATGGGAAATATCTGTCGTTCGCCTTTGGCCGAGGGTGCCTTTCGGCATGCGCTGAAGGGTGCGGCCGACCTTGCAGGCCACATCGACAGCGCCGGTACCATCAGCTTTCATGCGGGCAAGGCGCCCGATGCGCGCGGCCAGCGCGCGGCCCGCGCAGCAGGCTTCGACATTTCCGCCCAGCGCGCACGCCAGGTGCGGCCAAGCGATTTTGACGACTTCGACCTGATTTTGGCGATGGACGGCGAAAACCTTGCCGACCTGAAGCGCATGGCACCCGAGGGCAGCCGGGCCGAGCTTCGCCTGTTTCTCGACTTTGCACCCAACATTGGGTTGGATGAGATGCCCGACCCCTATTATGGAAGCGAGGGCGATTTTCATTTTGTGCGCGACGCCGCGCTTGAGGCCGCCGCCGGACTGGTGGATCATCTCAAAACACAACAACAGCAGAGGTTAGCCCCATGACCGACCGCACCCCACCGGCGCTCAAAACCCTTTGGCGCGGAATCACCTCGCCCTTCACCTGGATTGGGGTGATGGTTGGGCTCGCCGGCCTGGTAACGGCATGCGTGCCCAGCTTCAGAGGCGAGTTTGACGGCAATGACCTGGTCGCCCGCGAAACCATAAGTTATAGCCACGACGGAAAAACGGTGGATCTGTCGGTGCTGCGCGCGGGCGACCCCGAGGGTCAGCAGGTGATTTTTGTGCACGGCACACCGGGCAGTGCCACCGCATGGCTGCGCTATCTTGAGAACACCCCTAAGGGCCGCGAATATATCGCGATTGACCGCCCAGGCTTTGGCTACACCAAGCCCGACCGCGAGGAGGTTTCGCTGGACGCGCAGGCGGCGGCGGTCAAGGCAGTGATGGAAACCCGCGGCGGTCAAAAACCGGTGCTGGTGGGCCATTCGCTTGGCGGACCGATTGTGGCGGCGGTGGCCGCCAACTATCCGGACGATGTGGGCGGAGTGATCC
Organism: Kordiimonadaceae bacterium; assembly: GCA_030148905.1. Classification (GTDB taxonomy): domain Bacteria; phylum Pseudomonadota; class Alphaproteobacteria; order Sphingomonadales; family Kordiimonadaceae; genus JASBSO01. Next base: position 5,072 of record JASBSO010000158.1, on the reverse strand, counting down.
CGCTGGCGGGCTCGCTCGACCCCGGGTTGGAAGAGATCAAATTCATCCAATATCTGGGTGAAACGCCGCCCTTTGTGTGGCTGATCCCGTCTGCGCTCAGGCACACCAACCGCGAGGTGTTCGCGCTTGAGGATGAATTGGAGCGCCTTGAAGACAAGCTGCACCGCATCACCGCGCCCGTGGTCATCATCCACGGCACCATGGACGACCTTGTGCCGTTTGAAAATGTGCCCTTCATGCAGCGCCGCATGGTCAGCGCCGAACCGCTGGAGACGATTGTGCTGACCGATCAGAACCATTTTCTACCGTGGAATTCGGAAATGATCCTGCGCGGCGCGATCGACCGGATTATCGACGGCTTTCCGGGCGAGCCGCGCTATGAAACGATCTTGTACCCGATGAATGCCGGCAGCACCCTGCCGCCCTGGCTTGGCGGCCCGTCGGGCACCAAACCGCTGAAAACCGCTGAGTGAGAAGGAGTGCTGTTACTCTTTCAAAGCATCGGCTTGGGCATAAAACGGGGGAAAAGCGTCAAAATCATCCAATGGATGCGGTATCCCAAGAATTTCAGCCAAGTGACCAATGCACTCGCCTGCGAGGTCGCGAAAAACCTTAAACTCATAGACTGGTAAGCCCCGTATTCGCTGAGCGATTTTGGATAGTAGCGGTACATATTTATCCGATTTAAACCGGGTCGCTGCAGCCCCTTTGAGTCCAAAGGTATCAAGGACTATATCAATATCCGCGGTTTCAATATTCGCGATGTGCCGGGCTTGACCGATGGTGAAAGCCAGATGATGTCCAACATTCCGATTGGTCATCACTGGCAGAACATCATAAGCGGGGGCGAGAACCGGTGATGGACCGTCAATATACAACAGCGCGTGGTTTTTGGCGTGGATGTCGGTATTCCCAACAGATAAATTAAACAGAGTGAGCAACAAAAAAGCCTCCCGCGCTTTCGCCGGGGTCTTGGTTTTTGCAAGTATGCTTGCGACCGACCTTGCATTGAATTGTCGCCCTTCTGCCCCATCGCGTTCATATTTCAAGCGTGCGGAAAGCCCCAACGCTTGAGCAAAGTCTTCTTGATGAAGCCGAAACACATTGCCGTCTTCCGTGACATGGCGGTCAAAGCGTTCGATTAATAGATAAGGCATATCGCCCGCAATGCATGCCTCGACGCGGGCTGCGCTCAGGCCGCATGCACGCGCCACATTCATCGCGGTCGCTTCATAGCGAACATCAGCAGTCAGCGCAGGCGGCGGAACTTTAATGATATGGGTTGTCGGCACCTTGCGGTCTGGCTTGGGCAGCATAAATGTTTCAGTTCTAGCATCATATGCGACCGCAAGTTTACGCTGCACCCCGGCAAGTGGCGACGGATCACGGGCAATGGGATCAATCGGCTCTCTGCGCGCAAGACGACCAACCAAATCGGCCAGTTGGGCCGCGTCCAGCGGCTCATAATCTGTCGATAAGTCCCCAGGCGTCTTAACGGGACCAGTATCTGGTGGAAGAATGGAAACCGCGCCTGGGCAATCCGCACCGAGGTGCGTAAAGAGACCGATAAGATCATTACGCGCGACACCGTGGCGCGCCATGACATCATCTAGTTGCGCACTTTCTGGCAGCAGATTATCGAAATAAGCACGGGTCAAGATGTCAGAAGCCGGTTCTGTCCTCAGCGGGAGCGACAGTGAAAGAGGCATAGCCCGCAGATTGGCCTGGTGAACCGCGGAATATTGGAAGCTCAGTCCCTCATCCGAATTCCCAAACAAAATACCTATGGGATAAGAAAAAGACTCCAGCCAAACTTCTAGATGGTCAGGGCGGGGCAAGAGTCATCGCTTTCTTGCAAAAAGATCAATGCCTAGAGCTGCACACACAGACATGACTATACCAATTTCGATCGTGTCTTTTACACCGCGCTCTAATTCCGAAACGACGCGCCTGCCGACCCCGGCATAGTCCGCCAATTCGGCCTGACTTAAAGCCTGGCTTTTGCGCGTTTCACGGACAAGAACCCCGATATCGGCGATAGAATGGATAAAAGTCGGAGACGCATCTTGCTTCACAGCGGCGTAGAGTCGGCGCAGGGCATCTGCCTGTTCCGCAGTTTTCGCGTTAGAATATGCGTCCTGAACGATCTTCCGAAAGTCTTCGCTTATCTGCGCACGAAGACGTCTTAACGCTTCTTCGGAAAGGTCTTTCCCTATCTCTAAAACGTCGATGGCCAATACAAGCCCTCCGTTCCTGTTCAGGAACAAAATAGCGATCTATTGATCAGATTTCAAGAAATGATACCGAAAGGGCACAAATTGTCTCTGCGACACATGTAAGCAAACATGATACCGATCAGGATCATTTTGAAGACATGATTAACATCGAAATCAAATTGAACCCGTTCGGTATCAAATTTTATTCACCCTTGGCCTATTCCTTCTTCGCCTCAATATAAGCGTTCACCTGATCTTCCAGCATGCCGAGGGTTAAAAAGCCCTGATCGAGCACGGCGCTGTGGAAGTCGCGGATGTCGTAAGCATCGCCCAGCGCGGCCTGCGCTTTGGCGCGCAATTCCAGAATTTTGATCATCCCCATTTTGTAAGACAGCGCCTGCCCCGGCAGCACAAAATAGCGCTCCACCTCGGTGACAATATCCTGCGGGCTGATGGGCGTGTTTTCGGTGAAATAGTCGATCGCCTGCTGGCGGGTCCAGCGCTTGTGATGGATGCCGGTGTCGACGACAAGCCGCACCGAGCGCCAGATTTCATCCTGCAGGCGGCCAAAATTATAATAGGGGTCTTTGAAAAAGCCCATTTCGCCCGCCAGCTGCTCGGAATAGAGCGCCCAGCCCTCGGTAAAGGCCGAATAGCTGGTAAATTTGCGGAAGGTCGGCAGGTCCGACAGCTCCTGCGCCTTGGCGATCTGGAAATGGTGGCCGGGCACGCCCTCGTGATAGGTGATAGCGCGGAAGACATATTTCTGCACGCCGGTCATATCGGCGAGGTTGGCGTAATAGATCCCCGGGCGGCTGCCGTCTTGGCTGGGCCGGTTATAAAAGGCGATGCCGACCGTATCTTCGCGCCACGGTTCAACCCGGCGCACCTCCAAGTCGGCCTTGGGCAGCGTGTGGAAATACTGGTCGGCGACGGCAAAAATCTCTTCGGTTTGCTGGCGCGCATCGGCAAGGAAGGCGGCACGGCCCGCGTCGCTGTTGTCGTAAAAATTATTGGGGTCGGTGCGAATGAACTGGAAAAATGCCTGCAAACTGCCCTGAAACCCCACCTCGGCCATAATCGCGCGCATCTCACCGTGAATACGCGCCACATCGTCAAGGCCGATCTGGTGGATGTCGTCCGCCGTCAAATCCAGCGTGGTGTAATTCTTGATGCGGTTTTGGTAAAAGGCCGCACCGTCCGGCAGCGCCCACACACCCTTGGCGTCGGTGACCTGTGGGGCCTGCGCCTTGAGCTCGGCGACAATCGCGTCGTAGCCACGCTTGAACGGCCCGGTCATTGCCGCTGTCAGCTCGGCGATCAGGACCGCCTGATCGGCGGCTGCAATCTCAGCCGTCTTCAGCTTATCCTTAAAATTGGCCATCAGAGGATGGTCGTCGCCTGCTGTCAGCGGTGCGCCTTTCAGCAGCCCTTCGGCGGTTTCGATCATCGGCGGAAAGGCAAAATCGGGCGCCACAACACCAAAGGCAAAGCGGTCGCGCATGCGCAGGATCATATCGGCCATTTGGCCTTCAAGCCCGGCCACACGGCTGATAAAGGCGCGGGCGTCCGATATATCGGCGATCCGGTGATTGTTCTGCAGCAGCGTCAGCGGTTGGGCAAACTGGCCGCGAAACTGGTTGACCACATAATTTTGTCGGCGAAAGCGGGCATTGTCGATCTGCTGTTCCATCGCATAGACGAAATAGTCATAAGACAGCTTGGCCTGGTCCGACAGCTTGGCCCGGTCGAAGCTTTTTTTGAGATGGCTGAGATAAAATTTGGCCTCGCGGACATCGCGCTTTGCGGCAGCGTCCGAGGTGTCGGTCCATTCGCCGTAGCGGTCGCCCTTAATCCCCAGCCGGGTTTGAAAGGTCGGGCTTTCATCGACCTCGGACTGGAAATACAGCTCCAGAAAGTCATTCAGACGAATGTCTTCGATCGCCTGTGGTGTCTGTTGAATGGCCGCGTGGGCGGGTGTGCCGACAACCGGCATAAGGGCCGCACCGGCAAGCAGGGCGGCGGTCAGTGTAACTTTGAACATCAGGGTCCCCTCAAACATGAGGACAGACCATAAAAAGCCGCGCCCGCGATGACAAGGCGAAGGCCTGCTTTTCGCACCGGCAGGTGGGGTTAGAACACAATCCGGTACGCCAGGGTGAACTGCGTTTCATTTCTGGAAAAGGGCAGATTGTCAGGCCCGCCGTCGCGGTCGCCCGAGATATGCTGCAGCTCGCCGATAAACTGGTGATGATCGCCCAGGCGCCATGTGGCGGCAGCGGTGACAACCTCGCCGCTTTCTCCAAGCGGCGGGCACAGACAAGTGGAGGTGTCGTCTTGGTCAAACAGTTCGCCGCGCACGGCCAGGCGCACAGGACCAATATCGCGTGCCACCAACAGCGATGTGGTTTCAAAGTCGCTGCCAAAGGTTAAGGCGAGATCGGGGCCTGCAACCGTTTCTGTCCGACCGGCAAGCCACTGCGCCGAGACAAACCAGCCCCCATAAAACGCCTTGTGATAGGCAAGGCTGAAAAATTCCGTATCCCATAGGCGGCCCTCAGACCCGACCACGTCTGGGTTACCGCGATTGTCAGACACATACGCACGAAGACTGCCCCACCGGTCGCTTTTGGCAGAAAATCCGAGCGCAAAGCCCGGCCTGTCGTCGCTTTCCACAAAGGGGCGGTTTTCAGCGTCTGTGCGCACCCCGGCAATGTCGGGCAGTTGAATGCCGCCCAGCAAGCCGACATTTTGGTCATTGGCAGCAAAGCCCCTGAGCGACAGCGCCACACCCGAGCGGTCATTGGCGAAAAACACCTGGCCGCTCGCCTCCAGCGTCAACCGGTCGCCGCGCCA
>JASBSO010000156.1 GCA_030148905.1 Kordiimonadaceae bacterium | reverse complement strand
GCACCCGCACCGGCGACCATGTGCTGATTACCGACAGCGCCTATGAACCGACGCGGCGGATGACCGACGGGCTGTTTAAACGCTTCGGCCTCAGTGTCACTTATTATGACCCGCGCATCGGTGCGGGCATTGCCGACTTGTTTCAAGACAACACCAGCTGCGTGGTGACCGAAAGCCCCGGCTCACTGACCTTCGAGGTGCAGGACATCCCCGCCATTGCGGGCGTTGCGCGCAACCGCGGAGCCTTTGTGATTACCGACAACACCTGGGCGACGCCCATCAATTTCCGCCCGCTCGACCACGGGGCCGATATTGCCGTGGAAGCCGTGACCAAATATATCGCCGGCCATTCGGACGTGATGATGGGCAGCGCATCCGCCGGCCCGCGCATCTGGAAGCGGTTGCAAAACACCGCCTTTTCCATGGGGCAAATGGTGACAGGCGACGACGCCTATGCGGCGCTGAAGGGTATGCGCACGCTGGGGGTGCGCTTGAAGGCGTATGAAGCCGCCGCGCTGGAGATCGCACACTGGCTTGAGGGCCAGCCCAATGTGCACGCCGTCCTGCACCCCGCGCTGCCGTCGCACCCCGACCACGCGCTGTTCACCCGCGATTTCAAGGGGGCAACCGGGCTCTTTGCCTGTATTCTGGACCGCGGCAGCTATGACGACACGGCGGCACTGGTGGACGGCATGCGGCTGTTTAAAATGGGGTTCAGCTGGGGCGGCTATGAAAGTCTGATTTTGCCGTCTGACCCAACGCCGTCGCGCACGGCGGTCGCGTGGCAGGCACCGGGGCCCTTGCTGCGCCTACAAATCGGGCTGGAGGACGTGGACGACCTAAAGGCCGACCTCGCCGACGGGCTTGATCGCTGGCGCACTGCCGTTGGGGCTTGAATGCGGGGCCTGCCCCTCAGGCGTCGGATTTGTCATAAATCATGCACAGCACCCGGTGCGCTTCAGAGTAAAATTCGCGCCGGGCAATGGTGAACATGGCGAAGATGGTGGCGGCAATGAACACCGCTGCGCCGAAAAACCAGCCGACAAGCGCCAGCGCCAGAAAATACCCCCGAAGCGCGCGGTTGAAATGAAAGCCCGTGCGGTTGGCCAGCACGGCTGCGGCCTCTGAGCGGGCGTCGTCTTCGCGGGTGCGTGTCTCCCCCTCGCCGCCAAGGGTTGCCACCATGATCGCGGTGTAATGCGCCAGCCGGATCGCCCAGCCCAGCTTGAAGAAAATATACACGAACATCGCCAGCAAAACGCCCATTTTGATCATCAGCAATTCGGGCGTCGCCGCCGGAATAAACGGCACACGCTTGAACGCGGCGCTGATCTCGGGGGCATAGGCAATGCCCGCCACCAAGCCGCCGATGACAAAAATGGCGGAGGAGGCAAAAATGCTCATCCCGCTCATCATCACCTGTAACACTGCGGTGGAGGAAATCCGCTCTTCGGCCTGCCCGCCGCGGCGCATCCACACTCGGCGCTCCAGGTCCATCTTTGCCCCCAGTGTATGCCGCCTCAGCGGTGAGCTGTCGGCCAGATAGTTATAGCCGAACCACATCACAACAAAGAGCCCAAAGGCAACATGGTCAAGCGATAGGGTCATTGTGCGGCACTCCCGGCTCAATCAGGTGCGGCAACAGCGCTGGCGACCCCGGTAGGATTCGAACCCACGACCTGAAGATTAGAAGTCTACTGCTCTATCCAACTGAGCTACGGGGCCGCGTGCGATGCTATTTGAAATTGTCCGCATAGGTTTTGATGATGCGGCGTCTGGTATGCGGTGCGCGCACCTCAACGTCCAAACCCACGCGTTTGGCATAGGCTTCGGCTTCTTCCTGGGTGTCAAATGTCAGGCGCACCTGACCCGTCATATCACTGGACCCGGTCCAACCCATTAAGGGGTCGATGCTTTTGCCGCCCTCGCGTTCAAATTCCAGCCGCCATGCCTTGGTGCGGGCGGTACCCGACTGCATTGCGGTTTTTGCGGGACGATAAATGCGTGCCTTGGCCATAATCGAAACGCCCTTCCTCAGACGACATCACCGAAAAATGTCTTAGCGCCAGTGCAGAGAAAAAGAAAGCCCCACGGACCTGGTACTCCGGGGGCTTTGATCTTTTAAGCGATTGGTGGTCGGGGAGACTGGATTCGAACCAGCGACCCCCTGTACCCAAAACAGGTGCGCTACCAGGCTGCGCCACTCCCCGACCGGGTAAATCGCTGGGGGTTTCTAGGGTTTTCAGGCCGCACACGCAAGGGGAAATTTTCACGACGCGATGAAAAATATCAGGACAGCCCCAAGAAACTCAGCCTCAGGTCTGCTTTGTCACCGTTTTGACCATGAAGGCGCCAGACAGCGCGGCAACAATGGTGTCGTCCACCGTGATGTTCCCCTGCCCGGAGACAATGCGGTCGTCCACGCCGGTCACCCAGGCGCGGCCTTCCACCCAGGCCCCCACGGGGGCAGGGGCAATAAAATCAACGCTGAGCCGCACGGTGACCATGGGCGGCTTCGCCACGGTATACACCGCCGACGCCAGCAAAATATCAGCAAAGGTCATCAGCATCCCGCCGTGACAAAAGCCGCCGGCGTTGCCGTGTTTTTCCGCCACGCGAAAGCCGCGCTGCAGGCCTTCTTCGGTGCGTCGTTCGAAAATGGGGCCATTTTCCCAACCAAAGGCCGACCAGGACTCGATCGGCGCGAACCCCGCAGGCGGATTGGCGGCCGCCACCATATCGGGCGTGGCGGTGCGCTTTTTGGCCCAGGTCACTGCACCGACCCGACGATCAGCGGGTGCTGAACCACATCACCCGGTGCAATCCCCAACTCGCCCGCAAGGCCGCCGCGCAGTTCCAGCACCGCAATCACCCGGCCCTTGGAGGGGCGCGAGGTATCGGTCTGGGGCTCGGCAGTGATGATATTGGCAATACGACCGCCGCGCTTAATATATATGATATCCAGCGGAATCAGGGTGTTGCGCATCCAGAAAGACCGGAAATCCGCCCGCTGATACGGAAACAACATGCCCTTGTCGTCATCCAGCGACTCGCGGAACATCAAGCCTTGCTGCTGTTCGCGTTCGGTCACCGCCAACTCCACGGTGAACTGGTGCTTGCTGCCATCCGCGGTGGTGACCACCACCGGATCGGGACTGACGCTGTGCTGGATAAGTCCCTGTGCGGGTTGCTGGGCATAGACCGCGACCGCTGCGAGCCACACGATCACAGCGCCGAGAACAAGAGTTCGGATATGGGAAAACAGAAAGGGTGTCATGCACCCAGCTTACCGGGCTTACGCGTCGCCAGGCAAGGCGATTTGCGCCACCAATGGCCCACGTTCACCGTCGCCGATGCGCACGCGCACCTCCTGGCCGGGGTCAAGGTCGGTCAAACCCGCACGGCGCAAGGTTTCAATATGGACAAAGATATCCTGTGTGCCCTCGCCCCGGGTGACAAAGCCATAGCCCTTGACACGGTTGAACCATTTGACCGTCACGTCTTCGAATTCTGATTTGACATCGACGTCCATACCGGGGTGCGAAAACGAGGATCTGCCAAGGTCTTCTGGGGTCACTGCGGTTGAAAGGTCGAGCGAAATGACACGCACAGCTTGTCTGCCGCGGTCGCGGCTCACCGATTCGCAGGTCACGGCTGCACCTTCGGGGACCGAACGGCGGCCAATTTCACGCAATACAGAAAAGTGCAGTAAAACGTCGCCACCAGTGTCTTCTGGGACAATAAAACCATATCCCTTGACGGCGTCAAACCACTTGACCCGCCCATTAATTACTTCGAGCGCTTCGGCTTCCTCCGGCACTTCGACCGGTTTTCCGCTATTCATCGGGATTCCCCTGCCTCGTCACACATCACATCTTAGGCATCTGTTAAGAATCAATCAAGTAGAGAGATTCGTTTCGGAATCAACATAAATCCCGATAAATCAAGAGAATATCGGATTTTGATAGCGGTGTGTGGCGGGCTTGCACACCCGCCACGGGTACCGAGTTAATGATGCGCTGGGGCGTCCTGGCTTGGCGCGGCGCTGTGATGTTCGATCAAATGCGCATCATACAGCGCGTCTGTTGCCGGGTTCAGCAAGTATAGAACAGCAATAAATCCGGTAATCGACATGGTGATCGTATAGGGCAGCGCCATCGACACCATTTTAAAATAGCTGAGACGAATTAAAGGCGCCAGCGCACTGGTTAACAGGAACAAAAAGGCGGCCTGACCATTGGGCGTTGCCACCGACGGGATGTTGGTGCCGGTATTGATCGCCACCGCCATCAAGTCAAAAGTGTCGCGACTGATCACGCCCTGCGCCAGCGCGCGCGCGGTTTCACCAACATAAACGGTGGCCACAAACACATTGTCGGAAATCGCCGACAACAAGCCATTGGCAATATAGAGCGCGACAATCTGGCCCTGGCCTTCAAGCGACAGGACAAATTCTGTCACCGGTGCGAACAGGCTGAGGTCCTTGATCACCGCGACAACACCGAAAAACACCGCCAAAAGCGCGGTAAATGGCAGCGCCTCTTCAAAGGCATGGCCGATCTGGTGTTCTTCGGTCACGCCGGTCAAGGCGGTGGCCAGCACAATCACGCTCAGGCCGATCAGGCCAACCTCGGCGAGGTGGAACATCAACCCGATCACCAACCAGAGCGCCACAACACCCTGGGCGATCAGCGATGCCTTTTCGGCAGGCGTACGGCGTTCGCTGGTATAGCGGTCATAATCCGACAAAATGTGCAGAACTTTTTCTGGAATGGCAGCGCCGTATCCAAAGGATCTGGTCATCTCAAGGCCAATGCAAGTCAACAAGCCAACCACAAGCACCGGCATGGTCACCGGTGCCATGCGGAGGAAAAACTCCCCAAATTCCCAACCAGCCCGCTCGGCAATCAGCAGATTTTGTGGCTCGCCAACCAGCGTGGTCACACCGCCCAGCGCGGTGCCGACAGCGGCGTGCATCATCAGGCTGCGCAAAAAGGCACGGAACTGCTCCAGATCGTCATGGCTGACCTTATCCATGCTGGCATCGTGGCTGTGGTCATGCTTGTCGTGGAAGGATTTGCCCGACGCCACCTTGTGATAGATGCTGTAAAATCCGACCGACACCGAAATCACAACGGCGGTGACGGTCAACGCGTCGAGAAACGCCGAGAGAACAGCCGCAGCAACGCTGAACAACAGCGACAACATCACTTTGCTGCGGACATTGACAATCAGCTTGGTGAATACGAACAGCAGCATATTCTTCATGAAATAAATACCTGCGACCATGAAGATCAGCAGCAGGATCACCGGCAGGTTTTCCTGTAATTCATGATAAATTGTTGCGGGCGATGTCATGCCCAAAAAGACCGCTTCGATCGCCAGCAATCCGCCGGGCTGCAGGGGGTAGCATTTTAGCGCCATCGCCAGGGTGAAAATGAACTCGATCACCAGAACCCAGCCCGCCAGATAGGGGTCGACCGCAAAGTACAGGATGGGATTGATCAGCAAAAAGCCCAAGATCAGGGTCTTGTACCATTCAGCAGACTGCCCCAAAAAATTTCGGCCTGCTGGTTGCGAAAAAATTGCCATAACGTCCCTCACTCTTTTGCAGTACTTGCCCCGCGCTTTTGAACGCGCAAAGGTGCAGCATGGCCGCCTACATAACAGGGCTGAAATAAAAAACGAAGTCAGAATACCGCGAATGAGAGAAGAATTATCAACTGCAAGACATTGGCTCCAATCAAAGGGTGCGGTTAGTCTTGCCATCGTCGCCGAGACATGGGGATCGGCCCCACGTCCGGTCGGCAGCTTGCTGGTAGTGGCACCTGATGGTCGCTTCTCGGGCTCGGTATCGGGTGGCTGCGTCGAGGGGGCAGTCGTCGCCGAGGCAACCACAGTGAGCGCCCCGCCGGGCGCGGTACGCAGACTGACCTACGGCGTTGAAAATGACAACGCCTTCGCAGCGGGTTTGGCCTGCGGCGGTCAGATCACCATCCTCCTTATCGCGCTTACATCCAACGACGATGATGTGCTCAGCGCCGCACTCGCCGCCATCGACAGCCGGAAGGCCGCCTGCCTAACAGCAAACAGTCATGGCTTGGCACTAACCGATGGGTCGAAAAACAGCGGGTCTGTTGTCAGCTATACAGACGACACCGTAAAAATCGCAATCGAACCAGCGCCCCAACTGGTCGTTATCGGTGCGGTGCATATTGCTGAATTTCTGGTGCCCATGGCGCACCGGTGTGGGTTTGACTGTGCGGTGATCGACCCGCGTGCCGCCTTTGTCGAGGCGCGCAAACTGGCCCCCGCCGCCATCATATGCGATTGGCCCGATGATGCCCTGCCGCAGCGAACCATTGACAGCCGAACGGCCCTTGTCGCCCTGACCCATGATCCCAAAATCGATGACGCGGCATTGACCGAGGCACTGAAAAGTCCAGCTTTTTATATTGGCGCATTGGGCAGCAAAAAAAGCCATGCCAAGCGGCTGGACCGCCTGCGCACACATGGCTTTGATGCGTCTGCGCTTGCCCGCATATCCGGCCCTGTTGGCCTTGATATCGGCGCACGGTCGCCCGCAGAAATCGCCGTGTCGATCCTGGCAGAAATGATCCAAACCCTGCGCCAGGCCAAAGGTGGGTGATGCGCCCGACATCCGTCCCGTGGTTTTGGCGGCGGGGCTGTCTTCGCGCTGGGGTGCGGGCGACAAGCTGATTGCGCACACAGGCAAAGAGACAGTTTTGGGCGCTGTCCTAAACACGGCAACGCAGTTGGGCACAGGCACCCCGCTGGTCGTGTGCCGCACAGACGACCAGCACCATATCGCCGAGGCCGCAGGCTGCGAGGCCATGGTCAACCCCCACCCCGAGGGCGGCATCTCCACATCCCTTCGCCTCGCCGTAAAGGCCGTGCGCAAGGACCCGCAATATCAGTGGATGCTGATACTGCTTGGTGACATGCCGTTTTTAAAACCGGCGTCGCTGCGGGCGATGCTGGCGCTTCGATCCCCTGCGTTGGACGCTGTTGCTGCCCGTTACCCTAAACCGGGGCCGCCGGTGCTGTTTCAGCGGCACTGCTTTGACGCGCTTTTGACGCTCGACGGCGACACGGGCGCGGCCCAGCTGCTGCGGTCGGGCCAATTGACGGTCGCCTTGCACGAATTCAGCCCTGACGAGATGCGCGATATCGACCGGCCAAGCGATCTGTTCGCCACCGCGCCTTAAGACAACGTCTGATCCTCCAACAGACCGTGCGGATCGTCTGCATCCAGCACAGCACGGGCAATGTCATAGGAAAATCCCGCACGCGCCATGGCCGCAAGCTGTTTGTCATAGGGCTTTTCTGACCCCGCGCGTGCAAAGGCACCAAAACGGCGCCGCTCGATATAGCGGACCGCCGCACGCAGATCCGGATGGCCCTCGCCGTCGTCCAGCTCGTTCAACAGGTTTGCAATCATATCGTCGGGGACGCCTTTGTGCCGTAAATCATCGCGGATACGCCGCAGCGGCTTGCCCCGTGCACGCAGCGCCCGCATGCGCGCCTCGCCGTAAGTGGCGTCATTGAGATAGTCATAGCGCTTCAATTTTTCGACCAGCGCATCCAGCCAGTCATGGTGAAGCGCTTGCACATCGCAGCCGTCTGGCAGGCGGCGCTGGATTTTTCTCATCATCACCGTGCGGAAATGCGCTTCGCTGGCAGAAAACCGCCCCAAATAATAAAGCCCCGCGCGTTCCAGCCAATCAGCAGTGACTTTCTTGGTGCGCTGGGGCTCGGTCTGTTGACGCGGTTTGGGCATGATCGTCACTGTCCCGCGCGCTGAACTTCGCTGAGAAAGCGGTCAATCTCGTCGTCGCTGGTGTATATATGCGGCGAAATCCGAATGGTGGACTCGATGCCGCGCGCTTCCAAATCAAGCCGGGTATGCACAACCGATGCGACCTGCACCCCGATCCCGCGCGCATCCATCCAGGCCTTGAAATCCTGCGGCGACAGCCGTGCGTGCTGAAAGGTGATGATGGCGGCTTCGGCCCCGGGCGGGCATGTAGGGCGCACGCAGTCGAGCGACGCAAGACCGTCCCGCAGCCGTTTGGCCCGGTCGCTTATGCGCGCCGACACCGCCTCAACCCCCCAATGTAGACTATTGTCAATCGCCTGTTTGAAGCCAAGCTGCAGCATGACGCTGCGCTCCCACGCTTCAAAGGCACGGGCATCGGTGCGGCGCTCGATGGTGTTCGTACCGCTCCAGACGGCAGATTGGTTGGTGGGCATCGCCGGTGTTGTGCGCGCACGCATGGCCTCGGACATATAGAGCATCCCCACCCCGCGCGGACCGGCCACAAATTTCCGCGATGTCGCCGACAACATGTCGCAGCCAATGGTGCCAACATCGACGGGCATTTGCCCAACCGATTGGCACGCGTCCAAAAGAAACGGCACCTGCGCCGCCTTTGCGGTCGCGCCCACCCGCACCGCATCAATCACATCGCCGCTGGACGACGAGACATGCGACAAGCTGATCAACCGTGTGCTGCTGTCTACCAATCCTGCAAGATGCTCGTAATCGAGCCCGCCCGCCGGGTCGGACCGGGCAACACGGATTTTGACGCCCTTTTTTTCCGCCACATCAAGATAGGCGACATAGTTGCTGCAATATTCATTGTAGGCGGTCACGATGGTCTCGCCCGCCTGCCAGTCCAGGCTGTAAAAGGCCTTGGTCCAGGCATCGACCGCGCTGGATGTCAGCGCGATCTCTGCGGGCTTTGCGCCGATCAGGCGGGCGGCACTGGCATAAAAGCCCTCAATCTCGTCTGCGGTGCGCTCCTGGGCCACATAGCCACCCAGGGCAATTTCCAGCTCAAAATGGGTTTTCATCCGGGTGATGACCGACATGTGAAGCAGCGACGACCCGCAATTATCCAGATGAAGCCGCTCGGCAGTGCCGGGCGTTTCGGCGCGGATTTGCGCCCAATCCGGCACCGCTGTGTTGGTGTTTTGCGTCATGCGGACCCACCCCCTGATTTGCTCTGTGCACCGCTACAGATCGGCCCACCACCTGAAAATTCGCTTGCAGTAATGCGTTCCAGACTGTAATTGAGCCGTAACATTCTGGGGCATTCTGATGCTATAAAATAGATCAGCGGCTTCAAGAACACGCAACCGATTTTCACCGCATTTGTCCAAATGTGCGGGCACCGCGCCAGATCGGCGCCTCGCTTAAGCGCTTGTTGATTCGGTTTGTGTTGGGTAACGTGTACGAATAATAGTGATGGGCCATCCGGGGCTGGCATGGTTGGAAATGAATTGATTACAGGTGTTACACCCACGCTGGACGACAGCCTGCCGCGTCGCATGGCGGATTTCCCAACACTGACTGAGGCCCTCGACTATGCCGCCAAAGGCAAGCGCGGGGTGAATTTTTTCAGTGGCCGGGGCGACCTTGTCGAAGCGTTGACATGGGCCGAGGTTCGCGAAAAAGCCGTTGCGCTCGCTAAAAAACTGACCGCCATGGGGTTCGAGCGCGGTGACCGCATTGCGCTGATTGCGCAAACCAGCGCCGATTTTGTTGTGTTTTTTCTGGGCTGCCAATACGCAAGCGTGTTGCCTGTTCCCCTGCCGTTGCCGACCAGTTTTGGCGGTAAAGACGGTTATATCAACCAACTGAACGGGCAAATGAAATCGTGCGAGGCCACCGGCGTCATGGCCCCCGCCTTCATGCAGGATATGGTTGAACAAGCCAGTACCGATGTTGACCTGCGGTTCAGCGGCGCCCTCAGCGATTATATGGCCTATGCGGGTGACGGCGACCTGGCCCTGCCCAGCCCTGACGATTTGTCTTATCTGCAATATTCGTCGGGCAGCACCCGCTTTCCGCACGGTGTCGCAGTAACCCACCGGTCGCTTTTGTCGAACACACGCGGCATGGGCGAACACGGGGTGCAAATGCGCGACGACGACCGCTGTGTCTCGTGGTTACCTTTTTATCATGACATGGGCCTTGTTGGGACGTTCCTGACGACGGTGACATCGCAGTGCTCGGTTGATTTCATCCCAACCGAAGAATATGCCCGTCGCCCCTTGACCTGGCTGCGCATTATGTCGGCCAATCGCGGCACCATTACCTACAGCCCAACCTTTGGATTTGACATTTGCACGCGGCGCGCCTCGCTGCGCGCCAACGCGATGGACGATCTGGATTTGTCGTCGGTCCGCGTTGCCGGCATTGGCGGCGATATGATCCGCCCCGATGTGATGCGTGCCTTTGCCGATACCTTTGCCAAGGTCGGGTTTTCAGAAAACGCGTTTTTGCCCAGCTACGGCCTGGCAGAATGTACGCTTGGCGTCAGTTTTGGTGAGGTTGGCAAGGGCATTTCGATCGAGCGCGTGGAAGAAGCCCGCCTGGCGGGCGAGCGACATATTCTGGTCAACGGTGCGGCGCACGAACCGCGCTACCGCGAGGTGGTAAACTGTGGTCGCCCTCTGCCTGAATATGAAGTGGAAATCCGCGACGAAGACGACGCCGTCGTCGACGGCGGCGTTGTTGGCCGTGTGTTTGTCCGCGGGACGTCGGTGATGGCGGGGTATTTCAATGACCCGGAGACCACCAAGGCGGTTTTGTCCGAAGACCGGTGGCTGGACACCGGCGATATGGGCTTTTTGAAAGACGGTGACCTGTTCATTGTGGGCCGCGCCAAAGACCTGATCATTGTCAATGGCCGCAACCACTGGCCGCAAGATATCGAATGGGCCGCCGAACAACTGCCCGGCGTAAAAAACGGGGATGTGGCGGCAATTTCGGTGCCCGGCGAAAACGCCGAGGAAGTGCCGATGATCTTGGCGCAGTTCGGCGTGCGAGACGCCAGCGAACGCGCCCGCTTTGTTGACGATATGAAAAAACATATTCAGCGCGAAACCGGCATCAATTGCATTATCGAGCTGGTGCCACCGCGCTCGCTACCCCGCACCTCATCGGGCAAGTTGAGCCGGTCAAAAGCACGCATTCAGTATCTTTCTGGGCGCCTGCAAGCGCTCGCCAGCTAAATGTCACTGAAGCCTGCCGACTGGAACGGCAAGACGGTCGCCCTGACCGGAGCAACCGGCTTTCTCGGTGCGCATGTGCTGGATCATTTCCTTGAACGCGGCTGGTTTGTGCGCGCCCTCACCCGGCGGCCGCAACCGCCCCGCCCTGGTGTAGAATGGATTCACGGCTCGCTTGAACATGTCTCGGCGCTTGAAGCCCTGACCAAAGCGGCTGATTCGGTTGTGCATATCGCCGGCCTCACCAAGGCCATCGGCCGCAGCCAGTTTTTTGACGTCAATATGGAAGGCACAGAACGCCTGCTGATGGCGGCAGAGCGCGTCGGGGCCAAGCATTTTGTTCAGGTCTCAAGCCTTGCTGCACGCGAGCCCAGCCTGTCGCATTACGGGGCCAGCAAGGCCGCTGGTGACTTGTTGCTGTCCGGCAGGCCGCGCTCGCTGCGCTGGACGATCATTCGCCCGCCCGCCATTTACGGGCCCGGCGACCATGAAATTCTGAAAATCATTCAGGTCGCAGAGAGCGGCTTTTTGCCCGCGCTGGGTAGCCGGTCAAACCGATTTTCCATGTGCTTTGCTCCGGACCTGGCGGCAACCCTGGTACGCGCGGCCGAAAACCCGCATATCAACGGGACGTTCGAGGTTGATGACGGCCACGGCGGCTATCAGATCAGCGATATCGCCGCCGCCATTGATGCCGAGGTCCGCATTGTCACCATCCCCATGCCTGCCCTATGGCTTGGCGGTGTCATCAATGGCTGGCGCGCGCGGATCACCAACACACCGGCGATGCTGACGCGCACCACAGCCCAATATCTATGTCATCCGGATTGGACCGTCCAGCCCGACAGGCGCCCCCCTGATGCCCTGTGGGCGCCTGGGGTGACCCTGAAAGACGGAATGGCCGCGACAATAGATTGGTATCGCCAAAACGATCTTTTGTGATAATGTCGCGGGCCGTGTTGCCACCGGCTTAATGCGAGCGTGGTCTGGCAGATTCCACCCCTCTTTTTTCGCCGAGGAAAATATGACATCCGAAGCCACACTCGCCAAGATTTGCGACCTGATCGAGCCTATCAACAAAAAGGGTGTGCCGCTGACGGCCGACACCACCTTCGCAGCCGACCTGGAACTGGACAGCCTGACCGTGATGGGTCTGGTCGCCGATATCGAGGACGAGTTTGATATTCTTTTGCCGATCAATCTTTTGCCCGAATTAGAAACTATTGGTCAGGTGGCCGATGCCGTAGATCGCATCGTCGCCGATAAAAATTAATCTTACACATAATAAAATTGGGCCAACCAAATGGATTTGCTTGATAAATTTGATTACATCCTAGAGTCGCGCGAAAGCATGCCTTTTCAAAAGGCCGACCCGCTGACCGTGGTTATGGACGAGGTTTTGTCCGAGACCGAGGCGGTGATTCAAGGGCGTCGCACCATTTTGGCCGGCACCAATAATTATATGGGTCTGACCTTTAACGGCGAGGCCATCGACGCCGCCAAAAAGGCGCTTGATGACTTTGGCACCGGCACCACCGGCTCGCGCGTGCTCAACGGGACCTATGGCAGCCACAAGGCTTTGGAAGCTGAAATTGCCCGCTTTTATGGCACCGAGCACTGCATGGTGTTTTCCACCGGATATCAGGCGAATTTGGGCCTGATATCCACCCTGTGCGCCAAGGATGACTATTTGATCATCGACGCCGATAGTCATGCCAGCATTTATGACGGCTCGTCGATGGGCAACGCCAATGTCATCCGCTTCAAACACAATGATGTCGACAATCTGGAGCGCCGCCTGAAACGCATCCCCGAGGGGGCGGGCAAGCTGGTGGTGATCGAGGGCATTTATTCGATGCTGGGCGACCAGGCCCCGATCAAGGAGATGCTGGAGGTCTGCAAACAATATGGCGCCATGACCCTGGTGGACGAGGCGCATTCCATGGGCTTTTGCGGCGAGAAAGGCCGCGGTGTGGCCGAGATGTTTGGCGTCGAACATCTGTGTGATTTCATCGTTGGCACCTTTTCCAAATCGGTCGGGACGGTTGGCGGGTTTGCGGTCTCGAACCACCCTAAATTTGAAACGCTGCGGATCGCCTGTCGGCCTTATATGTTCACGGCGTCGCTGCCGCCCAGCGTGGTGGCGAGCGCCTTGGTCAACATTCAAACCATCGCCCGCAGCGGCAACCGCGCCCAGCATTTGTGGGAAAATTCACGCCGCCTGCATGCCGGATTGAAAGACGCGGGCTTCACCATGGCCACCGACACCGCCGAAAGCCCGATCATTGCCGTGCTGTTGCCCGACCTTGAGGCGGCAACCCGGTTTTGGGAAACGCTGTTTTTGAACGGGGTGTATGTCAATCTGTCGGCACCGCCGGCCACACCGGCGGGTTATTTCCTGATGCGGACATCGCTCAGCGCCCAGCATTCTACCGCGCAGATTGACCAGATCATCGACGCCTTTGTCAAAACCGCTAGTGATATCGGTTTGTCGTTAACCCCCTGAACGACAACAGCTTTGGCTCAGCGGAACGCGCCCTTCAGGCGCAGGGTGACGAACAGATACAGCCCTGCCACAATCGGCACGCGGCGCATCCAGGGGGCGATCTCTACCGCCACACCCGAGTGGCGGCTGATCTTCCAGGCGAGATAATCAATCCCCCCCTGAAAGGTAAAAGCCGCCTTGATGAGCCGCAAAAAACTGACCGTTTTGCCGTTCAGTCGGCGCAAGGCCCACAGGCGTTTGGCGCGCTTAGGTGCGACATCTGTGTCATCATCAATCGCGTCCAGGATCAGGGGCGTCAGCCGGTCATAGCGGTCCTTGTCGAGGTCGTAGATTTCCTGGCCCTTACCCTCGGGCTCGGACCGCAATTCGGAGCGGTAGGTCAGATCAAAGGCGGTCGGCCACAGGGTTTCGCTGTCGCGCCCACCGGCAAGCGGCACGGCATGGCGCACCATTGTTTTTGCCGCCTCGGCGGTTGCCGCACGCAGGCGACTGTACACGTCGTCATCTGCAGCACACAACAGCACCGCCGGCTGGCAAAACCGTGCCCACACCGACACATTCAACACATCCGGCCGGGTGCGGGCTTCATAATCTTCAAGCGACAGGACCGCATATTTGCTGCGAACGCACACACCGTCCGCGTCGATCTCGTGATAAAACACATTGGGCGGCAGAACGGCATTGCCCACCGCCAACAGCCGCCCGCCAACATGCGCGCCGTAGGCCGCCCTGTAGCTGCGCACAATGACGTAAAAATCCAGAATTCTGTCCGCAATGATGCCTGTCCGCAGGCACGACCCGTAAAACAGCACACCGACTGTGGCATCGCCGTACGTGTCAGCCAGTGCGCGCGCGGCCGCCATAGCCTCAGGCGCTACGTCGCGTTGCCATTCGGCAGTGATGAAATCAAGAATATCGGAAATTTGGCGCGTCATAGCGCCACAGGAAGTGCCTTAAAGGCTGACAAAGGTCAATGATCTGTCGCCGCGCAGGCGCAGAACCTGTTTGTCATCAAGATCAAA
Source organism: Kordiimonadaceae bacterium (assembly GCA_030148905.1). Classification (GTDB taxonomy): domain Bacteria; phylum Pseudomonadota; class Alphaproteobacteria; order Sphingomonadales; family Kordiimonadaceae; genus JASBSO01. The sequence continues at coordinate 22,565 of JASBSO010000156.1, read as the reverse complement.
CAGCTCGCCGTCCAGCGTCACCGAATCCGAGCAGGTGATGCTGATTTCGTTCGAGCGGCGGGTGAACAACCCATCAATTTTCGAGCCGCCCCAGCCGCGCGTAAACAGCGCCCACAGCGCCCGCCTGGTGTTGTCGGCGCCGTATTCCACCGCCGAGAATTTGATCCCTCCGGCGCCTTCATGGCCATAAGGCTTAAGGCCGAGTACCAGACGGTCAAGCGTCGTCGCGGTGATCATGACATAATTGGACGACTGCGGCGTCGCGCCGCGCATTGAAATACCGATCTCGCCGCTTTTGACAATGCTTTGATCGCGGCCAAATCCCAAAAACGCACCGGCCACACGGGTAAACGCCATAAAATGGCTCAACCAATTGGGCAGGCCTTTGGAATAGGCGTTTTCGCGGGTCCATTTGATCGCCTTGACGATGCCCGCCGCGCCGAAAAAGGTACCCACTTTGGGCTCTTCACCGTTACCGAGATCCAGCTCGATCAGGTTGCGGTTGGTTAGCATGTCCGGAATGCGGCCCTGGCGCGCAATCAACAGCAATTGTTTGAGCACAGCTTCAGGGTCGCCCTTGATGCCCAAGTCGGCGGCGGTCATGTTGGTTTTGCCACCCGGCATCACCGCAATGGGGGGAATGATCCGAAACGGGTTGCGGTATAAGAGCGCCGCAAGAACCGCGCCCACGGTGCCGTCACCGCCATTGATCACCAAAAGCGAAGGGTTGGCGCGCGCAAACAGTTCCAGCGCCTCATCGATCGAACTGATGTCTTTCAGCTCGAAATGCACAACATTGGGGCTTTCATTAACAATCGACCGCACCCTGTCCATCGCCAACTGATTGGTGGTCGACTTTGGGTTGGACAACACCGCAACCATCGGGATCAACGCCCCGCTCTGGAGAATGCGCTTGTCTAATTGCATGGAATGCGCTCCAACCCCTTAAGGCTAGTTTTACTTAGCCTGTACTATACCCATCTTGCCCATTGGTGGGCCCACCGCTTTGTGCGGGCGCCTTATAGTTGACAGTGTTGTAGCCGTAAAGTCACAATTTTGAAACAATGAATTGCGTTATCCGCGACGCCGACCCGATCTTTTTTTCTTAGGTCCACCAAAGACATACTTAAGGTCGATCGATAGTTTAGTCACCTCTGTATTCACAGAAACGATCACATCTTCGTGGTCCGGCTTGGATAAACCAAGGTCAGGATTGTTGGAAAACCCGAACCCTTCCGAGAAAATATCGGCTTTTCCGTTGGCATTTTTGTCGTGCATCACAACAAAAGCAAAGGTGCCCGCACCAGGCACAGGAACACAAATTTCCTGCGATCCGCCTTTGTTGGCGGTCGCGGGGGTGTCGACGCGGACCAGCTTTTTGCCCTTCTCCAGCCATTCGCCGGGGTCATCGCTGTAGATTTGTACGCGGATATTGCCTTCGGGTCCGGAGATATTGTTCACCGTAACCGCAGCATGGTGTGTGCTTTCGCTGTCGCAAGTGGCAGCGCTTGCCGTCAAACTACTGCCCCCAAGCAAAGCCGCAAATATCATAGCTTGGTGTGTCAGGCGCGTCATTTTCACTGATGATCCTTCTTATACCCTGTGACAGGCCCTTTCCGCTTGTCAGAGCATTGCCAGCGGGTCATGGCGAAATTGTGTCGCAAGCCGCGGATGACTTCGATACAAAGACGGTCACAGTTTCGGCATCTTTTGGGTGCACGGGTCAACATCAGGACAAAGGCGCATAGTGAACCGGCTCGATCGATATATATTGCGGCACATTTTGGTGCCTTTGCTGGTCACTCTCAGCATTGCTGCGTTGCTCCTGGTTCTGGAGCGCATGCTGCGCCTGTTTGATTTTGTCGTCAATCAGGGCGGTCCTGTTGATGTGGTGTTTGAAATGCTGGCCAATTTGATGCCGCATTATATGGGGCTGGCGCTGCCCATTGGCCTGTTTTTGGGGGTGATGATGGCGTTTCGGTCCTTGTCGCTGTCGAGCGAATATGACGTTGCCACCAGCGCCGGGCAAAGCCTGTTGCGCCTGCTCCGCCCCGCCCTTGGGCTTGCCGGGTTTCTGGCGGTGGTCAATTTGGTCCTGACCGGTTGGGTGCAACCCTATAGCCGCTATACTTACCGCGAGCTTGTGTTTGAACTCAGAAGCGGTGCGCTGGGGGCCAGCATCCATGTCGGCGAATTCGTTTCCATCGGTAAAAATACTGTTCTGCGCGTGGACGGTGCCCGCAACAATGGCCGCGAGCTGTTGGGCGTGTTTGTCGAACGCCGCGAGCCTGAGCGCACCCTAGCGGTCAGCGCCGAGCGCGGGCAGTTTTTTGCCGCCCCTGGCAGTGATCGGGTTTTGCTGCGACTTTTTAATGGCACCAGTGTTGACCTGAACCCCGACCACAATCTGCCCAGGGTTTTACAGTTCGAACAACAGGATCTGGCGATTGACCTGCCAGAAGCCGCCACCTTCCGTGGTCGCGGCGGGCAAGAGCGCGAGTTGACATTGATCGAACTGGAGCGCGAACGCTTCGCGCTGGACCGGCCAAGCGCCGAGCGCAATGCCATCAATGCCCAATTTCACTGGCGCATCATGCACAGCCTGACCTTTTTCATCCTGCCGTTTCTGGCGGCCCCCATGGGCATCACCAATCGCCGCAACCCGCGCGGCACAGGCGTCGTGCTCGGCCTTGCCCTGCTGATCGTCTATAATGAACTGATGGAGGTGATGCAGGCGTCGGTGGCGGGCGGTGCATCGCCGTATTCCACCATATGGCTGTTGTATCTGGGGTTTGCGGGCCTGTCGCTGTGGATATTTTATGCGCGCGCTTTTCAAGCGGGCGGCGACCCGCTGTCGGCCATTGACGCGGCCTGGGACCGTATTCGCAGACCGCTCGAAGTTGGAGCGAAAAAACTGCTGGGGCTGTCGTGATGGTTCGCCGCATTCGCCGTTTCTTCATGCCGTCCGTAACACTTGGTGGGTATATCACCCGCCTGTTTCTTCAGCGTTTTGTTGGCATTTTGCTGGGCTTGACCATTATTTTGCAAATGCTCGACCTGCTGGCCACCAGCGATGATATTCTGGCGGCAGACGGGGCAACGCGCGCCGAGTTGCTGCGCTATGTCGCGCTGCGCTTCCCGCAGCTTGTCAGCCAATTCGCCCCTTTTGCCGCATTGCTGGCAACCTTGTTGTCGCTCGCGACACTGAACCAACACAGCGAAATCGCCGTGATGCGCGCCGCGGGCCTGTCACCGCACCGCATCTTGTTTCCGCTTGGGCTCGCCTGCGCCATGATTGCCGGCAGCCATTTCGCCTTTCATGAAGCGGTCGTCATCGATGCCAATCGCAGCCTGAGCGGCTGGCGTAGCGCGGATTTTGCCGTCGATCACCGCGATTTTCAGGCCGCCCCGACAGCGGTGCGGATCACCAATGGATCTGAGCTTGTTTATGTGGATACCGTCAGCCTTATTCGCGGGCAGATCGTTTTGGATGGTTTGACACTCTACAGCCGGGGGCCGCGCGGGCAGATCACCGGTGCGCGCCGCGCTGACTTTGCATTTTACAGCGGCGGGCAGTGGACCCTGCACAATGTCCGTGCGCTCGACACCCGCAGCTATGCGACCGAGGTGCACGCACGCCTGCCCTGGTCGCTGACCACGCCGCCCGACCGGTTTTTGGCGCTGAGCATCCGCCCGGACGAAGAGTCGCTCACCGCGCTGAATAAGGCGATCCGTCAATTGGACCGCGAGGGGCTGCCAACCGACCGCTTGCGCTCCAGCCTGATGAAACGTCTCAGCGGGCCACTCTCGAGCCTTATCATGCCGCTTTTGGGCGCGGTGACGGCCTTTGGTGCACGCCGCACCGGCAGTCTGGCCCTGCGGCTAACGATTGGGGTGGCGCTCGGCTTCACCTTTTTCGTTGCCGATAATTTCATGATCGCTATGGGAAAATTTGGCGTGGTGCCGCCGTTTTTGGCGGCATGGGCGCCCCTGTTGCTGTTTGTGCTGGTCGGCTATGCGATTTTGATCCTGGCCGAAGAGGGCCGCTTTCGTCGGGTTGTCAGCCGCTCATGACGACTGACGGGGTAGAAGGTAAGGTCGCGCAAGGGTTTTTTGCCGCCCTCCTGGGCCGCATGGGGGCCCTGATCGAGGCAGTTTCCATCGTTGTTTTTGCCTGGCTTTATGGTGCTGAGGGCTTTGGCCTGTTTGCGGTGTTGTGGGGTTATATGAAGGTGATGACAGCCATCACCGAATGGGCGCAGCCGATTGTCCTCCAGCGCCTTGTGCCGGGTGAAACCCCAGATGCGCAAGCCCGCGCCCTGCGTGCAGCGCTGACTGTCAGCCTCGTTTTGGCCGTGAGCCTTGCCCTCGTCACCGCTTTGAATGCTGACAGGCTTGGTGCGCTGATCAGTGCCGCACCGGACGACATGCCGCACCTTCGTCATATTCTTCGCATCTATGTCTGGGTGTTACCGCTGTGGACCTTTGTTGAGGTTGGCACCTCGGCCATTCGGGCGCTAGGGACCTTTGGGCCCGAAATCAAGGTGCGGATATTTTACGAACAAGGCCTCAGGCTCGCGCTCGCGGTTGGGTTTGCCGGTATGGGGCTAACAAGCGCCGGTTTGTTTTATGCCCACCTGATCAGTGTCGGCCTTGCCGCTCTGCTGACCCTGCGCTTGATCGTGAAACATTACAGGTGGCGACAGGTTTTTGCCCTGAATGCCAGCGGTGTCGCACAGCATGTCAAACTGGGCGGCGCGCTGGTGCCGGTCAATCTGGTCCGCAAATTATTTAGCGAACTGCCCGTCTTCATGCTGAATGCGCTGATCGCCGGTGCGGGCGGTGCGGCAGCTGCGGGCCTGTATGCCGTCGCCAGAAAGCTCGCCAGCGTGTTGCAGGTTGTGCGCCTTGCCTTTGATTATGTCATGGCCCCACTGTCAGCGGCGGGGCGGCGCGCCCATGACGACGATGCGGTCTTGACCATGGCGCAATTTTCCACCCGGTTGGCGGCGGCGCTTGCGTTGTCGCTTGGGTGCGCGCTTATCCTTGCCGCCGAAGATATCCTCGCCCTGCTATCGCCGGCCTTTGCGGCGGCGTATTTTGCCACGCTCATTTTGCTGGGTGGCCGCATGACTGAGGCAATGACGGGCCCAGCCGCCGCGTTGAACGAAGCCTTAAGCCACCCGCTGGTGCCAACCCTGAACGGCCTTGCCGGAATTGCGGTGACGGCCAGCCTGTCCTTTTGGCTAATCCCGTCTGACGGGCCATTTGGCGGGCTAAACGGCGCCGCCATCGCTGCCGCGTTGGGGTTAAATATGACCGCATATTTGGCCTTTTTGCAGGCATACCGCCTGAATATCCCGCTGTGGACATGGGACCTTGTGCGCATTGCAGCGCTGGCGCTGGCGGTATTTGCCGTCGCGGTGGGGGGCTCTAACTGGGCCCACGCGGGCAGTATGGGCGCAGGGATTGCCACCGCAATCCTGGCGCTGGCAGCAGGCCTGTGGCTGCAACTGAATTATGGCATTCGCGCGTCCGACGCAGCAGCCCTTGGAAAATTGGGTGCGTTCAGACGCCGCGCCTAGCGCGATCACGGGATTTTCGATTGTTGTCAGGCCCCAAAATCTGCTAGAGAGCCGCAAAATAGCCACACCGGGTAGCGATGGTCGGCCACCACCGACGGAGAGACATATGCTTGGCAAAAGCCTGTACCGACAAAAAAGTCATTATCTCAACAAGATGGGCATCAAGGATCTGAACCGCGCCTATTTCACGCATTACACCGTGCAGGTGTATATCGTGCTGACGCTGATTGCGGGGTATCTGAGCTATCTATTGATCACGGACTGGCGTTTGGGGTTGCTGTCGGTGCTGGTCAATGCCGTTCTGTTTCCGTTTTTCTGGTATATCACCCACCGCTTTATCATGCATGGCCGGTGGTTGTGGAAATCACCGCTGACGGCAAATTTCTGGAAGCGCATCCACTATGATCATCATCAGGACCCGCATCACCTTGAGGTGTTGTTCGGCGCGCTTTACACCACCTTGCCCAGCGTTGCCTTGACCACCATGCCGTTCGGTTATGCGATCGACGGCTGGGGCGGGGCCATTATTGGCTATATGACCGGGCTGGTTTTGACCATGGTCTATGAATATGTGCACTGTATTCAACACCTGAACTTCAAGCCGAAAAACCGTATTTTGCGCGATCTCAAAGAACGCCACATGATGCACCATTTTCTGGAGGAAAATGGCAATTACGGCATTACCAATTTTGCTGTGGACAAGCTGTTTGGCACGTTTTACGAGCGCAGCGAGGTCAAAGGCCGCAGCCCGACCGTGAACAATCTGGGCTACACCGCCGAAGAGGCCGAAAAATACCCCTGGGTTGCCAATCTTTCGGGTGGCGTCGACAGCCGCTCGCCGCGCGACAAACGCCAGGCCCCGCAAGGCTCATAAACTATAGCCGCTTCCCGCACTAAGGACAGAAATCATGGGTGATCTTGTTGTCCGCCCCGTTAACGGCAAAGAAGACCTGATGAAGTTCATCCGGGTCACTGCTGACATCTATGCGGATGACCCCAATTGGGTACAGCCTCTCGACCTGGAGCGGCTGGAAAGCCTGGACCCCAAGAAAAACCCGTTTTTCGAGCATGCCCATGTGGTGCTGTATCTGGCCGAGCGCAATGGTTATCCGGTTGGCCGCATTTCGGCGCAGATCGACGAGATGGCACAGGACAAATGGGGCCCAAATCTGGCGCATTTCGGCTATTTCGAAGCCCAGGACAAAGAGGTGGCGCACCTGCTGTTGGGCGCGGCGGAGGCCTGTGCGTGCGAGCGCGGGGCCAAGCGCATTCAGGGGCCATGGTCGCTGTCGTCAAAAGAGGAATGCGGCACGCTGGTGGACGGGTTTGACACCCCGCCAGCGTTTTTGATGCCGCACGGGCGCCCCGATTATGACGCATGGATCACCGAATTTGGCTTTGCCAAGGCGCATGACCTGCTGGCCTATGAACTGGACCTCACCAAAGGTTTTCCCGAGAAAACCAAGCGCATTGTCCGCGCCGCCGAGCGCAACAAAAAACTCGTCCTGCGCGAGGCAAACCTGAAAAACCTGCGCGACGAGGTGAAAATCATCGTCGATATCGTCGAAGACGCCTGGGCCGACAATTGGGGCTTTCTGCCCTTTACCGAGCGCGAGGCGACGCATCTGGCAGACTCGCTCAAACTCATCCTCAAGCCGCACCGCACGGTGATTTGCGAGGTCGACGGCGAACCCGCCGCCTTCATGATCACCATCCCTGACCTGAACCACGATATTCGCGACTTCGGCGGCAAACTGTTTCCGTTCAATATTTTCAAGCTGCTCAGCCGCCGCATCCTGACGCGCAAGGAAGGCCGCATGCGGGTGCCGTTGATGGGCGTAAAGCAGAAATATCAGCGCACGGTCTCGGGTGCGGCGATGGCCTATTGGATGATCGATTACAGCACTACCAATGTCCGCGAACGCGGGGCCTATTGGGGCGAGCTTGGCTGGATTCTCGACGACAATACCGGCATGAGCAATATCCTCGTCGATATCGGCTGCGAGCATTACAAAACCTACCGCATTTATGAAAAGCCGGTGCGCTGCCCCGGCGATTGATGCGGCGGGGCGCGCACCGCACTTGCGCCCCTAACCCGACTGCATAAGCCGGATCCCCGTGTCGCGTTCAAACAGATACAAAAGCGTGCGCAGCGCCGCCCCGCGCGCGCCGGTATTGAGTGCATCCATCTCCACCAAATAGCGTGCTTCCTTGCGGGCCCGGGCCAACAGCTCGCCGTGCACCGCATAGTCGGCAAACAGCATCGACGGCAGGCCCGACTGTCGCTTGCCCAAAATCTCGCCGGCCCCGCGCAGGCGGAGGTCTTCCTCGGCAAGAAAAAAGCCGTCCTCGCTGTCGCGAATGACCTTCAGGCGTTCTTTGGCAACATCGCTTAGATGATCGCCCCTGATCAACAGGCAGCTGCTGTCCTGATCGCCGCGCCCAACGCGGCCGCGCAGCTGGTGCAATTGCGCCAGACCAAAGCGTTCGGCCCCTTCGATGATCATGATCGACGCCGCCGGTACATCCACCCCCACCTCGATCACCGTGGTCGCCACCAAAAGATTGAGCGCGCCCTCGGCAAAGCGCGCCATGACCGCATCCTTGTCACGGGCCAGCATCTGCCCGTGCAACAGGCCGACCTTGTCGCCAAAATGCTGTTGAAGATGGGCAAAGCGTTCCTCGGCGGCGGCCATATCGGTGCTGGCGCTTTCGGCAATCAACGGGGTCACCCAGTAAGCCTGTGCGCCCTGGGCAAAGGCGCGTCGGAGGCTGTCCACCACCGCGTCCAAGCGCTCGCGGGCGACAACGCGCGTGGTGATCGGTTTGCGCCCCGGTGGTTTTTCGGCAATGCGCGACACATCCATATCGCCAAACAATGCGAGCGTCAGCGTGCGCGGGATCGGTGTTGCCGTCATCCCCAGCACATCGACGCCCGCCGCCCCCTTGCGCGCCAACGCCAGCCGCTGTGCCACGCCGAACCGGTGCTGTTCGTCAATAATCGCCAGCGCCAAATCATGGTACACCACCGCGTCCTGAATAATGGCGTGAGTGCCGATCAAAAGATCAATATCACCGGCTGCGAGCGCCGCCAACAGCTCCGCTCGGGCCTTGCCCTTGATCCGCCCCGTCAGCAACGCAACACTGATGCCGACGCTTTCACCCAGCGCACGCAGTGTCATGAAATGCTGCTGGGCCAATATTTCGGTCGGGGCCAGCAGGGCCGCCTGATGCCCGGCCTCGATGCTGTGCAGCGCCGCCAAAAACGCCACCACGGTCTTGCCCGAGCCCACATCCCCCTGCAACAGGCGCAGCATGGCCTTGTCGGACCGCATATCGGCCACCACCGCATCAAGGGCGGCTTGCTGGTCGCCGGTCAACTGATAAGGCAAGGCCGCCTGCGCGCGGGCCGTCAGGCTGCCGTCGCTTGTGACCGCGCGGCCCTTGCGGGCCCGTTCGCGGTTTCTGACCAACGCAATCGCCAGTTGGTCGGCCAGAATTTCATCATAGGCAAGCCGCGCCCGCACCGGGGAAAGCGGGCTTAAATCCATGCCACTTTCCGGTGCATGCAGCGCGGCAAGGGCAGCATTAAAGCTTGGCCAACCGGCGGCGTCGCGCGCGCCCGTGTCCTGCCAGTCGTCAAGGGCGGGCACCGTGCTCAGCGCCTGCATCACCGCCTTGCGGATCACCTTGTTCGACACCCCTTCGGTGAGCGGGTACACCGGTTCAATCCTGGGGAGGTCTTCCAGCGCGTCTGGCCGCAAAATATAATCGGGGTGCGCCATTTGCCACTGGCCCTGGAAATCCTCCACTTCGCCGCAGACATAACGCTGTTCGCCCACGGGCAGTTGTTTTTTCAGCCAGTCGCCGCGACCGTGAAAAAACACCAGCGTCATCGTGCCGCTGTCGTCGCCGACAATCACCTTATAAGGGCTGCGCCGGTTGGCGGCGGGGACATGCTCGCGCACTTCCACCGCGATGGTTGCGCGCATGCCCGTAAGCACATCGGCAATTTTGGGCACGGCGCTGCGGTCGATGACTTGGCTGGGCGCATGAAACAACAGGTCGCGCACACGCCGCCCGCACAGCCGCTCAAGCGCCGCCGCTAAGCGCGGGCCAATGCCGCGAAGGCTGTCGACATCCCGAAAATAGCCAAATAAGTTCTCCGGTCGCCCGGCCATACCCCCGCCCTTCGTGGTTTTTCTGACGCAGCGCCGCATTCCGGCTTGCACTTTGCGTAACTTATCTTATGGTTCGCGGCCCGCCAATACTGCGACAAGGGTGTCCCATGCCAAATTACCAAGTGCACGGAAAACTCGACCTTGAGACGCGCCGACGGCGGCTGAAATTTCGCGCCTGGCACCGTGGCATCAAGGAACTGGACCTGCTGTTCGGCACCTATATCGACACGCACCTCGCAAGCTTCGACCATCCCGACTGTGCCTGGTTTGAAAAACTCTTTGAAGAAAATGACCAGCAGGTGCTGCGCTGGATCACCGGGAACGAGCCCGTGCCGCCGGTCTATGATACGCCACATTTCAAAGCCGTACGGGACCAGGATGGGCGGGCCCTGCGCGCAAGATAACCGCATCTTATGACACCCGACCTGTATGAAACGACCCTGGCCGCCAAGCACGGCCTGACGCTGGCAAGCGTGCCTTCGGGCTATGACGCCGAAATGCTGGCGCGCCTTGCCGCGCGGGCCTTTGCCGACAACAAGGGGACTTTGCTGTTCATTGCCCGCGACGACAGCCGCGCCAATATCGTCGCCAGCGCCGCCGAATTTTACGACCCAGACCTAGACGTGATCACCCTGCCCGCGTGGGACTGTTTGCCTTATGACCGGGTGGGCCCGCACCGCGACATTGTTTCGCGCCGGATTGCCGCACTTGCCGCGCTCAGCCGCCCGGCACGCAAACCGCGCCTGGTGGTCACCACCGTCAATGCCAGCCTGCAACGCCTGCCCACGCGTAAGGCGGTCACCGCCGGCAACCTGCATTTGTCGGTTGGTGACACCATGGGCATGGATGCGCTGATCCGGTTTTTGACCGTCAATGGTTACACCCGCAACAGCCAGGTGACCGAGGCGGGCGAATTTGCTGTGCGCGGCGGGCTGTTGGATATTTTCCCCGCCGGGGCCGAGGCACCGCTGCGGCTTGATTTCTTCGGCGATGATATCGACAGCATCCGGGTTTTTGACCCGATCAGCCAACGCACCGAGCGCACGGCAAACACACTGACGCTGTTGATGGCGAGCGAAGCGCCCTTTGACGAGGAGGCGCGCCAGCGCTTCCGCCGCAATTATGTCAACGCTTTCGGCCCCAACAAAGACGGTGACCCCTTATATGACAGCGTCGTCGAAGGTCGCCCCTATCAAGGGATGGAGCATTGGCTGCCGTTTTTTCATGACGGGCTTGAGACGCTGTTTGACCACCTGCCCGGCGCGCATGTGGTGCTGGACCACCAACTGAGCGAGGTCGCGCAGGAGCGCCAGGCCGCCGTGGCCGATTATTTTGACGCCCGCAAAGTGCAATACGACCAGCGCAACAAAACAGCCAACAAAGAGGCCGGTCTCCTTGCCGCCCCCATCTACAAACCGGTTCCGCTCACGTCGCTGTTTTTGAGCGACGACGAATGGCAACAGCGCCTCAAGGCTCAGAATGCTCATAACCTCTCGCCCTTTACGGTCCCCGAAGGCAAGGATGTGGTGAACTGGCCCGCACAAAAGGGGCGGGATTTCGGGCCCGAGCGTGGCAATACGCAGGTTAATGTCTATGACGCGGTCGCCGGCCATATCGACAACCTGCGCGCAGGCGGCAAGCGCGTGGTGCTGGCTGCCGCCAGCGCCGGAGCCGCAGACCGGCTGAAAACAGTGCTGGAGGATCACGGTGTGGCTCCGGTTGCGGTTGCAGACAGATGGGACGAGATCAGGCGCGCCAATACCCGCCTTGTCGCTATTGCCGTGTTCCCGCTGGAGACCGGTTATGTCACGCCCGATATGGCGGTGATCAGCGAGCAGGACGTGTTGGGTGACCGCCTGTCGCGCAAAAGCCGCAAATCGCGCCGGGCTGAGGATTTTTTGCGCGATGCCAGCACACTGGCCCCTGGCGACATTGTTGTGCATGCCAGCCACGGCATTGGCCGGTTTGAAGGGCTGGAGACGGTCACCGCTGCAGGTGCGGCGCATGACTGCGTGCTGCTGAGTTATCACGGCGGCGACAAGCTGTATGTACCGGTGGAAAACATCGAAATTCTGTCCCGGCACGGCAGCGACAGCGACACCGTGCAACTGGACAAGCTGGGCGGTGTCGCCTGGCAGGCGCGCAAGGCACGGATGAAGGAACGCATCCGCGAAATGGCCGAGGGACTGATTGCCCTTGCCGCCCAGCGCGAAATGAAATCGGGTGCGCTGATCGCCCCGCCCGAGGGCCTGTATGACGAATTTTGCGCGCGCTTCCCTTATGTGGAAACCGACGACCAATTGCGGGCGATCGAAGATGTGGTTGCTGACCTCAGCAAGGGCCGACCGATGGACCGGCTGGTGTGCGGCGACGTTGGCTTCGGCAAAACCGAGGTGGCGCTGAGAGCCGCATTTCTGGCGGTTATGGCGGGGTACCAGGTGGCCGTGGTGGCCCCCACCACCCTGCTTGCACGCCAGCATTATCAAACCTTTGTCGAACGCTTTGCCGGCCTGCCGGTACGCATCGGCCAGTTGTCGCGGTTGGTGAAAGGGGCGCTGTCGAAGGCCAACAAGGCCGAAATGGCTGAAGGTAAGCTGGACATCGCCATCGGCACGCATGCGCTGTTGTCCAAGGATGTGTCGTTCAAGCGGCTCGGGCTGTTGATCGTCGACGAGGAACAGCATTTTGGCGTCGCGCATAAGGAACGGCTGAAATCCATGCGCGCCGATGTGCATATTCTGACCCTGACCGCAACGCCGATCCCGCGCACCCTGCAAATGGCGCTGAGCGGTATTCGCGACCTGTCGATCATCGCCTCGCCGCCCGTTGACCGGCTGGCGGTGCGCACCTATGTGCTGCCCTTTGACCCGGTGGTACTGCGCGAGGCCTTGCTGCGCGAACATTACCGCGGCGGGCAAAGCTTTGTCGTGGTGCCCCGCATCGCCGATCTGGATGACGTCGCGCGCTTCCTGAAGGAGGAAGTCGGCGAGGTCAAATTCGTCGTTGGCCACGGTCAGATGCCGCCCTCGACCCTCGAAGAGGTGATGTCCGCCTTTTACGAAGGTCGCTATGACGTGCTGCTGTCGACCACTATTGTCGAAAGCGGCATCGACATCCCGCGCGCCAACACGCTTGTGGTGTACCGCGCCGACCAGTTTGGCCTGGCACAGCTTTACCAGCTGCGCGGCCGGGTCGGCCGGTCGAAGATTCGGGCCTATGCGTATCTGACCACCCCGCCAGAGCGGATCATCAGCACCAGCGCCACGCGCCGGCTTGAGGTGTTGCAAACCCTCGACACACTGGGTGCAGGCTTCTCAATCGCCAGCCATGACATGGATATTCGCGGTGCGGGGAACCTGTTGGGCGACGAGCAGTCGGGCCATATCAAGGAAGTCGGCGTTGAGCTGTATCAGTCCATGCTTGAGGAAGCGGTCGCCGCCGCGCGCGCAGGCAGCGATGAGGCCGAGCGCGACCTCGACTGGTCACCGCAGATCAATCTGGGCGCAACGGTGATGATCCCAGAGGGGTACGTCCCCGATCTCACCCAGCGCCTGGCGCTGTATCGCCGCCTTGCCGACCTCGATACCCGCGAGGCGGTGGATGATTTCTGCGCCGAACTGATCGACCGCTTTGGCCCGCTGCCGGGCGCGGTCAAGCAGTTAGCGGCTGTGACGATCATCAAGGCGCACGCCAAACGCGCCGGGATCGACAAAATGGATGCGGGGCCAAAAGGGTTGACGCTCAATTTCCGCGATCTGCGCTTTGCCAACCCGGCGGGGCTTGTGGACTTTATCTCGTCCTTGAAACGCACCGCCAAAATCCGCCCCGACCACAGCCTGTTCATCTCGGCCCGCGCCGACAAAATTGGCGAACGGTTGAAATTTGTTGCGCAAATCGCCCGCAAGCTGGGCGACATCGCCCAAGCGGGATAGAGGCCGGGCGGGATAAAGGCCGGACAAGGCGGGTCTGACCCGCGCTTTAAGAGGCGGCGGTTGTCCCCGCTTCGACCTGACCAAAAAATTTCAGCAGGGTTTCGGCGTCCTGCGCCCCCGAAATCGCCGCCTTGTTGTCGACGATGAAGGTTGGCACTCCGGTGACCCCGATGCGGTAGGCGGTCTGCACGTCCTGGGTCACCAGCGCCTTGTCGGTGTCGTCGGCCAACAGCTTGCGGACAAGGTCGGCGTCCATACCAGCTTCTTCGGCGGTTTCAACCAGCAAGGCGTGATCGCCGAGAAAACGCGCTTCTTCGAAATAACGGCGCATCAGGCCCTCGGCCACGGCCTCCTGACACCCGGCGCTCATGGCCCAACGCATCAAACGGTGCGCATCCAGCGTATTGGCAACCTGCACGTCGCTTTCAAAGTCGAAGGCGATGCCAAGACTGTCACCAAGGTCAAGCAGGTTCTGGCGGGCGGCTTTGGCCTGGGGATTGTCACCAAATTTTCGCCGGTAATAGGCGCGCCGGTCCATCCCCTCTTGCGGCATATCGGGCGCTAACTGATAGGGCCGGTAGCGTATCTGCGGCCGGTCAGGCTTTTGGCTCAGGGCCTTGTCCAGCTGGCGTTTGCCAACATAGCACCACGGGCACACTACATCGATGACGACATCAATCTCCACCGGCTAACACTCCTGTTATTGGATGTTATTTTTCATTCGCGCTGCCCAAATCTATAAAGGCAGTGTTCGTACGAATTCGTACGAATTGTTCTGAGTAAGTCGCCTGGCTTTGACCTTTTGGTCTGGCCAGGCGCATTAAGCGTCGCACGATTGGGTGAAATCGTGCTGGACGAAGGAGTGAAGCGTACTCTCTCAGTTCTGAGTATCGACACAATACAACGTGATAACCAATATTAACGGGTGAATAGTGGTTGACACAACATTTTCTGTGACCGCGTCGAGCGTTCTCGACGCGACTGAACGCGCGGGTGTCGCTGTTCAGAATATTCTAGACGCTGCAGCGAGCGAGCCTGCACCGGTTGAGGCCAGTGCGTCCTCGGTCGCGCCCGCGGGCGAGTCGTCCTTTGCAGGGGTGCTGTCAGCGCCAATTCCTGCTGGGCCGCCGCCGGTGACGGCGGGCAGTTCCTTATTGGCCGACAAGCTGATCAGCGACCTTGCATCGCTTGGCCTCAGCAGCGCCAGCGCGCTGCCCACCGGCGCTAGCACCATCGCATTCAGTGTCATTGCTGAATACCAAAAAGGCATTATGGGCGCTCTCTTAGACGAAAGCGTGTAACGCGCTTGCTTTCTTGGCGCGCGCCGCCACAATGCGCGCTATGTTCGACCAAAATACAGCCAAACCAATTCTGAAAGACCCATTTGGGCGCACCATTACCTATTTGCGCCTGTCGGTGACCGACCGCTGCGACCTGCGCTGCACCTATTGCATGGCAGAAGACATGACCTTTCTGCCCAAGCGCGAAGTGCTGTCGCTGGAAGAGCTGTTGGCTGTGTGTACTGCTTTCATCCACAGAGGCGTGCGCAAGATCCGCCTAACCGGCGGTGAACCTCTGGTGCGGCGCGATATTCTATGGCTGATCAACGCCCTGGGCGCGCAGTTGGGGCGCGGCATGTTGGACGAACTGACACTGACAACCAACGGCACGCAGCTCCCGCGCTTTGCCGGTGATCTGGCGCGCGCAGGCATGCGGCGGGTGAATGTTTCGCTCGATAGCCGCGACCCGGACCGGTTTCGCGCCATTACCCGGCTGGGTGACGTTCGCCAGGTCGAGGCCGGCATCGACGCCGCGCAAGACGCTGGGCTGCGGGTTAAGGTCAATATGGTGGCGGTGCGCGGCGTCAATGACGATGAGATCGCAGACATGCTGGCCTGGTGCAGCGGACGCGGGATGGACCTGACCCTGATCGAAACCATGCCCATGGGGGATGATATCGCAGCCCGCGACGCCCAGTTTTTGCCGCTGACGGCTGTGCTGGATGACCTGAAAGCGAAGTTTCAACTGACCCCGTCACAGCATCAAACAGGCGGACCAGCGCGGTATTACGACGTTGGGACAAGTGGCACACGTCTGGGGCTGATTACACCGCTGACGCAAAATTTCTGCGCCGGGTGCAACCGGGTGCGGGTCACCTGTACGGGCCGGATCTATATGTGCCTGGGGCAGGATGACCATATCGATCTGCGCGCTGCCCTGCGCGGAGAAACGCCGCATAGCCTGGATACGCTCCTTGACCGGGCGATGCTGGCCAAGCCCGAGCGTCATGATTTCGCTGCCGAAGGGGGCCAGCTGACCGGCGGCGTTGGCCGTCATATGAGCCACACAGGAGGCTGACATGACGGCTGTTCCCGCCATGGCGCTGATTGCCGCCGACACCGACGAAGCGCAGGACGCAGCCGAAAAGCTGCATTCCCGCTATAGCTTTGTCGACCGTGACGACGCCAATATTCTGGTGGCGCTCGGGGGCGACGGCACGATGCTGCAAACCCTGCATGCCGCCATGGCCCGCCCGGTGCCGATTTTCGGGATGAACCTTGGCACTGTCGGGTTTCTTTTGAACCAGTTTGAGGTGGATCACCTGCAGGAGCGTATCGCCAAAGCCGCGCGTTTCACCTTGAACCCGCTGCGCATGACGGCAACAACCTTCGACGACAAACAGCATATCTTCCATGCGATCAATGATGTGTCCCTGCTGCGCGAAACCCGGCAAACCGCCAAAATTTCGATCAGCATCGACGGCGAAATCCGCATGGAGGAACTCATCGGCGACGGGGTGTTGGTGGCCACGCCAGCGGGGTCGACCGCCTATAACCTGTCGGCGGGCGGGCCGATTATCCCGATGAGCGGAAATCTGCTGGCGCTGACCCCCTTGTCGGCGTTTCGGCCGCGGCGTTGGCGCGGGGCGCTGATCCCCAAGGATTCGGCGATTTGCTTCCGGGTCAAAGAACCCGTCAAACGACCGGTGTCGGCAGTCGCCGACATGCACGAGGTGCGCGACGTGCGCAAGGTGCTGGTGGAACAGGCCACCGACATCACCCTGACCTTGCTGTTTGACCATGACCACAATCTGGCAGACCGGATTTTCAGCGAACAATTTGTCGCCTGAGCCCCATGAAAAAAGCGGCGTTCCGCAGGTGCGAAATGGCCGCTTTTCTGGTCCCGGTGGTCAGGCAAATACACCAGTCTATAGGCTGGCTTATACGAGTCTTATGCGATTCGATTCGGCTAAAGTCAAGCCCTATGCCATATCGGCGCGGCGAATAACCTCGTCCGTCAAGGGTACAAGCGTGGCCCACTGGCCGTCGCGGTAACAAAGCGGTGCCCCGTCTTCGTCGCCGAAGGATACAGCGGTAATTTCACCGATAACAATGCCGTGGCTGCCCACATCCAACACGCTGTCCACCGTGCAATCAAAGCTGACCAGCGCATCCTTCAGGGCTGGGGCACCGGTGGACAAGCGATGCCACAACCGGTCTTCAAAGCGCTCGGTCTCCGGCGTTTCGTCCATCCCGGCAAAACGCATGGCCAGGTCTTTGTGGGCGCTGCTGAGCACATTGACACACATGGTACGTCCGCGCGACAGGGTCTCATAGGTCGCCCCTTGACGGTTGATGCAGGCCAAGAGACGCGGCGGGCTCGCCGATAGCGACGTCACGGCGGTTGCCGTGAGCCCGGCGCGTACAGAACCATTGCACGTGCTAACAATGGTCACAGCACCGCCAAGCTGGCGCATGCCATTGCGAAATTCGGTTTCTTGAATGCTCATTCTGTGTGCAGGCCTCCTTGCGGCGCACACTAAACCAGCTTAAAGCCGACGAAAAGACAGAAGCTTAGGGCCAAGACCCATTCATATGGTCCTGTCCCTAGAGGAAGTCCAGCAAGGACAGATCGCTGAGGCTGCGGATCGCCTGAAAACTGGCCTGAAGGGCAACCTGATCGTTGTTGAGACGGGTAATCGCCTCGGCGATATCGACATCCTGAATATCGGCGATAAAGGTTTCCAGAAACACCGCGCTGTCGGCGTGCTGGGAATCGATAACCTCAAGCCGCTGCGCGGTGAGACCATTGGCCGTTTGCTGGGTCCGCGCGGCATCGATGGCTGCGTCAAAGTCTGCCAATATGCCGGTCAAAAATGCCTGAGCGGTATCGCTCAACGGCCCTTCCAACTGGTCAACCGGCAAGGTCGCCGGATCCTGGATATAGCCGATAACGCTTTGAATGGCATTGAGGCCCGCCTCGCCAATCTCGTTTGCCAGCAAGCCAAATTCAATATCGACACCGTCGGCAACGCGTGCCTGGAACGGAATGTCGGAGTTTTGAAAGGCCTGCGCAATCACATCAGCAGCCGTCAGCGGTGGCACCTCGGCCGCCCCGGCGGTGATCGCATTTTGCAGACCGTCCAGCGTGGTGATATCGAAACTTGTGCCCCCGATGGTGACCGAACTCAGCGGCTGTGTGCCAGTATTGGCCCCTGCAAACAAAAAGCCGCCGTTGAAATTGGTGTTCAGCGCATTGACGATAAACTGATAGTTGGTCTCCAACAGCTGCTCGATCCCCGCGCCCTGATCATTGGCGATGGCCAGCCGCAGGGTGTCCTGAATGTCTTCAAAGGCGCTGATGATCCCACCGACCTGCACATCATTGGCGGTGATCGTCCCGTTGATCGTGTCGATGGTGCGCTGGAAGGTTTCCACCCGTGTCAGGGTCGACTGCGCGCCAAGCAGTGTCGTGGTTTGTCCTGCAAGGCCGCGAAATTCATCGGTTTGACGGCCTGTGGCAATCTGCTCCTGTGCGGTTGCCACGCGCACCTGGTTTTCAAGCGTGGCCGAGAGCAAAAGCGCCTGCTGACCAAAACTTGCGACACGCGATACCATCACTCAGTCTCCTTCACACAACCGCCAGCAGATCATCAAACAGGTCTTGCACACTGGACAAAACCCGCGCTGCGGCGCTGTAGGCGTTTTGGAAAATCACCAGATTGGCAAGCTCTTCGTCCAGATTGACCCCGGACACGCTGGCCTGGCGCTGAAAAATTTCATCCTGAAGCGCGCGGTTATCGGCTTCCAGGTCGCTGACGCGTTCGGCGATTTGGCCGCTATTGGCCAAAAAGCGTGCGGTGAACTGGCTCAGGGTGACATTGCCTGCGTCCAGCTCGCCCGATTCGGCAAAGCCCACCAGCTCGGTCTCCAGCGCCTGAAACGCCAGCGCCCCGCGCTGATCGCCTGCGGTCAGGGTGGCCGTGGTGCCCGGCAAAATGCTGGTGTTAAACTCGGCCAGCGCCAGTTGCGTTGGATTGTTGAGGACTGACGACACCACTTCGACACTGCGCGCGGCGTTGACACGGAATTGGTCCCCAAAGCCAAAAGCACGGCTGACGCTTAGGCCCGTTGTCCCGATTTGGGTGGTGTCGCTTTGAACCTTGAATTCAACCCCCTCGTTCAGCGGCGCGAAATTGATCGACCCGGTGGCGGCATCGAAGGTAAAGCTGAAGAAATTGCCCAGCCCCGTTACCGGGTTGTTCAGATCGGCGATCAGATCATTGAATGTGGTGCCGGTGAAGGAAACGGTTTGATTGGCAAGTTCCCGCCCGGTGCCGTCGGTGATCAAGAAATCGATCGTCCCGCCAGCATTCAAATTGTGGTCGTCGGTTGCCACAATACCGGTTTCGAAAATGCCCTTTTCGTCTGCGGTCACAAGGTCATTCAACCCAAAGAAATGGCTAAAACCCCGGCCGGCACGGCTGGATGGATTACTGAGTGTATCCTGAATAACCACACCGTCGGTCGCGGCTGTGGCATCAAAGCTGACAACCCCATTGGCGATCGACAGGGTGCCGCCTGTCAATGCCGCGTTGACCGCCGCAAAGAGGCTATTGAAGTTTGCAAACGCAGCCGCATTGGCCACTCCGTCGATGCTTTGGGTGTCGAAATTTACGGTAACACTATCGCCCAAAACGGTCGTGTTTTGATTCACCACGGCAAAGGTCACTTCGCCGGTAAAGTTCGGCGTGTGGGCACCGTCGACCAGTGTTGTGGCCCCGGTCAAGCTGTTGGGCGGGGGCACCGCCGTAAAGGCGTTGTGCACACGGTTAAATTCGTCCTGCACGCGGGCGGACAATTCCCCCAAAGACACCGACAAATCTTCAAGGTCGTTGTCGCGCAGCTCCAGCAGGCCAAAAATTTCACCCGAGCGAATAGCCCCTGACAAATCACTTGTGACCCCTGTTGGCTCCAATGTGTCGGGGTCAACGCGCGTCGCCGTAATCGGCGGAAAAATTGTACTGCCGGTGACAATGCCGGGCGTGTCGTAATCGAGCTGGACAAAGCCATTGTCAACGAGCGACGCACCAGAGGTGGTAAACACACTGACGCTACCGCCCTCGCCGGTAATAACCTGAATATCCAGTTTTTCCGACAAAGTGTTCAAGGCGTCGGTGAGTTGGTTTTCAAGCCCGCTGACATCCGAGCCGGTGGCTTTGCCCACAACGAGAAGCGGGTTGATTTCGCCGATACGCTTCAGTTGCTCGTTGACCACGTCGATGGTTTCAACCAGCTGGAAACTGGCGTCGCCGCGCAAGCCTTGGATGGAGGCCTGAATGGTATCAATTTGCCCCAAAAAGGTCTGCAATTCCGACAAGGCATCGGTGCGGCGCAGTATCTCTGCGGGCGCAAGCGATACATCCGCCAGCGCACTGAAGACACCGTTAAGGTTTTGCGCAAGGCTGCTTTCCGAATCTGGCGACCCAAGCAGCCCTTGCAGACGGTCATGGAAGGACCGTTGAACCGAAAATTCGGCCGTGTTCGATAATGACGTGCGGAATGACGACTCAAGAAATGTGTCAACAACGCGCTGGACCTCGGCAATCTGCACCCCAACGGTCTGGCCTTGAAGAACGGCAACCTCTTGTACCACCCGCGAGCGGGCAAAATTTTCGGTGTTGACGTTGGCAATATTGTTGGAGGTCGTATTGATCGCCGCCTGACTGGTGAACAGCCCCGTCAGCGATGTCGACAAAATGCTATTCAGCGACATTTTTGCCTCCCCCAGATGATAACCCGGCCATTTCTACTGATCGCGGGCATGGTCCATTTGCAGTGCCGCATATCACCGAAGCCACCAAAACTTGGCGGTACGCTTTTGATATCATTGCAATTTTCATCATCGATTGCGGCAACTCTCTGGCCAGGTACCCGGCACAATGGTCGGTCTTCACCCCCTGGATTAGCAAAAGGCGTGCCAGCCAATACAAAACATCAGACTTGCAAGGTGTAGAGTACACGCATAAAAAGAACATATAGTGAACATGTAAATATGACAGGACGATTGGTGGACCATCAGGAGACATATACACCGGAAGGATGGGGCAGCCGCTGCGCCCCGGCTTCCCCCAACGCGACGCAGCAACCCCTCATCGAACGAAAGGCCTTTGCCCGCATGCGTCTACACGGCGAAATCAGGGACAGACATGCGGTGCTGGCGGACCCAAGGCACCATAGATGCTGCCCTACCCGTTCATACCACCGACACCGCGGTCTGCGACGCCCGATAAAAGACGTTCCTGTTCTTGGGCGGGCAGAGGGCGGCGACGGAGAACTGATCATGCACGACGGGCCAGTGGACTGGGTATACCGGCCGCCGTCTCTCGTGGGGATCGATCACTGTTTTGCGGTCTTTGTGATCGGCAACAGCATGGAGCCGCACTATCCTCAGGGCGATCTGGTCTTTGTCAATCCCGCCCTGCCGGTAGCAGCGCCGTGCGATGTGCTGATCGAAACGGTCGACCACCGCGGCTTGATCAAATCTTTTCTTCATTTCGACCAGGACATGCTGGTCGTTGCGCAACACAATCCCGCCAAACGGCTGTATTTCCCGCAAAAGTCTATCCGTCACCTGTGGCGGCTGTCGGAAGAAAAGTGATGCGGTATTAGAGACTTAGCACTCAATAACAGTAGCCTCACCTTTAGTTTATGCGAGTTTAATCCACATTTTCCATTCGCCCGATAAGGTTCTCTGGAGATTGGCGTGGGAGCGTCACTGGTGAGTTAAAGCCAACTGTTTGGAGGCGAGCAATGATGAATTTGAATGCTAAAGGGGCTGTAGCAGCCATTCTTCTAGCCGGTTCGGCGCTGGTAGCACCCGCGACCATCGCGCAGGACAGCGGCGCAGGCATGTTCGATGCGGCACATTGGGAAGTCCATGACCCCAATCAAACTTTTGCCCTCGACCATTCACCGATGACCAATATCCTGAAATTCATCACGGTTGAGGAACGCGGCAAGTCAGCAGCGGCCTATCAGGCACTTGAGGGTCAGGCGCTTGGGTATGTCCGCGCTTACAAAGACTATCTGCAAGGTGTTAAGGTTTCGCTGTTGAACCGCGACGAGCAGCTGGCATTCTGGCTGAACCTGCACAATGTCGGCGTCATTGAAAAAATTGCTGAAGATTTCCGCAAAAAAGGCCGGATCAAGCGCCTTCGCGGCACGCCTGGTGACCCGGGCGAGTGGTGGTCGGAGACCTCTTTCGTGGTTGAAGGCTACGAACTGTCGCTCGAAGACGTCGAGCGTATTCTGGTGGACGGGTTCAACGAACCGCTGGCGATTTATGGTCTGTGCTACGGCGTTAAGGGCACCAACATGCTGGGCACCGTTGGCTTTACCGGCAAAAATGTGCGCGCGCGCCTGAAAACACTGGCCACCGATTTTGTCAATGACCGCAGCAATGTGCGGGTTTCCGGTAAGGGCGTTCGGGTGAGCAGCCTCTATGTCTGGAACCAGGATGCGCTGTTTGATGGCTCGACCGATGCCATGATCGAACATATCGCAGCCTATGCCGAGCCTGGCCTG
>JASBSO010000129.1 GCA_030148905.1 Kordiimonadaceae bacterium | reverse complement strand
GGGGACGGTTGTCACCGGTCGTGTTGAGCGCGGCGTTGTCAAGGTCGGTGAAGAAGTTGAGATTGTTGGTATTCGCGACACGGCGAAGACGACGGTGACGGGCGTTGAGATGTTCCGCAAGCTTCTGGACCAGGGCGAGGCAGGCGACAATATTGGCGCACTGCTGCGCGGTGTTGGGCGCGAAGACGTTGAGCGCGGCCAGGTGCTGGCGCATGTGGGCTCGATCACGCCGCACACCAAGTTCACGGCAGAGACCTATATCCTGACCAAGGAAGAGGGTGGCCGTCACACGCCGTTCTTTGCGAATTACCGTCCGCAGTTTTACTTCCGGACGACGGATGTGACCGGGACGATTGAGCTGCCTTCGGGCACCGAGATGGTGATGCCGGGCGACAATGTGAACCTGACGGTTGAGCTGATTGCTCCGATCGCCATGGACGAAGGCCTGCGCTTTGCGATCCGCGAAGGTGGCCGCACCGTTGGTGCCGGCGTCGTCGCAAAAATCATCGAATAGTGATCAAGCCTTGCCGGGCCTCCTGATGGGGGCCCGGTGCGCTTTGGCTCCTCTGGGAGGCGGCGCAGAGCCTGGCTGCGGGAAATTCGCAAGAAAGTACTTGCATGCCCGGCTCTGACTTTGTAAACGCCTTCTCCTGATTACGCGCGCGGAATGTTGGCCCCTTTGGAGGGGTGTAGCTCAGTTGGTAGAGCACCGGTCTCCAAAACCGGGTGCCGGGGGTTCGAGTCCCTCCACCCCTGCCAGCACATCCGATCGCAGATATTTGAGGGTAGAGCGAAAATATTGCCAAGTTTTTCAAAGGCTTGGTGGATTTGCTTTGCCGGTGGCAGATAGAAATTTGGCGGCGTATGTGCGCGGCCGAATTTTGAAGTAAGTATTGGATTGACGCTATGGCGAAAACATCGCCAACGGAATTTGTTCGCCAGGTTCGCCAGGAAGGCTCGAAAGTCACATGGCCGACTCCGCGCGAAACGTCGATCACATCAGTGATGGTGTTCATCATGGTGGTGATTATGGCGGTATTTTTTCTGGGCGTTGATTTTGTCTTGAATGCCATCGTGCAGTGGCTTCTGGGCCTGGGCTAAGACGCAGGCAAGCGAGCGAGAGAGATGGCGAAGAAGCACTGGTATATTATTCACGCCTATTCGGGCTTTGAGAAAAAGGTCGCAGCTGCGATTGCAGAACAGGCTGAGATTCAGGGTCTGAGCGCGTTGGTTGACGAGGTAATCGTTCCAACCGAGGAAGTGATCGAGGTCCGCAAGGGTAAAAAGATCAAGGCGGAGAAGAAATTCTTCCCGGGCTATGTGCTGATCCGCATGATCCTGACCGATGACACCTATCATCTGGTCAACAGCAACACCAAGGTGACAGGGTTTTTGGGTGCGAACGGCAAGCCTGCACCGATCACCGATGCAGAAGCGGCGCGCATATTGAACCAGGTCGAAGAGGGCGTCGAACGTCCGCGGCCGAATGTGGTCTATGAAGTTGGCGAGAACGTCAAGGTGATCGACGGTCCGTTCAGTTCGTTCAACGGCGAAGTGGAAGAGGTCGACGAAGACCGCGCACGGCTCAAGGTGTCGGTATCGATTTTCGGTCGCGCGACCCCGGTCGAATTGGATTACGCCCAGGTCGAAAAAATAACGGATTAGAAGGCTGGTTATCCAGCTTTCGACATGTGTGGGAGGTCTGCCATTTACCGGACCACGCACCCCAGGGCAGCGGCAAAGCGCCGGTGTCGAACTCTAGAAAGGGACTGAAATGGCAAAGAAGATTGATGGCTATCTGAAGCTTCAGGTGCCGGCGGGTCAAGCCAATCCGTCGCCGCCCATCGGCCCCGCGCTCGGGCAGCGTGGTGTCAACATCATGGAATTTTGCAAGGCGTTCAATGCCGCCACGCAGAAAGAACAGCCCGGCATGCCGCTGCCGACCATTATCACGGTGTTTGCGGACAAGTCGTTCACCTTTGAGGTTAAGACGCCGCCGGCATCTTACCTCCTCAAGCAGGCTGCCAAGCTGAAGTCGGGCTCGAAGGAGCCGGGCCGTGCCGTTGCCGGCAGTGTGACGCGCGACCAGGTACGCGAAATCGCTGAGACAAAGATGAAAGACCTCAACGCTGCCGACATCGATGCCGCCATGCGGATTATCGAAGGCTCGGCGCGCTCTATGGGTCTTGAGGTGAAGGGATAAGGTCGTGGCAAAAGTAACGAAAAGAATGCAACAGGCCACCGATGGCCTCGACCGCGAAAAGCTCTACACAGTTGAAGAAGCTGTTGGCGCACTGAAAGACCGGTCCAAAACCAAATTTGACGAAACCATCGAGGTGGCGATGAACCTTGGTGTCGACCCACGCCACGCTGACCAGATGGTGCGCGGCGTTGTGGCCCTGCCGCACGGAACGGGCAAGTCGGTCCGCGTGGCCGTGTTCGCACGCGATGCCAAAGCCGAAGAGGCCAAGGAAGCCGGTGCGGATCTGGTGGGTGCAGAAGACCTGATGGAGACCATTCAAAAGGGTGAGATCAATTTCGAACGCTGCATTGCCACGCCTGACATGATGGCGGTTGTTGGTCGTTTGGGTAAGGTTCTGGGCCCTAAGGGTCTGATGCCAAACCCCAAGCTTGGCACCGTGACCATGGATGTGAAGGGCGCGGTTGAAGCGGCCAAGGCTGGTCAGGTTGAATTTCGCGTTGAAAAAGCCGGGATCGTACACGGCGGCGTTGGCAAGGTCAGCTTTGGTGAAGCCAAAATCATTGAAAACGCCAAGGCGTTTATCAATGCGATTATCAAGGCCAAGCCAACCGGTGCCAAGGGCACCTATGTGAAGCGTGTTGCCCTGTCGTCGACCATGGGGCCGGGTTTGAAAATCGATCCTGCGTCGCTCGACGGCGCGAACTAAAGCGTTCGGTGCCGCGGACGGTTGTTTGCGGCACCAACCGGTTGGGCGGATGTTGTGCCTGACCGTGATGCGTACTGTCCAAGATTACAGGCGGCCCGATGCCCGAGTGCAGACGGCCTTAATACACCAGAGGGAAGTCGCGGTCCTTCGCCTGTATGAGACACATGGCAAGATAGGGTTCGCCCTGTCGCCGCGGGATATTTGAGGGGCCATGCCCCACCAAAGAAGCATGCGGGCTTGTGCCCAAGGGCTTCGCGCCATGCGGACAGAATAACAGGCCGGTATGCGCCCCCCGGGGGCAAAGACCGGTCGGTCTCAAACCGGGGGTCCGGCGATGCTGGCACCCCGAATGGAGTGAGAAAGAGTGGAAAGAGCCGAAAAGCAAGAGCTGGTTGCATCCCTGCACGACACGCTCTCCAATGCGGCATCCGTTGTGGTGGTTCACTATGACGGGTTGTCCGTTGCCGAGATGACGTCGCTCAGGTCGCATTTGCGCGAAAAAGGTGCAAGCTTCAAAGTGACGAAGAACCGGCTGACGCGTCTCGCGCTCGAAGGCACCCCATATGAAGGTCTGTCGACCCTGTTCACTGGTCCGACAGCAATTGGCTATGCCGATGAACCCATTTCTGCAGCCAAGGGCCTCGTTGATTTTGCCAAAGGGAATGAAAAACTACGCATTCTCGGCGGCGCGATGGACGGTACGGTTCTGGATGTAGACGGGGTTAAGGCGCTTGCCAATCTGCCGTCGCTGGACGAACTTCGTGGCAAGATCGTTGGGCTTCTGCAGGCTCCTGCGCAAAAACTGGCTTCGGTCAGCCAAGCGCCGGCGTCGCAGCTTGCTCGGGTATTTGGTGCTTACGGTGCAAAAGACGCAGCCTAAGCAAAGATAAAACCGTCTGCTGCGGCAGAGGGGATTTGAAACATTTTGGCCCATTGATGCCGCATGGCGGGCCCGATAATTGGAGTATGACACATGGCTGATCTCGAAAAGATTGTTGAAGATCTGTCTTCATTGACCGTTCTGGAAGCTGCAGAACTGTCGAAACTGCTTGAAGAAAAATGGGGCGTATCGGCTGCTGCTGCTGTTGCAGTTGCTGGTCCTGCTGCTGCTGGTGGCGATGCTGCCGCTGCAGAAGAAAAAGACGAGTTTGACGTTATCCTGGCCGAAGCTGGCGCCAAGAAAATCAACGTGATTAAAGAAGTTCGCGGCATCACGGGCCTGGGCCTGAAAGAAGCCAAGGACCTCGTTGAAGGCGCACCGAAGCCGGTTAAAGAAGGCGTGTCGAAAGACGAAGCTGAAGAGCTGAAGAAAAAGCTCGAAGAAGCTGGCGCCAAAGTTGAGCTGAAATAAGCTCAACAGCGTCGACTGTTAAGGGTCGGGCGTGCATTGGCATGCCCGGCCTTTCGGCGTCCTTAAGGGGCGCACGCCGGGCGCGGCGGGAAAAGCGCAAAAATCCGGGCTTTTTATTGGCTCGGTGAGGATATTTTCGGTTCAGGACGGCACGTGCCGCGCCTGAACACAACATGAGGGACGGCGGGGCCACGCGCGCAGAGTACCCGCCCGGACCGCAGACGAGGACGAAGCATGGCGACTTCATTCACTGGCCGTAAACGTGTACGCAAAGACTTTGGACAGATTAATGCTGTCACCCAGATGCCCAACCTTATTGAGGTTCAGCGTCAGTCTTATGATCAGTTTTTCAGAGCCGGTGCGGACGAGGACGAACGTCTGAATTCGGGCCTGGAGCGGGTGTTGAAGTCGGTCTTCCCGATTCAGGATTTCTCCAACACCGCAAGCCTCGAATATGTGCGCTACGAACTGGAAGCGCCCAAATACGACGTTGAGGAATGCCAGCAACGCGACATCACCTATGCCGCGCCGCTGCGTGTGACCTTGCGCCTGATTGTCTTTGAGGTCGATCCCGACACCGAAGCCAAGTCGGTCCTCGATATCAAAGAGCAAGACGTCTATATGGGCGATCTGCCGCTGATGACCGACAACGGGACCTTTGTGATCAACGGCACCGAGCGCGTGATTGTCAGCCAGATGCACCGTTCGCCCGGTGTGTTTTTCGACCATGACCGCGGCAAAACCCATGCCTCGGGCAAGTTTTTGTTCGCCGCGCGCGTTATTCCTTACCGCGGCTCGTGGCTGGATCTGGAATTCGACGCCAAAGACATTGTCAATGTGCGGATCGACCGTCGCCGCAAGCTGCCGGCCACCACGCTGCTGTACGCGCTGGGCCTGAGCGCAGAAGAGATTCTGGGCGAATTTTACGATACCCACACCTTCACCCGCGCCGACGGTGGTTGGCGCGTGCCGTTTGACGCGGAAGCCTGGCGCGGTCAAAAGCCCGCCTTTGACCTGATCGATGCCGCGACCGGCGAGGTTGTTGTCGAAGAAGGCAAGAAAATCACCCCGCGCCTGGCCAACAAGCTTGCCAAGGACGGCCTGGAAAATCTGATCGTACCGGAAGACCAGGTGGTCGGGCGCTATGCCGCGCAGGATATGATCAACGAAGACACCGGCGCAATCTATGTTGAAGCCGGTGATGAGATTACGCCTGAGATTGTGGAAACGCTGTCAACCGCGGGCGTTGACGAACTGTTGGTGCTGCACATCGACGAGGTCAATGTCGGGTCGTATATGCGCAACACGCTGAAAGCCGACAAGATCGAAAGCCGCGATGGTGCGCTGGCTGAAATCTATAAAGTCATGCGTCCGGGCGAGCCCCCCACCAAGGAAACCGCTGAAGCGCTGTTCTACGGTTTGTTCTTCGACCCAGAACGCTATGACCTGTCGGACGTTGGCCGCGTGAAAATGAACATGCGCCTGAATGTCGAGTGCGACGATTCTGTTGGCACGCTGCGCAAGGAAGACATTCTGAAAACCGTCAAAACCCTGGTCGACCTCAAGGACGGCAAGGGCGAGATCGACGATATCGACCATCTGGGTAACCGCCGCGTGCGCTCGGTTGGCGAGTTGATGGAAAACCAATACCGCATTGGCTTGCTGCGTATGGAGCGCGCCATTCGCGAGCGGATGTCGTCGGTTGATATCGACACCGTCATGCCGCACGACCTGATCAACGCCAAGCCGGTTGTGGCCGCGGTGCGCGAGTTCTTTGGCTCGTCGCAGCTCAGCCAGTTTATGGACCAAACCAACCCGCTGTCGGAAATCACCCACAAACGCCGCCTGTCGGCGCTTGGGCCCGGTGGCCTGACCCGCGAGCGCGCCGGTTTTGAGGTGCGCGACGTGCACCCGACGCACTATGGCCGCATCTGCCCCATCGAAACGCCGGAAGGCCCGAACATTGGCCTGATTAACTCGCTCGCGACCTATGCGCAGGTCAACAAATACGGCTTTATCGAAAGCCCGTACCGCGTCGTGAAAGACGGCATCGTCACCGATGAGGTGGTGTATCTGTCGGCGATGGAAGAAAGCAAATACACCGTCGCCCAGGCCAACGCACCGCTCAATGACGACGGTTCGTTCAAAAACGATCTGGTGTCGTGCCGCGAAGCGGGCGAGTTTATCATGTCGACGCCGAACAACATCACCTTGATGGACGTGTCGCCCAAACAGCTTGTGTCGGTTGCGGCGTCGCTCATTCCGTTCCTGGAAAACGATGACGCCAACCGCGCCTTGATGGGATCGAACATGCAGCGTCAGGCCGTGCCACTGGTGCGCGCCGAAGCGCCGTTTGTCGGCACCGGCATGGAAAAGATTGTGGCCCGCGACAGCGGCGCCGCGATTGCCGCGCGCCGCGGCGGCATTGTCGAGCAGGTGGACGCCACCCGTATCGTGATCCGCGCTACCGAAGATGTGGACCCCGGCAAATCGGGTGTGGATATCTACACGCTGCAAAAATTCCAGCGCTCGAACCAGAACACCTGCATCAATCAGCGCCCACTGGTGAAGGTGGGGGATCACATCGCCAAGGGCGACATCATCTGCGATGGCCCGTCGACCGATCTGGGCGAACTGGCGCTTGGCCGGAACGCGCTGGTGGCGTTCATGCCCTGGAATGGCTACAATTTTGAGGATTCGATCCTGATCTCCGAGCGCATCGTGAAAGAAGATGTGTTCACCTCGATCCATATCGAGGAATTTGAGGTCATGGCGCGCGATACCAAGCTTGGCCCGGAGGAAATCACCCGCGATATCCCCAATGTTGGTGAAGAGGGGCTGAAAAACCTTGATGAGGCTGGCATCGTTTATATCGGGGCCGAAGTGCATCCGGGCGACGTGCTGGTCGGTAAGATCACGCCCAAGGGCGAAAGCCCGATGACGCCGGAGGAAAAGCTTCTGCGGGCGATCTTCGGTGAAAAAGCCTCTGACGTGCGCGACACGTCGTTGCGCCTGCCGCCGGGTGTGGCCGGGACCGTGGTTGAGGTGCGTGTCTTTAACCGCCACGGCGTCGATAAGGACGAACGCGCGCTCACCATCGAGCGCGATGAGATCGACCGTCTGACCAAAGACCGCGAGGACGAGCGCAGCATTCTTGAGCGCAACATCTATGGTCGCCTCAAGCCGTTGCTGCTGGGCAAAACCGTCACCTCGGGCAACAAGGACCTGAAAAAAGGCGCTGTTGTCACCGACGAAGCCCTTGACGAGCAGCCGCGCATCAAATGGTGGGAAATTGCCGTTGATGATGACCAGGCGATGGCCGACATTGATGCGCTGCGCGGTCAGTTTGACGACAGCCGTGCGTCGCTTCAGCGTCGCTTTGATGAGAAAATCGAAAAGCTGCAACGCGGTGATGAACTGCAGCCGGGCGTGCTGAAAATGGTCAAGGTGTTCGTTGCGGTGAAGCGCAAGCTGCAGCCGGGCGACAAAATGGCAGGCCGTCACGGCAACAAGGGTGTGATTTCACGCATCCTGCCGATCGAAGACATGCCGCACCTGGATGACGGCACCCCGGTTGACGTGGTGTTGAACCCCTTGGGCGTTCCCTCGCGGATGAATGTTGGTCAGATTTTGGAGACCCACCTGGGGTGGGCCTCGCGCGGTCTTGGCCGTCAGATCGACCAGATGATCGAGGCGTATCAGCACGGCACCGGCAAGCTGGATGACATTCGCAGCAAGCTCAAAGCCGTGTACGGTGACGCGCAGTACGGCGAGGATGTGTCTGACCTTGACGATGATCAATTGGTCGAGCTTGCTGGCAATCTGACAAACGGCATCCCCATGGGCACGCCGGTGTTCGATGGTGCGGTGGAAGCCAATATCGTCGACATGCTGAAAGAAGCGGGCCTTGATGGCTCGGGTCAGGTTGACCTTTATGATGGCCGGACGGGCGAGAAATTCGACCGCAAGGTCACCGTGGGCTATATTTACATGCTCAAGCTGCATCACCTTGTGGACGATAAGATCCACGCGCGGTCGATCGGCCCCTACAGCCTGGTGACCCAGCAGCCGCTGGGCGGTAAGGCGCAGTTTGGTGGTCAGCGCTTTGGTGAGATGGAAGTGTGGGCGCTGCAGGCTTATGGTGCCGCCTACACGCTGCAGGAAATGCTGACCGTCAAGTCGGACGATGTGCAGGGCCGGACGAAGGTTTACGAGGCCATCGTCAAAGGTGACGACACCTTTGAGGCCGGTATTCCGGAAAGCTTTAATGTCCTTGTGAAGGAAATGCGGTCGCTTGGCCTCAACGTCGAATTGTTGAGCGGCGCTGCCGAATAACTGGGACTTTGGGGTGGCAGGCTCTGCCGCCCCAACACAGAACAGGGTGAGCCCTAAGGCTCAGACAAGCCGGAGATCCGGCGCATTGAAAGAGAGACTGGACCCATGAACCAGGACGTAGTCAAATACTTCAACCCGAACCAAAAGCCCGAGACCTTTGACAAGATCCGGATTTCGATCGCATCGCCAGAGCGCATCCGGTCGTGGTCGTTCGGCGAGATCAAAAAGCCCGAGACCATCAACTATCGGACCTTCAAGCCCGAGAAAGACGGCCTGTTTTGTGCGCGCATTTTTGGCCCTGTGAAGGACTATGAATGTCTGTGCGGCAAATATAAGCGTATGAAATATCGCGGGATTATCTGCGAAAAATGCGGTGTTGAGGTGACGCTGTCCAAAGTTCGTCGTGAGCGCATGGGCCACATCGAACTGGCGGCACCGGTGGCGCATATCTGGTTCCTGAAATCGCTGCCTAGCCGCATTGGTTTGTTGCTCGACATGACGCTCAAAGACCTTGAGCGGGTTCTGTATTTTGAAAATTATGTGGTGATCGAGCCCGGTCTGACGCCGCTGAAGCAGATGCAGCTTCTGACCGAGGCGGATTATTACCGCGCGCAGGACGAATACGGCGAAGACAGCTTTACCGCTGGTATCGGTGCTGAGGCGATCCGCAAGCTTCTTGAGCAGATTGACCTTGAGGGCGAGCGCGAGACGCTGCTGAAAGAACTGGCGGAAACCAAGTCGGAACTGAAGCCAAAGAAAATCGTCAAGCGCCTGAAGGTTATCGAAGCCTTTATCGAAAGCTCGAACCGGCCTGAATGGATGATTTTGACCGTTGTTCCGGTGATTCCGCCCGAGCTGCGCCCGCTGGTGCCGCTCGATGGTGGCCGATTTGCGACGTCTGATCTGAACGACCTTTATCGCCGGGTGATCAACCGGAACAACCGCTTGAAGCGCCTGATTGAACTGCGCGCCCCCGACATCATCATCCGCAACGAAAAGCGGATGCTGCAAGAGTCGGTAGACGCGCT
The DNA here is from genome assembly GCA_030148905.1 of Kordiimonadaceae bacterium. Lineage (GTDB taxonomy): Bacteria > Pseudomonadota > Alphaproteobacteria > Sphingomonadales > Kordiimonadaceae > JASBSO01. The sequence continues at coordinate 14,246 of JASBSO010000129.1, read as the reverse complement.
CTTTGACAATGGCCGCCGCGGTCGCACGATTACAGGCGCAAACAAGCGTCCGCTGAAATCGCTGTCGGACATGTTGAAGGGCAAGCAGGGCCGCTTCCGCCAAAACCTCTTGGGGAAACGGGTCGACTATTCGGGCCGTTCGGTCATCGTAACCGGGCCTGAATTGAAAGTGCATCAATGCGGCCTGCCGAAGAAGATGGCGCTTGAGCTCTTTAAGCCGTTCATCTATTCGCGCCTCGACAAAAAAGGCATCGCCACCACCATCAAGGCGGCGAAAAAGCTGGTTGAAAAAGAGCGTCGTGAGATTTGGGATATCCTCGCCGAGGTGATCCGCGAGCATCCGGTGCTGCTGAACCGTGCACCAACGCTGCACCGCCTTGGCATTCAGGCGTTTGAGCCGGTCCTGATTGAGGGCAAGGCGATTCAGCTGCATCCGCTGGTGTGTGCGGCGTTCAACGCCGACTTTGACGGCGACCAGATGGCGGTCCATGTGCCGCTATCGATCGAGGCACAGCTTGAAGCCCGCGTCTTGATGATGTCGACCAACAACATCCTGTCACCCGCCAATGGCAAGCCGATCATTGTGCCGTCGCAGGATATCGTCCTGGGTCTGTATTATATGACCATGGAGCGCGAGGGCGACGTGGGCGAAGGCAAAGCCTTTGCCAATTTTGACGAGGTGCAATTCGCACTCGACAACAAGGTGATCACGCTGCATTCGAAAATCACCGCGCGTTTTGAAACCGTCGACGATGACGGCAATATTGTGATGCAGCGCGTGGAAACCACGCCGGGCCGTATGCTGCTGTCGCGGCATTTGCCCAAGCATCCCAAGGTGCCGTTCCGCTTGATCAACCGGGTGTTGACCAAGCGCGAAATTTCGGAAGCCATCGAAGTGGTGTATCGCCACTGCGGCCAGAAAACGACCGTGCTGTTTGCCGATGCGTTGATGGGCGAGGGCTTCCGCCGCGCTTGTAATGCCGGGATTTCCTTCGGCAAGGACGACATGATCATTCCGGACGCCAAAACCACGCTGGTGGATGAAACCCGCGCGCTGGTGAAGGAATATGAGGAACAGTATCAGGACGGCCTGATTACCCAGGGCGAGAAATACAACAAGGTTGTCGATGCCTGGGCGCAGTGCACCGACAAGGTGGCCGAGGCGATGATGGGCGGCATGGCGGCCACGTCGAAAGACGAGAGCGGCCGCGAGACCGACGTCAACTCGATTTACATGATGGCGCATTCGGGCGCGCGGGGGTCGGCTGCACAGATGAAGCAGCTTGCCGGGATGCGCGGCTTGATGGCCAAGCCGTCGGGTGAGATTATCGAAACGCCGATCATCTCCAACTTTAAGGAAGGCCTCAGCGTGCTGGAGTATTTCAACTCGTCGCACGGCGCGCGGAAGGGTCTGGCCGATACCGCACTCAAGACTGCAAACTCGGGGTATCTGACCCGCCGTTTGGTGGATGTGAGCCAGGACTGTGTCATCGTCGAGGAAGACTGCGGTACCGAGCGCGGCATCACCATTGCCGAAGTCTCGGAAGGCGGCGATGTTCTGGTGCCGCTGAGCGAGCGCATTTTGGGCCGGACCACGGCGGTTGATGTCAAGCATCCCATCTCAGGCGATGTGATCTTTGAAGGCGGCACGCTGCTGGATGAGGTGTCGGCCGATGCCATTGAAACCGCTGGCGTTGCCGATGTGCTGATCCGCTCGGTTCTCACCTGCGAAACCAAGGGCGGCGTCTGCGGCAAATGTTATGGCCGCGACCTTGCGCGCGGGACGCACGTCAACATCGGCGAGGCCGTTGGTGTGATCGCGGCGCAGTCGATTGGTGAACCCGGCACACAGCTGACCATGCGGACCTTCCACATCGGCGGTGCTGCCACCGTGAATGCGGACTCATCCGTTGACAGTTCGGCTGACGGTAAAGTGACCATCAACAACCGCAATGTCGTGGAAGACAGCCGCGGCCGTAAGGTGGTGATGAGCCGGAACATGGAAATCGTTGTTGTCGATGACGAGGGCCGCGAACGCGCCAAGCACCGCCTGGCATATGGTTCGCACCTCTTCAAAGACGAGGGCGACGAAGTGGTGAAGGGCGAAAAGCTTGCAGAATGGGATGCCTATACCATTCCGATCATCACCGAGCGTTCGGGTGTGGCCCGTTTTGTTGACCTGGTGGAAGGCATCAGCCTGCGCGAAGAGGTGGACGAAGCCACCGGCATCGCCTCGAAGGTGGTGGCTGACTGGCGGTCGGCGCCCAAGGGCACCGATCTGCGTCCACGCATTACCCTGCGCGACGAAAATGACGAGGTCATCGAACTCGCCAACGGAACCGAAGCCCGCTACTTCCTGTCGGTTGATGCGATTTTGTCGGTGGAAGACGGCCAGCGGGTTTCTGCCGGTGATGTGATCGCCCGTATCCCGCGCGAAGCCGCCAAAACCAAGGACATCACCGGTGGTCTGCCGCGCGTGGCCGAGCTGTTTGAAGCCCGGCGCCCGAAAGACCATGCGGTCATCGCCGAAGTGGACGGGATTGTGGAATTTGGCCGCGACTATAAAAACAAGCGGCGCATCATCATTCGCCCCCGCGACGAAGAGCAAGAGCCGGTTGAATATCTGGTTGCCAAAGGCAAGCACGTCACCATTCAGGAAGGCGATTTCATCCAAAAGGGTGAATATCTGATCGACGGCAACCCGGCACCGCATGATATTTTGCATGTGCTTGGGGTTGAGGCGCTGGCCGATTATCTGGTGCAGGAAATTCAGGACGTTTACCGCCTGCAAGGGGTGCGTATCAACGACAAGCATATCGAAGTGATTGTGCGTCAGATGCTGCAAAAGGTCGAGATCACCTCGTCGGGTGACAGCACCATGCTGATCGGCGAGCAGGTGGACCGCGAGGAGTTCGAAGAAGCCAATGCCAAGCTTGAGGCTGAGGGCCGCCTGCCGGCCAAGGGGCACCCGATTTTGCTGGGTATCACCAAGGCCAGCCTGCAAACGCGCAGCTTCATCTCGGCGGCGTCGTTCCAGGAAACCACACGTGTCCTCACCGAGGCCTCGGTTGCCGGCAAGCAGGACCGTCTTGTTGGCCTGAAGGAAAATGTGATTGTGGGTCGCTTGATCCCGGCCGGGACGGGCGCGCACATGAACCTGATCCGCCGTCAGGCACAGGAGCAAGACCGCATCGTTATGGCCGCACAGGCCGAAACGGCGGAAGCCTCCGACGATGTGATCAGCGAGGCGGAAGCCGCCTTTCAGCCAACCGAATAGGCTGGCCTGATATCAGATACGGAAATGCCCGCTTTGGCGGGCATTTTTTTTGGCCGTTGTAATGCCACAACAAAGTCAGAGAATTTGCTCATCTCCCCCTTGCGATCACGCAGTGTTCACGTCAGGTTAACGTGGATGTGATGACGATCATGGGATCGTAGTGAGAGGAGTATCTATGCCCAACCCGTCGTCTGCCGATACGGATACAGGTGCCTGTGCGCTGTGCGGTGGGGCATGCAGTCAGGGTGGTAGTGATCAAACGCACTATTATGGGGATGGGCACAGTCACGCGCCGGGGTCATTATCCATTCAGGCTCTTCAGTATGCGGTGGATACGGCGACATCCAGCCTGACATCTGTAAGCGAGGCTGCAACCACCGCAGCGCTGCAAACGGTGAATGAAACCACTGATGCACCGGCAACCGCTGCCACGCCCTTTGCGATCAATGTTGGCGATGTGTTCATTGGCTCCATTGGCCAAAGCGGCGACACGGACTGGATTGCGATTACGCTGGAAGCGGGCCGCGAATACCAAATCGACCTTTTGGACAATGACAGCAGCCGCACCACGCTGAATGACCCGCTTTTGGGCGGGCTGTTTGATGCAGGCGGCAGTCAGGTCGCCCCCTCTGATGACGACAGCGGACCCATTTTGTCGTCGCGTATTGTGTTCAGTCCCGAGGAAACAGGCACATTTTTTATTGAAGCGGCCGCCGCCTCGGGCACGGGCAGCTATACGCTTAATGTCAAGGATATCGGCTTTGCGCCGGGGCCGGATCTGGCCGATACCACGGCAACGCTGGGTACCGCTGTGGTGGGCGAAGACTTTATCAGCGCCATCGACACCAGCGGCGATGTTGACCTGATCCGCGTGTCGCTGGAAGCCGGGGTGGCTTATGAAGTCAATGTCTTTGGGGCATTTTTTGACACCGGTCTGTCGCTGATCGACCCGGTGATTGACGGCATATTGGATGCAAATGGTAATCTGATCGCGGGCACCAGCGCCGATGACGGCGGCAGCGTGTTTAACCCCCGTGTCGACTTTACCCCCAGCGTCAGCGGCGATTTTTTTATTCAGGTCAGCGGCGCGCTGTTCAGCGAGGAGGACACCGGCACCTACGCGCTCAATATCGTCGAGCAGTTGCCTGTTGTGCCCCTCACCGATGATTTCCCCAATTTATTCGCCGATAGGGCCGATGCCCCGCTGCTAACCGTCGGGCAGGACCTTACCGGTGCGTTGAACCTTGCGGTTGACCAGGACATCGTGCGTGTCGCGCTAACGGCTGGCGAGCCGGTGAGCTTGGTGTTAAGCGCCGGGGACGGCGCCTTTGAGCCGATCGACGACCCCAATATCACTGCGCTCTTTACCCCGGACGGTGACGAGGTGCCGCTCGGTTTTGATGATGACAGCGGCCCGGGGCTCAACAGTCGGTTGACATTTGTGCCCGAATTCACCGGCGAATATGTGGTGGTGCTGAACCACGCAAGCGGGCGCGGTATCGGGTCTTACACCTTTTCGGTCGAACCCGCCGAAACCGACGGCGGCGACCTGCCGCTGGGCCCCACCAGCCCCGATACCTTTCCCGAAGCGGCCACCGTGCCCTTTACCGACGATCCGCAAATCGCCCCCTTCAATTCGCGTATCCGGTTCGCCGACACCGATGGATTTGACGACGGCGTGTTGCTGACCTTCAGCTTTGCCGACGAGTTCAGCCGCTTTGCCAACAATTTCCCCGAAGGCGGACCGGAAAGCCTGATTTTGCCCTTCACCGAAGGGCAGCAAGCGCTGGCCCGCGACGGGCTTGACCAGCTCAGCGCGTTCCTCCCCATCACCTTTGAGGAGGTAGCCGATACCGACGAAAGCGCGGGCATTATCCGCTTTTCGTTTTCAACGGCAGAAAATGAGGGCGCGGCGGGCTTTGCCTTTTTCCCCAATTTTTCGCAGTCGGGCGGCGATGTGTTTCTGGTGTCGTCCAATATCAACGACACCGATGCGCGCGGCAGTTTTCTGCATGTGGCGGTTCTGCACGAGGTTGGCCACGCGCTGGGCCTGACCCACCCGTTTCTGGACGATGCCGATGACCCCGATGAAGTGGTGATCGCGCCCGAATTTGACAGTTTCCGTTTCACCGTGATGGCGCAGCAAACGCGACTGAGCAATGGGGAGGAGTCTGACTTTTCAGACTTTTACCCCACCACCTATATGTATCTGGACATTTTGGCGCTGCAATTCCTTTACGGGGCGGTTGAGGCGCGCACCGACAACACCACCTATGTGTTTGACGGCGATACGCGCTTTTATGAAACCCTGTGGGACACGGGCGGCACCGATGCCATTCGCATCACCAACCAAAGCGACGGGGTGATCCTGTCGCTGATCCCCGGCAGCTGGCTGGATGTGGGCACGTCGGTCAACCTGTTCCAAAGCGGTGTTGCCGTGGAGACTATCACCGCGACCGTCTTTATTCCGCCCGAAGTGACGATCGAAAACGCCTTTGGCGATTTGGGGAATGATGAAATCATCGGCAATGATGTGGCCAACTTCCTTGCGGGCGGCGACGGCGATGACACCATCTACGGCGGCATGGGCGGCGATTCCATTTTTGCGGGGCCGGGCGATGCCGGCGATGATGTGTTTGCGGGCGGCGACGGCGATGATGTCGCAGGCGGCGGTGCCGGAAATGACCTGGTGATCGGCGACGGCGTCACCAGCGCAAATTTGGTGGCAAGTCTTGCACTGGTCACGGCGGATGTTGCCAGCGGCAACGATCAGCTGTTTGGCGGGGCGGGCAATGACACCATTATTGGCGGTGGATGGTCCGACCTGGACGGCGACGGCCAGTTTGACGCGGGCGAGGAACGCATTGCTGTTGGGGCTGATACGATCTTTGCAGGCGTTGGCGACGATTTGATTTTTGGCTCGGCGGGCGGTGACACGCTGGGCGGCGGCACCGGAAACGACACCATGATCGGCGGGGCGGGCAATGACACCTTTTTCGGCGGTCAGGGCGACGGTGCGGCCACCGGCTTGAACGACTCTGTCGAAGGGGGCGAGGGCGACGATGTGATGTTCCTCTCTGGCGGGGACGATTTCGGCCAGGGCGACGATGGCAGCGACCAGCTGTTTGGCGGCGCGGGCGACGATACGCTGATCGGTGGCGCGGGCGGTGATACATTGTTTGGCGGCGCGGGCGACAATCAACTGACCGGTGGTTTTGGTGTGGACATCTTTTCCTTTGCAGGCGGTGCGGGGGACAGCACCATCACTGACTTTGCGGTGGGCGCGGATATTTTGCGCATCGCCGCGACGGCAACCGACTTTACGGTCCGTGCAGATGTCATTGCAGCGGCCACGGCCACCACGCAGGATGGTTTCAGCGGTGTGCGTATTGATCTGGGCGGCGACGCGGCGGTGTTCCTGGTCGATATCACGCTGGACGACCTGGCGGTTATTGACCTGATCCTGTGATCGCGCTGGACAGCGGCCAACCACGCGGTTAAGACGCACGCCTATGAGCAACAAACCACGCCTTGTCCTTCATATCGGCATGCCCAAGGCGGGCAGCACCCGCGTTCAGGATTTTATCAGCCTGAATATCGATGCCTTCAAGGCGTCGGGCTATCTGATGTGCGACTTTTTTGGTCGCTTTGATCAGGCTTTGGACCGCTATGCCGCGCCCAATGGCTTTTTTCAGCGCTTTATGGAGCAGGGCAAAGCCGGTGCGGCTGGTGTGCGTGCGATGATCGAACAAGGCGTGGCGGAGCTGCAAGACGGCCAGTCGCTGCTGGTTTCGGCCGAATGCCTTGCGGGCCCGCCTTATGTGCGCTTGTTTCACGACATTGGCGATCTGGTCGATATCGAGGTGCTGGTGCATATCCGGCGGCGCGATGACTGGCTGGTGTCCAGCTGGGGGCAGTGGCGGCTGAAGGTTGGTCAGACATTTGACACCTATATCCAGCAGTGGTGCGAGCGCCCGCGCTGGGAATATAAGCGCATGATCGACCTGTGGTCGGCGGTTCCGTCAGCGCAGGTCACCCACGTTATCCCCATGCACAAGGACGCTTATGCGCACGGCGACCAGTGCCTCGATTTCGCATCGCGCCTGGGTGTGGAGGCAGACGGCCTGAAACTGCCCGGGCGGGTGAATGTGGGCCTGCCATTTACGGTGTTGTCGATGTTGCAGCGCTATCCCGAGATTTTTGACGGCAAGCATGATTCTGAAATCAAGCGCCTGATCACCACCTATTTCCCCGAGCTGTCGAGCCAGAATGAACGCGACCCGCTGGGCACCAAGATACGGCAAACTCTTTTCGACTTGCACCGCGAAGAATATGAATGGCTGTCGGCTGAGCACTGCACCGGCGATGACCTCTGTACACTGTTTGGCGTCGATACCGATACGCCCGTTGAACCCTTCAGGCCAAGTGCGGAAGATATGGCGTCGCTGGCGCTGGCGATATCGCTGGCGATCGCACGCGGGCAGGAACGCCGCCTGAACGCGCTGGAGCAGCAGCTAAGCGCTGTGTCCCAGATCAGCCAGCCCGCGGAAACGGACCAGCCCACAAGCTAGGGTCCTGACCCTAGGGATCCGAGAGGTCAATGACCTCTCTTACGGGGCCGCCAAGCGCTTGCGCTTGCGGCGAAACCGGGCAGAACTCGACGCTGAGCGCCCGCGGCTCCAGCCAATGCGACAGGTCGCGGCCCAGCAAGTCGGACAGCGACAGGATGTCCTCCCGAAAGTCGGCACTGTAAGCAGCGAACTGCTCTGCGGAAATCTGCAGCGTATACATGCCCTGCAGGGCCAACGCATGGTTGACATGCGCTTTTTTGAGGCCGCTCAGCTTGCGCGTGCCATCTGCCCACTGGCCGTAAAGGTCCCATATTTTGGTCTTTGCCTGCTGCTCCCAGCGGAAAAAGCGCGGGATACCCTGCCCGTCATTGCTTTTGGGCAGGCGTGTGCGCGCGAAGATGTTGCGGCCAAAGCCAAGGTTTTCAGCCAGCGTTGCACTTGTCTTGCGCCAGGTGTTCGCCATGTCTTCAAGCAAGAGAATATGACAGTTCTCCCGGCCGAACAGGTCAAATGCCGTCTGGATCACCGGCATGTAGGGTATAAAATAATGATGGCCTCGGCGATGCATGCCGTCAAAGCTGATATCGGGAACACGGCGAAAATTATTGCTCAGCATGCCTGTGCTGAAATGCAGGCGAATGTCATGACAGTAATGCGAAAATGCCCGGCTGATGGGGTCGCGCAAAAAGATCAGGATTGACTTTCTGCCGTCCAGTTTTGCGATCCGGTTCAGGGCCTGCTCCGAGCGGAAATAGGCGGGTGTGATGTCGGTGATGATACGGTCGTCAGAAAAAGGCGCCTGAAACAGGCTTTCATAATATGTCCAGCCCTGGTCATAGTTACGGTTGAAAAAGAAGGCTTCTTTTTCCCTGACCGTGTTGAACTGGGGCATGTCCTGCAGCAGCTGGTGGAAAGACGTGGTACCGCATTTTTCCATGGCGATGCCAAAGCAATAGTGCACGCTTGTCTCCTTATCATGGGGCCGCCGATATAACGTGCCTACGATTGCCCCCATAACCAAGTGTTGATATGCCTACAGGGCAGATGCGCGCCTGTCATGGCTATGCTGTTGTCGGTTTTATGCCGTTTTATGGGGGGACGATTATGAAGCAACCGAAAAAGCCGGCAAGGCATAGGGCAGAGGAACATGCCGTACCGCCCCACACCACCTTGCCCGGTGTGCCGGATGTCGAGTCTCCATTCTTTGAAGCCATCTTTGACGCCAAGCCAGGACCTGAAGCATGGCGCCGCGTGGCAGACGACCTGAACCGCGACGGCTTCGCAGTGATCGATTTCCCTGAAGATAATCTGGATGCTTACGGCGCGGCGATAAAGCAGGCGCTGAACGATGAGTATTGTTGGGACGCCTGGCATGCGCGCCAAAGGATGCCCGACGGCGGCATGCGGGTTCAGGAAGCCTGGCAGGATGTGGACGCGGTGAAAGCCATTGCGGTCAACGCTGAGATTCTGGCGCTTCTGGAGTATTGCTATGGCCGGAAAGCCATTCCTTTCCAGACTCTCAATTTCCCCGTCGGCACGCAGCAGCACTATCATAGCGACACAGTGCATTTTTCGAGCATACCCGAACGGTTTATGTGCGGCGTCTGGGTGTCGCTGGAAGACATAGGCGCCGACAATGGCCCGCTTGTTTACTATCCGGGTTCGCATAAGCTTCCCTGCTTGGGCAATGAGCATATCGGGTATGATTTCACCGGTTCGGGTGCTGGACAAAAGCATTACCACGCGGCATGGGATGCGCTGATAGAGGCGCACGGGCTGGAACAGCGCGAATTCCACGCCCAAAAAGGCCAGGCGCTGATCTGGTCAGCCAATCTGTTGCACGGCGGTCAGCGCCACCGCGACCGCACCAAAACGCGCTGGTCGCAGGTCACCCATTATTATTTTGAAGATTGCTTTTATTACTGCCCCATGTCGTCGGACATGGCGCTTGGGCGGGCCAAGATGCGCAAGCCCTATGATATTCGCACGGGCAAGCCTATTCCCAACCGATATCTTGGCCGGGATGTAGACCCAAGATATACGGCGATGCTGGTCGACAATGCCAACCGCGGGTTTGAAGGGCACCCGCCCGACTTTGGCCTTGGCCGGGCGGCAGTGCGGTCTTTGCGCAATTGGTGGTCTGGCCTTTGGTCCAAGTCATAGGCCCGAGCCTTATTTTTGGACCGCTTATTGCCGTATTTGCGCAATTTTATGTCGCTGATGTGTGTGGTGCATAGACACCGCAGAAGCCTGCGCTTTTTCGGTTGACGCCCACCCAAGCGGCCTATATAAGGCCCACCTCGCCGATGGCTTTGGTAGTAGCGCTTATCCGCTAGACGCAAGGCATGAGGCGCACAGCAACAGGTTAGCCTGACAATACTCCCCACCGAAAGCGCATTGGCTTTGGGATGGGGCCGTTTGTATATGGCAAGCCCGCTTGTGCGCTTTGTCAGTTTCCCGAACGGGGATTGGACGGTGGACGACATGAAGGTGCGGCGGCATGCCGTCTGTGCCCTGATGGTGGAAGAGAAAAACGGCAAAGGATTGTAAATGCCTACCATTAATCAGCTGGTCCGCAAGCCACGCAAGGCGAAGCCGGTCCGCAACAAGGTTCCTGCGCTAGAAGCGTGCCCACAAAAACGGGGCGTTTGTACGCGCGTTTATACAACAACCCCTAAAAAGCCGAACTCGGCCCTTCGGAAAGTGGCGCGTGTGCGTCTGTCGAACGGCTTTGAAGTGACAAGCTATATCCCGGGGGAAGGCCATAACCTGCAGGAGCACAGCGTTGTGCTGATCCGCGGTGGCCGTGTGAAAGACTTGCCCGGTGTGCGTTACCATACGCTTCGGGGTGTTCTGGATACGCAAGGCGTCGGTGACCGTCGCCAGGGCCGTTCGAAATACGGCACCAAGCGTCCGAAGTAAGAGAAGAGGAAGACCCTTATGTCCCGTCGGCATAGAGCTGAAAAACGCGAAGTCCTTCCCGATCCGAAATTTGGCGACATCGTTCTGACCAAGTTCATGAACAGCCTGATGAAGGACGGCAAGAAATCGACCGCTGAGCGCATTGTTTATGGTGCGTTTGACAAAATCGAAGACCGTGCAAAAACCGATCCGCTGGCGCTGTTTCACGATGCGCTCGACAAGGTAAAGCCTGCTGTTGAGGTGCGCTCGCGCCGTGTGGGGGGTGCCACCTATCAGGTGCCGGTTGAGGTGCGCTCCGAGCGCTCTCAGGCGCTGGCGATCCGCTGGATCATCACGGCTGCGCGCAACCGCAACGAATCCACCATGATGGACCGTCTGTCGGGTGAATTGATGGACGCATCCAACAATCGCGGTGCTGCGGTTAAAAAGCGCGAAGACACCCACAAAATGGCCGAATCCAACAAGGCCTTTTCCCACTACCGCTGGTAATCTGTTTAGGACACACGCACGATGGCACGCAAAACTCCTCTCAACCGTTACCGTAATATTGGTATCATGGCGCACATTGATGCCGGTAAAACGACAACAACCGAGCGCATTCTGTATTACACGGGCCGCAGCCACAAAATTGGCGAGGTTCATGACGGCGCTGCAACCATGGACTGGATGGAGCAGGAGCAGGAGCGGGGCATCACCATTACCTCGGCTGCGACGACGTGTTTCTGGAATGATCACCGTATCAACATCATCGACACCCCCGGCCACGTGGACTTCACCATTGAGGTTGAGCGGTCGCTGCGGGTACTTGATGGTGCGGTTGCGGTGTTTGACTCGGTAGCCGGTGTTGAGCCGCAGTCCGAGACCGTATGGCGTCAGGCCGACAAATACGGCGTGCCGCGGATGTGTTTTGTCAACAAAATGGACCGTATGGGCGCCAATTTCGAGCGCTGCGTCGACATGATCAAGGACCGCCTGGGCGCAACCGCGCTGGTTGTCCAACTGCCGATCGGTGCCGAGGCTGACTATGAAGGTCTGATTGACCTGGTGAAAAACAAGGAAATCATCTGGAAGGGTGAAGACCTTGGCGCGTCCTACGAATATCTCGATATCCGCCCTGAGCTGGCCGAGGCCGCCGAAGTGGCGCGGATAGAGATGATCGAAACCGCGGTTGAAGCCGACGAAGAGCTTCTGGAGAAATATCTCGAAGGCGAAGAGATTTCCGAAGAGGAACTGAAGGGCGCCATTCGCAAGGGCACCATCGAGGGCCTGTTCGTTCCGGTTCTCAACGGCACAGCGTTCAAGAACAAGGGTGTTCAGCCGCTTTTGGATGCGGTTGTTGACTTCATGCCTGCGCCGATCGACGTTGCGGCGATCAAGGGTGTTGATGTTGACGGCGAAACCGAAATCGTTCGCAAAAGCTCGGACGACGAGCCGTTTTCTGCGCTGGCCTTTAAAGTGATGAACGACCCCTTTGTGGGCTCGCTGACCTTTGCGCGCATCTATTCGGGTGTGCTCGAGTCCGGTACGCAGGTCACCAATTCGGTGAAGGGCAAGAAAGAAAAAGTTGGCCGGATGCTGGAAATGCACGCCAACAGCCGTGAAGACCTCAAGGAAGCCCGTGCGGGCGACATCGTGGCACTGGCTGGTCTGAAAATGACCACCACGGGCGATACGCTGTGTGCCAACAACAATCAGGTTATTCTGGAGCGGATGGAATTCCCTGATCCGGTGATCGAGCAGGCTGTTGAGCCCAAGTCGAAAGCCGACCAGGAGAAAATGGGCATCGCCCTCAACCGTCTGGCGCAGGAAGACCCAAGCTTCCGTGTGACCTCTGACGAGGAATCGGGCCAAACCGTGATCGCCGGTATGGGCGAATTGCACCTCGACATTCTGATCGACCGCATGAAGCGCGAATTTAAGGTGGAATGTAATGTGGGTGCGCCGCAGGTGGCCTACCGTGAAACCTTCGCCCGCGAAGTCGAGATTGACTATACCCACAAGAAGCAGTCGGGTGGTTCGGGTCAGTTTGGTCGCGTCAAGGTGGTCTTCACCCCGGGCGAGCGTGGGTCGGGCTTTGAGTTCAAGGACGAGATCAAGGGCGGGAATATTCCGCGCGAATATATTCCCGGCGTTGAAAAAGGCATCAAAGACATTGCCGAGTCCGGTGCGTTGATCGGCTTCCCGATCATCGACTTCTCGGTGCGTCTGATCGACGGTGCCTATCACGACGTGGATTCGAGCGTGTTGGCGTTCGAGATCGCCGGTCGGGGCGCTGCCCGCGAAGCGGCAAGCCAGGCCGGTATCAAACTGCTTGAACCGATCATGAAGGTTGAAGTGGTCACGCCTGAGGAATATATGGGCGACGTGATCGGCGACATGAACAGCCGCCGCGGTCAAATTCAGGGCACCGAAGCACGGGGTCCTGCGCAAGTGGTCGACGCGTTTGTCCCGCTTGCCAATATGTTCGGCTATGTGAACGAGCTGCGCTCCTTCACGCAGGGCCGGGCACAATACACCATGCAATTCGATCACTATGCCGAGGTTCCGGCAAATGTGGCCGAAGAGCTGAAAACGAAAATGGCCGGATAAACCGGCCCAAAAACAACGAGACGTTATGGACCCCTTGGCAAACAAGGGCCGAGAGAAAGGACGACACTGATGTCGAAGGAAAAATTTGAGCGCACGAAGCCGCACTGCAACATTGGCACGATTGGTCACGTAGACCACGGCAAGACGACGTTGACGGCGGCGATTACGAAGGTTCTGGCGGAGACGTCGGGCGGTACGGCTGTTGACTTTGCGAACATCGACAAAGCGCCTGAGGAGCGTGAGCGCGGGATTACGATCTCGACGGCACACGTTGAGTATGAGACCGAAGCGCGCCACTATGCGCATGTGGACTGCCCTGGCCACGCGGATTATGTGAAGAACATGATCACCGGTGCGGCGCAGATGGACGGCGGCATTCTGGTTGTGAACGCAGCCGACGGCCCGATGCCCCAGACCCGCGAGCATATTCTGCTGGCGCGTCAGGTGGGTGTGCCTGCGCTTGTTGTGTTCCTCAACAAGGTTGACCAGGTTGACGACGAAGAGCTTCTTGAGCTGGTTGAGCTGGAAGTGCGCGAGCTTCTGTCGGAATATGAATTCCCGGGCGACGATATTCCGATCATCGCAGGTTCGGCGCTGGCAGCGCTTGAGGGCCGCGACGACAATATCGGCAAGGAGAAGATCCTCGAGCTGATGGCGGCGGTTGACGAATATATCCCGCAGCCCGAGCGCGCGATTGACGGGGCGTTCCTGATGCCGGTTGAGGACGTGTTCTCGATCTCGGGTCGGGGGACGGTTGTCACCGGTCGTGTTGAGCGCGGCGTTGTCAAGGTCGGTGAAGAAGTTGAGATTGTTGGTATTCGCGACACGGCGAAGACGACGGTGACGGGCGTTGAGATGTTCCGCAAGCTTCTGGACCAGGGCGAGGC
>JASBSO010000126.1 GCA_030148905.1 Kordiimonadaceae bacterium | reverse complement strand
GAGGAAGGCCTGATGGGCTATAACAAAGTCTCAACCCCGGTGCTGGAGGATATGATCGCAGGGCGCGGCAAGTTTGATGATGTCAAGGTCGCCCTTGTGAGCCATCACCATAAAGACCATTTTGACGCCGGTGCAACCATTCGCCACCTACGCGCCAACCCCAATGTGACCTATGTCATGCCGCCGCAGGCTTACAATGATATTGCCGCCATCGACCCCGACCCAGCCCTGAAGGCGCGCATCCAGACACCGCTGCCTGAGTTTAACAATCCCAAGCCGATCAAACTGACCATTTCAGGCGTTGAGGTCACCGTGTTTCGGGTCAGCCACGGCCCCAACCGGCCGATTGAGAATTTGGGCTATCTGGTCAAATTACCCGACGACACAACGCTGTTTCACACCGGCGATATTGTCGCCAACCTCGACCAGCTGGTCGGTAACGGCCTGCTGCGCCAGCCGGTGACGTTCCTGCTGCCGACCTTTTGGACATTTCTCGATAATGACGACGCTATGGAGGCGGTGGGCCTTGCCTTTGATCCGCTTTACATCGTGCCCAACCATTTTCTGTCGACGCAGCAAGACTGGATGAAGCCGCATGGCGGCCCGGATGAGATCAAAACCAAGGTCTTTTCTGCCATTCCAAACGCCATCCGACTGACCGGCGAGATGGAATGCTGGGCCGAGTTGGAGTGACGCTTACTGTCTGACCGCACGCAGAATATCGTCGAGCCTGCCGCTAGCGCGCATGGCTGCCAGCCGGTCATTGACATGCGCAATGATGGCGCGGGCTTTGGGCCCATCGCTGCACAGCACGGCATCTTTCGATTCAGACAGAGCAAAGTCAGCTGCGTGGTGAATCCACGCCACATCGTGACCACGGGCATAGTTTTGCACATCAAAGTCGAAGGCAATGACCCCGTCAACCCGCCCGGACCGCAACAATTGAAACGCCTGATGCAGGCTGGACACCTGTAAAACAGACAGCGTTTTGTCTCCAACCATCAGATCATTGACCGATTGCTGCGAGCCCTGCTCGCTGGCAAGCGCCATGGTTTGCAAATCGGCAATTGAGGTCGGCGGCGGTGTCTCGAGAGGCACATAAACCCGCAAATAGGTGGTCAGCAAGGTGTCACTGGCGATAATGCGCGTTGGCTTTTCGCTCGCAGAGGCAAAGTCATAAACCGCGCTGCCTGGAAAAATGCACGCCGCCTTGCCGCTTAAAAAATGGTTGAGCGTACGCTGTGTCGGTAAAAACTGTGTCGACACCGGGACCGGCACACCCGCAATCAACAAGTTAAAGATCGTGTTATAGGGGCCGGGAACCGTTCGCCCCATAAGCCCCGGCATGTCCGCCAATACAAAAGGAACCGGTGTGTCCGCTTTATCCTGAACGTCGTCTTCCTGGCTGTTGTCGGCCTGTATCAGAGCTGGCGATAAAAGCTGTAGGCATAGGTAAAACAGTATCGGTCGCATAATCAGCGCACGTCCTAACACTCATACCCCCTATGCGTGCATATCTTCAGTTATGCAACATTTGCAAGCGCACAGTAACACGGCACTCCCTATGCGTCGATTGTTGATCATGAGCTCAATGCACCAGACGAGAAAAAAGTAGAAAATTCTATAAACTCCTACCTTCTTCGCAGTTGCATTGCGCAATTTATTTTCAATATGAAATGATTTTTATTCAGACAGCAGATCCAGCGATGTTTTTATTTTCTGAACTTGCACATCCAAGTCATTAAGCTGTGCGCGCGCCTCTGCAACAACATGCTCGGGTGCATTTTGTATAAATTTCTCGTTCGACAGCCGACCGGAAAGCGCCGCCTGTTCGCGGGTAAGTTTATCGCGCTGTTTGGTCAGGCGGTCGCGCTCGGCACCCAGATCCAGCACACCCTCTAGCGGGATGGCATAATCCGATCCGTCAACAACGAGGCGAATGGCCGCCTTAGGGACGGCGTCGGCGGCGACATGCTCGATGCTGTTCACCC
>JASBSO010000116.1 GCA_030148905.1 Kordiimonadaceae bacterium | reverse complement strand
AAAAGCCCGACTGGACCTTTAAATACAGCCGCCAGGGGGAGATTGAGGCCTATTTGCAGGGGTCGGTCGAGCGTCTTGGCCTTACGCCGCACATGCGGCTTGGCTGCCGGGTGCAGGACGCACGCTGGCAGGACAACAAGGCGTGCTGGACGCTGACGCTGCAGGGCGGCGAGGCGTTGGACGCCCGCTATGTCATCTCGGCCACAGGGCCGCTGCGCATTCCTAAAACGCCGACCATTCTCGGCCTTGACGGCTTTCACGGCCCCGTGATGCATTCCGCCAACTGGGACCCGCAGGTGGCGCTGACCGACAAGCGGGTCGCCGTTATCGGCACCGGGGCAAGCGCCATTCAGTTCGTGCCGGAGGTTCAGCCCAAAGTCGCGTCCATGACGATTTTTCAGCGCACCCCGTCGTGGATCGTACCACGCGACGACAAACCCTGGAGCCCTTTTCGCAAAACTATGTTCCGCCGCATGCCGTGGCTGCAAACCCTGTGGCGGCGGGCGCTCTATTGGCGGATGGAGCTGCTGGCTTACGGCTTTGTCAAAAACCCCAAATGGAACAAGGCGCTGCAACTGCGCGCCGCCAGCCATATCAAAGCGCAGATCAGCGACCCCAATCTGCGCAAAAGGGTCACACCCGATTATGTGATGGGCTGCAAGCGGGTCTTGGTGTCCGATGACTATTACCCCGCGATTTCCGCCCCCAATGTCGAGCTGTTGACCGAAGCACTGGTGTCGGTGGAGGGCAACACGCTGGTGGGGGCGGACGGCAGCCGCCGCGAGGTGGATGTGATCATCCTTGGCACCGGGTTTGATACCGACAACCCCCTGCGCGACCTGCCGCTATACGGCAAGGGCGGGCGGCATCTGCAAGCCGAGTGGGAGACACGCAGCGCCGACGCCTATCTGGGCACGATGATTGCGGGCTACCCCAATTTCTTCATGCTGACCGGGCCCAATACCGGCATCGGGCACACATCGGTCATTCACATGTCCGAGGCGCAAGCGGATATGATCGTCAAGGTCATGGGCTTTGCCGAGGCGCGCGGTGCGCGCAGCGTTGGTGTGCCGCAAGCGGCGCAGGACGCCTATAATACGGCCCTGCAAAGGCGCGAGGCCGGCACGGTGTGGCATTCAGGCTGCCAAAGCTGGTATCTGGACCGGTTTGGGCGCAATGTGGTGATCTGGCCTGACTTTACCTACACATTTCACCGCGCCTGTCGGTCGGTGACACCGGACGTGTTCGCCTTCGATGCCGCCTAGGGTCAGGACAATATGAATGGGTCCTGATCCTAAGCCAGACCAATAATCAGCGATATGCCCGCGCCGATGCTGAGATGCAGGCGCAAGCGTTGAAACCACGGTGGCAAAGCCAGTGCTGCGGCCATATCGCGGTGCAGTAGGTAAATCGCGCCGTATCCGAGGATCAGCATCAGCAGTGCCGACGCCCCGGGCAACAGCCACGCCGCCAGCGCAAGAAGCGATGGGATGACACCCGCGATCAAATGCGTGTCGCGGTCCGCCGCGCGCAACAGCGCAACGCCCCAGCCAATGCCGCCAAGGAAGGACAAAATCACACAGCCATAGGCCAGCAAGATATCGCGTGCCTCGCCTGCATGAGGTTCCGGCAGGCCGTGCACGCCAATGGCGGCCCCAAAAAACGGCAACAGCCCGGCATAGCCGAGCCAGGCTGCAAAGCGTGGCATGGGTAAATCTTTATCCGTAGCGGCCTGGGGATCAGTCACGAACCGGCATCTCCTGTTCGGCCAGCGCCACCCAATAGGCCGCACCCGTCGTCAGAATCGTATCGTTGAAATCATAATGCGGGTTGTGCAGATGACAGCCCCCCTCACCCGGACCATTGCCGATGAAAATAAACGCCCCCGGCTTTTCGCGCAGGAAATAGGCAAAGTCCTCCGATGCCATTAAAGGCGTCATGTCGCTGTCGACCGGCGCGTTGCCCGACACGCGCTGCGCGGCGCGCATGGCGTTGTCGGTTTCGCGCATATGATTAACCAACACGGGATAGCGCGCCTCATGCTCCACGTCGACCGTAACACCGTGCGCTGCTGCGCTGTGCTGTGCAATCTCGGTGATGGCAGCGCGGACTTTTTCCTGCACATCGGCGGAAAAGGCCCGGAAACAGCCGCGAATGACAGCTGCGTCAGGTATGGCATTCCAGGTCTCACCGCCGTGGATCTGGGTGACGCTGACAACGGCATTGTCGGTGGGGTCAAGCCTGCGGGCGACCACGGTTTGCAAGGCCGACACGATCGCCGCCACGGCCGGCAGCGGGTCGCGGGTGGTGTGCGGCATCGCCGCGTGGCCGCCTTCACCTTGCACGGTAATTTCAAAGGTATCAATCGAGGCCATGGTCGGCCCCGCCGTCATGGCAAATCGCCCGGCGTCCAGGCCAGGCAGATTGTGCATGCCGTAAATCGCATCGACGGGAAAGCGGTTGAACACCCCCTCTTCCACCATCACGCGGGCACCGCCTTCATTTTCCTCAGCCGGCTGGAAAATCAGCACAAGCGTGCCCTGAAACTGGCCGTGTTCGGCCAGATACTGCGCCGCCCCCAGCAGCATGGCGGTGTGGCCGTCATGGCCGCAGGCGTGCATCTTGCCCGGATGGGTGGACCGGTGGTCGAAGCTGTTCAACTCGTCAATGGGCAACGCGTCAAGGTCGGCGCGCAGGCCAATCATCGGCCCGGCCCCGCACTCCAGCACCCCGATCACGCTGGTTTTGGCCATGCCGGTGTAAACGCTATAACCCCAGCGGGTCAGGCGCTCGGCGACCAGGGCCGCCGTGCGCGCTTCTTCAAAAGCCGTTTCGGGGTGTGCATGAATGTCGCGCCGGACCGCCTGCATGTCGGCCTCGAAAGGGGCGAGCTTGTGGCGAAAACGGTCATCCATGCGACGGTCACCC
>JASBSO010000110.1 GCA_030148905.1 Kordiimonadaceae bacterium | reverse complement strand
GGCCGCCATGCGCGGCAAAAGCCCCGAAGAGACCGCCATCGACCTGGTGATCGAAGACGGCAGCCGCGTGGGCACCGCCTATTTCATCATGGATGAAGCCAATATCCGCAAGAAAATCGCCAAACCTTATGTCACCTTTGGCTCGGACGCCGGGGCACCCGCGCCCGAGGGTGTGTTCCTGAAATCCAACCCGCACCCGCGAGCATATGGCACCTTTGCGCGCCTGTTAGGCAAATATGTCCGCGAGGACAAGGTCATCCCGCTCGCCGAAGCGATCAAACGGCTGACAAGCCAGCCCGCCGCCAATTTGAAGATTCGCGGGCGCGGGCGCCTGGCCGAAAGCTATTTCGCCGACATTGTGATTTTCGACCCGGACACCATCACCGACACCGCAACCTTTGATGACCCGCACCAGCTGGCCGTGGGGGTGCGCGATGTGTGGGTGAACGGGGGCCGCGTGCTGAAAGACGGCGTCCACACCGGTGCCACGCCGGGCCGTGTGGTGCGCGGGCCTGGCTGGACGGGCTGGAATGAGCCTGGTGCGGCCCAGTGAGATTCAACACGCTCAGGTCCGTTGGCCATAATATCGCCGACTCGCTGGCATCGGGGCTCGGTATCCCCATTGGCGGGCTGTTGACCGATATCTACAGCGAGGCCGAAGCGACCCCCGATGGCGCTTTAGAGGTGGACTTTTTGGCGGGGCGCATAACCCGCGGCCAAGGGTCAGACCTTTTGGCAAAAGCCGTGTCGCTTTACAGAGATGCCTGCGCCCATTTATGCGCGCGCCACGGCGTAGATATACAGGATTTCTCCACGCTCAAGGCAACATACCGCGTTGAAAAGGGCATACCTTATTTCGAGGTAACGCTTGTAACCGCAGACGGCCAGCGCGCCGTTGACAGCTATACAGGCATGCCAGGGCGCAGAAATGTCCCTGTTGATCATCTGGGCCGGTTGCGTCCTCAAACGGACGGCAGCGACGGCAACACCGATTGAGGCACCGCAGGGCCAAATGCCTGCCGTGCTGCTCACGGCCCAATCCCGTTCAACCAACATCGCCTTAACGGAGCAGAGCCGCCCAGCGGCCAAAGCCGCGCAAATTTAGCGAAAATCGACGGCGTTTCTTCTCCCCTTCGCCGTGGCTGATTAGCGTGACCGTTCTTCGGGCGTGTCGAACGACAACCATGGGAGACCGATTATGCGCGTCATCGCTGTGGCGAGCCAAAAGGGTGGCTCGGGTAAAACCACAATCTGTGGGCATTTGGGCATCGCAGCGGAAGAGGCCGGAGCCGGCCCGTCTGTGTATATCGATACCGACCCACAAGGCAGCCTGGCGCAGTGGTGGAATGCGCGCGAGGCAGAAGCCCCGGCTTTTGTCCAGGCACCCGCGCTCAATCTGGATGCAGCACTGGAGACCCTGCGCGCCGACCGGTTCCGCCTAGCGTTCATTGACACTCCGCCGGTGATCAGCCGCGACATTGACCATGTCATCCGCCGCGCCGATCTGGTGGTGGTGCCGGTGCGGCCAAGCCCGCACGACCTAAGGGCAGCGGGCGCGACGGTGGATATGGTCGAACACGCCGGCAAGCCGATGATCTTTGTTGTCAACGGGGCCAACATGCGCGCCCGCCTCACTGGCGAGGCCGCCATTGCGCTGTCGCAGCACGGCACGGTTGCGCCGTCCATCTTGCATCAGCGACAGGATTTTGCCGTCAGCATGATCGACGGGCGCACGGTGCTCGAAACCCATCCCGACAGCCGGTCGGCCACCGAGGTTGGCGACCTGTGGGCCTATATCGCCGAGCGCCTGGAGCGTCTGCCGCTCAGCCAGGCATTCGCCGGTCAGGCACAAACGCCGCGCCCCGCAATCAACCGCCCGGCCTTTGGCCGCGCTGCACGACCCACCAACGCCGTACCCCACAGCGTGCCAGCACCCTGATACGGCGACAAGGATATCACCATGCTGAAAACCGCATCTCCGCGCCCCCAATTGAGCGCGACGTTATTGGCCCGCAAGGGCCAGGCCGGACCCAGCCAGCTGCAACCCCATGGGCAGTCGACGCCACCTCCAATCCCCATCGCTGGAGGTCGCAGGTCCGGCCACCTCATTCCTCAATCCGCTGCGGATACGCCGCGCGACAAGGCCACCTTTCGCCTGCCCGCGCCGCTTTTGAAGCGGTTGCGCATTTTGGCGGCGCGCGAAGGGGTCAGCCAACAAGATCTGGTGGCAGCTGCGCTTGAGGCCATGATCGAGCGCGAGGCCGACGCACGCGGATGTTTGTGCGCAGCCGACCGGTAACCCGGCTGGCAAGCTGCCAATTTACAAGCCTGCCTGAACCGCTTATCCGCCGCCCTGCCCGCCGTCCTCGGGTGCGCGGGCAAAACAGTCTTCGCCCATGCGCCGAAGACGGGCGCAAAAACTGGCGGCTTCGACCGCGTCGGACATCGGGCCATAAAGAAGCCGCCAATTGTCGGGGTTGCTGCGCGCGGGGATCCGCGTCACGGCATATCGGCTGGCAAAGGCGGGCAATTGTTTCATGATTTCCGCCTGCAGATACATGCTGTCCATATCGTTCAGGGAAAAGCCAACCTCGACCCGCCAAACCTTGGCCCAGTCATCGGGCTGGTCGCTGCGGCCGCTTTCGGTCTCCAAACCGGCAAAGACCAGATCAAGGTCCAGGGGTTCGCTGGAAAAACTGTCTTCGCTCAAGTCTTCGGCAAATTCGACCCCGCGCTCGCGGGCCTCAAAACTGATTTGCGTGCGCATTTCCAATTCGGTGTTGATCGCGGCGCTGTAGCCCGCATCGGCGGCGCGCGCCACAAGACCGTAGCCGCGAATGGGGTCGGATGTGCCAATGGCCTCACCGTTCCAAAGCGCCAGACCGTATAAATACATCGCCTCCAGTTCGCCTGCGAGCGTGGCGGCCTTCCAGATATCAAGGGCGCGCTCGCGCGATTCGATATCGCCAATATCGAAATACAGGAGATTGGCGAGGTTCAATTCGGCCTGTTTGTGCCCCTGAGCCGCCGCCAGCCGGTAATACATCACCGATACATCGGGTGCCGGTTCGCGCCCCACACCCAGGCGGTAAATCTCGGCAAGGTGAAAAAACGCATTGCCGTCGCCTTTATAGCCAAGGCGGGTGAGGTCCTTTATGGCGGCATTCACCCCGCCCGCCGGGATTTTGTCCAACGCCTGTTTGACCGTCAGCGCCGGACGTTTGAGGTCCACCACGGCAGGCGTGCCTGTGTCTGTTGCCCCGGCTGAAAAGGCCGAATCGTCCATCACCGGCGGGGCGTCTTGCTGGGGGTCTTGCGCGGCCTGTTGCGATGCGTTTTGGGGCTCGTCTTCCTCTTGCGCTACGGCGGCCCCCGATGCACCCACCGCAAACACCACAAAGGCGACCAAGCACACGCACAGGTGCTTTAGCTCGGTTATTTTTTGTAAAATTGGCAGCATATCTGGGCGCTTGCTCCGCTTTCTGACAAGAATTTTGCCGAATTCGCACGCTGATAGCAATATGGGATCGTCGCATGCAAAACCGGCAACATCGTGACCGCACGCACAAAACCGGGCCACTTTATGGGGGCCTGTGTATTGCCCTGAGCCTTCTTGTATCGGCTTGCAACATGTCGACTGCGCCGAACGGTCTGTCCGCGACCAGTCCCGCGCGGGTTAAGAACACGCCCGGCAGCGCGCCCGCCATGCTGGCCGATGAAGCGCGCATCTTGCTGGATCAGGGACGACCCGAGGCGGCCCTGCCGATTTACCGGCATCTGGTGCGCGGCGGGCGCGCGCCCCAGCATGTCGCCGGGATGGCCGAAGCGCTATTGACCATGGGCCGTGCCGAGGATGCGCTGAACATCCTCGACACCACAACCGCGCATCATGTCGATGTGTATCTGGTGCGCGGCGAAGCCGAACTGGCCACGGGCGCATTTCGCAGCGCGCTGGCCAGCTTTGATCAGGCCTTGCTGCTGGGCGGCGGCGAGGCCGCCCTGACCGGACGCGGGATCGCCTATACTGCTATTGGGGAAAGCGAAGCCGCGCTGGCCGATTTCCGTCAGGTCTCCCCGCCGGTTGGCCCGTCAAACGAAGCGCTGGTGATGATCATTATGGGCCGCCATGAAGAGGCCATCGGCCTCCTGGAAACCCTGATCGAGACCGGCGATGCCGGCCCGCGCGACCGGCAAAACCTGGTCTTTGCCTATGTCGCCACCGGGCGCGACCGCGAGGCGCGGCGGCTGGCCCATATCGACCTCGATAGCGTCACCGCGCGGCAAACCATTGGCTATTACCGGATGCTGGCCACGCTCACGCCGCAGCGCCGGGTTGACTCGCTATTGCTTGGTGTGGTGGCCCCCGGTGAAACGCTCGACGAGGCCGCGAATTACCGGCTTGCTGATGCGTCGGGGCAGATTCAGGCGCGCGCCGACGCCGCCGGTAACCGCTTGCTGGCCGAACGCCGCGGCCAGACGCCCACCCTGTTCGCCGAGGCTGTACCGGCACCCGCAGCAGAGATCAAAGCGCCCGAGGCCGCGCCAAGCACGGGCGCACCCACGACCCTGATCAACGGCGAGGATCTGAGCGACCTCGACCCCGAAACCATTCCCCCCATTCTGGAGCGCGACGGTTGGGCCGTACAGATCGGGGCTTACCGTACCCTTCGCCGCCTGACGCGCGGCTGGCAGCAGCTTCAGTCTGCCAACACCGATATTTTGGCCGACATCCCGCCCCGCCGATCAGAGATCGAATACGCAGAACGCACAAAAACCGGCAAGCACGGCTTTTATTACCGCCTCAATGCGGGCCCGCTAAAAGATCTGAGCCAAGCCAAGGCCCTGTGCGCAGCGCTGAGCCAACGCGGCACGGCGTGTTGGGTGCGCCCCCCCGAAGACAGCGAGCGCCTTGGGCCCAACCCGGCAATGCTGACCGCCAATGCGGCAAGCTGAAATTGACAGGGCACCCTTGATCTCATCCCGTTGACCGCCAATCTATGCAAGGAACGGCATGGGAGGTGCGTCGTGGCCCGTCAAACCGGATTCAACAGTCCTTTTCTGCTTGGCTTTGAAGACCTTGAAGCCATGGTCGACAAGATGACCCGCGCGGCAAGCGACGGATACCCCCCCTATAATGTTGAACAGATCAGCGACACGACGCTGCGCATCACCATTGCGCTGGCGGGCTTTACCCGCGACGATGTCACTGTCACCATGGAGGGCCAGCAGCTTGTTGTTGCCGGAAAAATGCCAAGCCCCGAAGGCCGCGTTTTTTTGTATCAGGGCATCGCGGCACGGCAGTTTATCCGCCGGTTTCTGATCGCCGAGGGGCTGGACGTGGACGGGGCCGAAATGGCCGACGGCCTGCTGCATATCGACCTTGTGCGCCCCGATGTGCCCGACACACGGCGCACCATCCCGATCGGCTGAACCCGTGCAACAGGCGCAAGACTGCATTGTCATTCACACCGAGGGGCCGGGCCTGACCGAGATCACCGACCGTGTTGCCGCCTTTGTCGAGGCCAGCGGCATCGCAAGCGGCCTTTTGACCCTGCTGGTGCAGCACACCAGCGCCTCGCTGATAATCACCGAAAATGCCGACCCCGATGTGCTTAGCGATCTATCGGACGCACTGGCGCGCCTCGCGCCGGAGGACCCCACCCTCTACCGTCACAGCGCGGAAGGCCCCGACGACATGCCCGCGCATATCCGGTCTGTACTCACGCACAGCTCGCTTGGTATCCCGGTCTTGGAGGGCCATCTGACCCTTGGCACCTGGCAGGGGATTTTTTTGGTCGAACACCGCCGCGACCCGCACCGCCGGATGATTGCGGCGCATATCCTCGGCGAATGACCTCAGCGAATGACCTGGGCGAATGACCTGGGGTCAGGACCCTAGAAATCATAAACCAGCGTCAGCCGCGTCACCGTATCCCAGGGCGAGGTGCCTGCGGGGACGTCCGATTCGTAAATCGTGTTGAACCGCAGGCGGGCCTTCAGCCGGTCGGTGAGGCTGGCGCTGAGGCGTAGCTCATTGTCAAATCGCACCGACTCGGTTCCGATAATAAAGCCTGCTGTGTCTTCCAGGCGCAGATTGTCGGTGATTTGCAGCGCATAATTGGCCGCCAGACGGCCCAGAATTTCGGTGCGGCTGCCGCCCTCGATCAACAAGCCATTTTCGTCAAAGACATCGTCAAGCGCCGAATGGCGGATACCTGGCCCGGCCTCAAGCCGCAGGCTGTGCCCCTCCTGATCCAACACCTGATAACCCAGACCAAGGGTTTCGGTGATCCGGAAATCAAAACCCGAAAACCGGTCGACCTCGACAAGGCCGTAACTGATGATCAGCAGTTCATCGAGGCCGGAATACACCGTTTCGCGCTCGAAGGTGAAGCGCTGACGCGAAGTGACACCCGCCCGACGCGCCACATCGGCAAACACATCAAACCGGTGCGCCCAGGTTTCAAATTCGCGCTCGGCATGCAGGCCTAAGGACAGCGACACCTCTTCGGTGTCCCCGGTTGACGCACCCGCCCCCAATTCCACATTGGGGGACCAGTATTTGGGATCAAGATAATACCATATGCCGCGGGCCTTTTCGGCGGCCAGCGCCTCGGCGGCCTCGCGTTCGGCAACGCGCACTTCCTCGATATAGGTTTTGTTCAACCAGTCGATCTCAAGGCTTTCGGCGTAGGCAAACAGCGCGATGCGCTCTTCGGGCCAGGTTTCAACCGCGGCCTCCAAAATGACCGTAAAGGCCCGCCGGTCACCGCGCTCAAACGCCCCTTGCAGCAGCTTTTCAACATCCGGCGGAATATCGGCGATGGCGGCCGGGGCGCCCGAAAACCCGATCAGCATAAGTCCGATGGAAACGAGGCGGATGGTCTTGCCTTTGAAGGGGGGAAACGTCATGGTTTGCCTGTTGTTTATACGAGTCGTGCGAGTCGTCTAGAACGATTGCCACATCGCCGTCAATGAGGAGTCCTGCGATGCCGACCGCTTTTGTCACCGGCGCAACCGGGTTTTTGGGGCATCATATTGTCGATGTGCTGATCGAGCGTGGCTGGCAGGTCACGGCGATGGTGCGCGACACCCGCGCCGCAGAGGCCGCACTTGGCATGCAACCGACTCTGACCTTTGTGCACGGCGACCTGACCGACACACAGTCCGTCGAAGCCGCCATGCCCGAAGGCGTTGACGGCGTGTTTCATGCCGCCGCCGACACCAGTAGCTGGAAAAAGGACGCCGCCCGGCAAAATGCCATCAATATTGGCGGCACCGAGGCCATTTTACGCGCGATGGCTGTGCGCGGTGCCGGGCGGTTGGTGCATGTGAGTTCCATCTCGGTCTTTGGCCACCAGCCGGGCGAGGTCGACGAAGACAGCCCGCACCTGGCGGCAGACAGCTGGATCAATTACGCCCGGTCCAAGGCAGCGGCGGAGGCCTGTGTCCGCGACCGGATCACCGAAGGTTTTGACGCGGTGATCGTCAACCCGACCCATATTGTCGGCACATATGACACCCAGAACTGGGCGCGGATGATCCTGAAACTAGTGGCGGGCGACCTGCCCGGCATCCCGCCCGGTGGCGGTAATTTCGCCAATGGGCGCAAGGTTGCCGAAGCGATTGTCACCGCGCACCACAATGGCGGGCGCGGCGAGAGCTATATTTTGGGCGGCCCCTTTGCCACCATGCGCGACTTTATCACCGAAGCCGCACGCCAATTGGGGATCACACCACCAAAACGTGTTTTGCCGGGGTGGATGCTGGGTACGTTGGCCCGCATGTCTGCGGGCGTGTCCGCCATCACAGGGCAGCGCCCGCGCATCACCCCGGAAGAGGCCGCCTTTGCCTCGGCGACCGAGCGGTCCCGTTCTGACAAGGCTATTCGCGTGCTGGATTATGAATTCGTACCGCTCGAACATTCTATTAATGAGTGTATAAATACACTAAAAAGCGCGAAATTATTGTCGAAATAATGCCGTATTAAGCGCAGATTCTGATAAATTATACGCGAATATAGGTATTTTCTGCACTTTCCGCTGGAAATTGTAAAACATTGCAATAGTGTTACGCCCTGAATGGGAAGGTAACCTTTGGTGATGATCGATGCTGTCGCACATTGACCTTGTGCCAAGCGACCCCGACTGGGACGTGACAGCCCTTTACGAGGCGCAGATTTCAGGCCTGGAGGGATGCAGGTCCGATTCCGCCAAGATCTTCCAAAAGTGGTTTTTGGACCGCAGCGAGGACGGCCGTTGTCTTAGCCGCGCGCAGGTTCGCCCTGCTGATATGAAGGATTTTCTGTCGCACATCTCGCTTGTTGAACTGATTGGTGACCCACCACGCGATGTGTTTATTCGTGTTCACGGCGGCCATCCTTCGGCCATCTACGGCGAGCTGACCAACAAATCAGCGTCGGAAAAGGTGCCGCCGATCGTCTTCCAAAGATGGCTGAAAGCCTTGTCTGCGGTGCACATGATCCAAAACCCGATGTGCTTTGTTGCCCCTATCATCCTGACCGACGCCAGCATCTTCATTTCCGAGCATATATTGGTGCCCGTGCGGTCTGCCGATTCAGCGGCCTTGTTTTTGGGCTTTCATGAAATCTGGCCCGATGACGGCGAAGCGGTAACCTGGCCGCGCCTCAAAAACAGCCATGCCCTGCATGGTCAGATCAGACCGGACGGTGTGGTCAAGGCCGCCGGATAGCCGGGCCAAAGAGAATGATGCCGGCCACCACCGTCCACAGCACCGCCGCGCCGTAAACGGCCTCTATGTCCACCCCGATATCAAAGCCCGCACCCAGCAATGCGGGGGCCAACGCCGTTGACAACACCGCCAGCGCATTGGCGGTTGCCTTGATTTCCCCCAAATAGCGCGTGCCGTATAATTCGGCCCACAGGGCGTTGTTGATGGGCAGGCTCATCCCGCCCGCAAGACCCAAAAATATCAGATAGACCGCCGCGCCCATTGTGCCGTCTGCCAACAGCAACGCGGTGCTGGCAACCGCAATCAGCGGCGGCGGCAAAAACACAAGCCTGCGCCCGCCCAGCCGGTCAACCAGCGTACCGGTTAAAATCGGTACAATGCCTGCGGTGAGCCCATATACCCAATACAGCTCGGAAAACGCCAAAAGCGTCAGCCCGGCGCTATCGGCGACCTGCACCGCAAAGAAAAAATAGCCTGTTACCCAAAAGGGCACGGCGAACACCGTCGGCAGCAGGCGGTAAAAATACGGATCGCGCAGCATATCCCGGCGGCGGCGCGACCGCGTACCCAGATGCAGGGCCGCTGCGTCCTCGTCCGACTGGTCGGCAAGCCAGCGCGCGTGCCTGGCCTTTTGCCCGCGCAGGCACCACAGGCTGAGCGGCAAGGCAATCGCCACCAGCACCAGCGGCATCACGGTGAAGGCCGTGCGCCAGCCATGACCCGCCATGATCGCCAATGCTAGCGCAGGCAAAATCGCCTGGCCCAAGGGAATACCAAGGCCCGCCACCGCAACCGCCCGCCCGCGCCCGGCGTCAAAGTAGCGCGACATGCTGGTCATGGCAGCGTGGATCATCAACCCCTGGCCGGTGAGGCGGACCAGAAACATGGCCGGAAAGATCAGCCACACCGGCTCGGCACTGGCAAAAGCCAAGCACGCCGCCAGAAGCGCCAACCACAGCCCGGCGATATAGGCGGTCAGCGGCAGCCGGTCGATCAGATGACCAACGCCGCTGAGCGTCACCGCACCCGCCACCGTCACCCCAAGATAGATCAAGCCGAAACTGCCGGGTGTCAGGCCATATTCGGCGGAAATGGGCTCCTGAAAGACGCCAAAGAAATAGGTTTGGCCAAAGGTTGCGCCAAAGCACAACAGGACGCCCAGCGACAGAAACCGGCTATTGGTGAGAAGAAACTGCACGGCACAGCCTTTCTTTCGAGCATTGCGCGCGCAAAGCGGTGCCTAAAAGTCCGAGATCAGACCATTTTTTTCCCAGTCGCCGTAGCGTGTCGGCTCGGGCCCCTTGCGGCCACCCACTTCCTTGGGTTTGTCGGTGCCCGTGTCTTTGCCGGTGGTCGCGTCGGCCTCGGAGCCCGATTGGGATGTGCTGGTTTGGGTTTTGCGGTCTGTCATGGTGTTTGCCTTATCCGGCCCGCACTCATGCGCCGGGGCTCTAGAGGCGAATCCGGTCGCCCAGGCCCTCGGCGGCCGCGCGGCGCCAAAAGAGAAGGCCAACCATTAGCGTCACAACCGGCAGGATGAAACCGAATTCATGCGCGTAGCGCCATGTGTGCTCAAATTCGATGGTGACCGGCTCCAAAATCGAGAGGATATACACATTATGCGCCGCGTGCAGCATCACGCTTGGCCATAGCGACCCGGCCTTGAGACGGATATAGGTTTGCACCATGCTGACCCCAACCGACACCAGCGTGTAATTGACAAACTGGATACCCAGGTCGCGCGGCCCGGCGTTATAGTCGGGGAAGAAAATGATCGGCGCGCTCCAGACCGCCCACACCAGCCCGACCGAAACCGATGTGCCCAAAAAGCCCATTTTGCGCATCAGCAGGGGCGTCAAAAGGCCGCGCCATCCCACCTCTTCGCCGAACGAGGTGATATAATGCCACAGCATCCCAAAGGACCCGAGGACCGCGACGCCAAACATCAGGACTGCGGTATCTGACCAGTTGTACAGCGCCAGATATTTCGACAATTCCTTGATAAAGCGCGGATCGGGCGCGTCGCCGAGGCCGACGCCCCACAAAAGACCGTAAGCGATCAGGCCGTAGGCAATCGGCATGGCATAGGCCAACCCGTGCCATTTGGCGTCGCCCCAGCCCCAATCCAGGTCGCGGATACGACGCCCCTTCAACTTGAGGGTTAAAAACGTCGCCAGCGCCGGTGTCCACATCAGTCCCGCCACATAATGGCGGCGCATACCCATATAAATGCAAAAATAATCCATGATCAGCGACAAACCGGCGGTCAGCGCCAAAAACAGCACGATGACCGAGGGGATTTCGTCTTGTGAAAAAATTGCGCTGGGTTTCATAAAGGTCCGTGCTTACCCGTCCTGTGTCCTGGCGATATGGGCCTAGCCTATTTCGCCGCGTGCGGGCACACCGGCCTTGAAGCCACGCTGTCCCGCCCTCATATCCATACTAAAAGATTAAAGGCGGCCAGAGCGCAAGCCCTGCCGCCGATTTATGCGAGGAATGGTGGGAAAAACACGATGAATTTCATCCGCACAACCTTTTTGATGGCTGCCATGACCGCCTTGGTTGTGGGCGTGGGCGGCCTGATCGCCGGAGAGGCTGGCCTGATGATGGCGCTTCTTGTAGCCGGCGGCATGAACCTGTTTGCCTATTGGAATTCCGATAAAATGGTGTTGCGCATGCACGGCGCGCGCGAGGTTGACATGCGCACCGCCCCAGACCTGGTGCGCATGGTTCAGCGCCTTGCCGCCCGCGCCGAGCTGCCGATGCCGCGCGTCTATATTATGGACAGCCGCCAGCCCAACGCCTTTGCCACCGGGCGCAACCCTGAAAACGCCGCCGTTGCGGCGACCACCGGCCTCCTTGAGCGCCTGTCGCCCGACGAGATTGAAGGCGTCATGGCGCACGAACTGGCGCATATCAAAAACCGTGACACGCTGATTATGACCATCACCGCCACGCTTGCGGGCGCGATCTCCATGCTGGCCAATTTTGCCCTGTTTTTTGGTGGCAACCGCAACAACCCACTGGGTCTGATTGGGACGATATTGATTATGGTTTTGGCCCCAATCGCCGCCATGTTGGTGCAAATGGCGATTTCGCGCACGCGCGAATATAGCGCCGATCAGTTGGGCGCCGAGATTTCCGGCAAGCCGCTGGCGCTGGCGAATGCCCTGCGCAGCATTGCCGGTGGCAGTACGATCGAAAACCGCGCGGCAGAGGCCAACCCGGCCTCAGCGCATGTGTTTATTTCCAACCCGCTGCGGCGCGGCGGGATCGACGGGCTGTTTTCCACTCACCCGCCGATGGCCGAACGGATTCGCCGTCTGGAGGCCATGTCTGGTGGTGGCGGATATCCCGGCGGCCGCGATCCGCGCTCAATCAGCCGGTCCGAAGGCCTGAGCGGCATTCCCACCGCCGGGGGCGATCTGTCCGGCGGTCGGCGCACCGGCCCGTGGGGATAAATCAAACGGGGGATGAGGCAAACGGAGATAAAACAAACCGGGGATAACGCACATCTGCCCGGTAAAGGCTTAGGCTGAGTCAGTCTCCAGCGCAAAGTCGGACAAGCGCACATCGGGGCGCGCGCCGACATGGCTGACCACCTCGGCGGCGGCCAGGCTGCCAAGCTGCCCGCAACGCGGCAGGGCATAACCCCGCGACAAGCCAAACAACACACCCGCCGCATACAGGTCGCCCGCATCGGTGGTGTCCTTCACCGCAACCGGGGCCGCCGCGATGTCGTGACGCTGATCGCCCGCCACCAGAACCGAACCATGTTCGGAGCGGGTGATCGCCGCCAGGTCTACCCTGTCGCGGATGGCATCGATGGCGGCGTCCAGGTCGCCGGCTGTGTCGTAAAGCGATGTCAGTTCGTCGGCGTTGGCAAAAACGATATCAACCGGGCCTTCGACAAGCGCACGAAATTCATCCTTGAAACGGTCAACGCAAAAACTGTCGGACAGGGTCATCGCCACCTTGCGGCCGTGCGCCTTGGCTAGCGTGATGGCGCGCTCAACGGCGGCCTTCATCGACGGGCTGTCCCAAAGATAACCCTCGATATAAACAATCCCGGCGTCGGCGACATGCGCCTCGATGATGTCGCCTTCGGTCAGCAGCGTGCACGCCCCCAAAAAGGTATTCATGGTGCGCTGATGGTCGGGGGTGATGGCGATCATACTGGTGGCGGTTGGCAGCCCGGCGCTGACCGGCACAGTGTCGTACGCCACACCCACTGCCCGCATATCGTGGGTAAACACCCGGCCAAGCTGGTCGTCGTGAACCTTGCCGATAAAGCGGCACGCCCCGCCAAAGCTGGCAATCCCCGCCGCGGTGTTGGCGGCACTGCCGCCCGAGCGTTCAATCGCCGGTGGCAGCGCGTCATAGAGCGCCGCCGAGCGCGCCGCGTCCACCAGGTTCATCGCGCCTTTGGGGCAGTCTTGGTCGATCAGAAACTGGTCATCGACATGCGCCAAAATATCGACAATAGCGTTTCCGATGCACAAAACATCGGTCTTGGGTAAAACGGACATGCACTCTCCGGGCACTGGTTGGTCAAAAAGAGCGCCACGCTAGCGTGCGCGACGGGGATTGCAAGCCTCAGCACAGATACCTATATCTGATTGATATAAAAAAAGATCGAGACCTATGTTCAAAATCGCCCTCAATCGCACCCTTGCCCAATTGACCGACAGCCGGTTTCAGAAGGTTCTGTTCATCAGTATTGTGCTGTCCGTGCTTGCCCTTGCCCTGACCGGGGTTTTGATCGCAACGCTTTGGCCCGCCGACTGGACAACCGGAATCGACATCATCGACGGGCTGGGGCTCGGGGCGGTGATGGTGATTCTGTCATATTTTCTGTTTCCGTCGATCGCGGTGATGATCATGGGGGTTCAACTTGAGGCCATCATCGACGCGGTCGAAGACCGCTACTATCCGGACCACAAAGGCAGGATCAAACCGAGCATCGGCGATGCCGTCCTGTCGGGCCTGGGCCTGCTGGGGGCGACGATCGCGCTCAACCTCTTGGCGGTGATCCCCTATCTTTTGCTGCTGTTCATCACCGGCGGGGTTGGCACATTGGGGCTGGCGGTGCTGTTGAACGGATATCTGATTGGCCGCGAATATTTCCAAATGGTGGCCGAGCGCTTTGCCAGCCGCAAAGCCGTGACCTCGCTGCGCAAGGCCCGACGCGGTGATTGGCTGCCCGCGGGCCTGCTGATTGCGGCGGGTTTTCTGGTTCCGGTGATAAATATCCTGGCCCCCATTGCAGGGATCGCCTTCATGACGCATATCTTTCATCAGATTCGCCTGCACGAGGGCACAACCCGCACGACGTAAACACCAAGGGGACAGGGGTGCACCAGTATCTGTATCAGCGTTTGCACCAGGGCATCACTGTGGGCATATGCCTATTGGCGCTGGCCGCCTGCGCCACCGAGCCCGCACCCCCAGCCGCCCCCGAACCCGCGACAGAGCCTGCGGCCTCAGCGCCCGTGCGGCCCGTACCGCCGCCAAAACCCGCATGGCGGATTGCCCCAGAGCGGCTGTATGACCTCAGGCCCGGCGAGGTGACCGCCTTGATCGGACCGCCGCACCTGATCCGCCATGACGGCCCCGCCTATATCACCCTGCACGAAGACGATGGCTGCGTGCTGGAAACGGTCTTTTATGAAACCGCCCCTGCGGGCGAATTTCGGGCCGCGCGGCTGACCGCCCGAAGCCGCGATACCGGCGGCGCGGTAGATTATGGCATGTGCCTGACCGCGCTGTTGGACGGCGATGTTCCCGACCGGCTGAAAGACGCGATTACGGAGGACCCAGATGGCGACATTCTTCAACCCACAGGGTGAGGGCGGCGGACGCCTGTTTGCACCGGCCACCCAGCGCAACCGCGACGCCATTGCAGCCGCCCTGAAAGACCTGCTGCCCCCGACCGGCACGCTTCTTGAGATTGCCAGCGGCACCGGCGAGCACGCGGCACATATCGCGCCGCAGCTTGATGGCTGGCGCTGGATTGCGAGCGACATTGACGCCGCCCATATCGCCAGCATCGACGCCTGGAATGCGCACACAGGCGCCGGGCTGGAGCCTGCGGCCCTCCTTGATGTTGGTCAGCTGCCCTGGCCGGTCACGCCGCCGGTGGATGCGATCTTTACCGCCAATCTGCTGCATATTGCCCCGGCGGAGATCAGCGCCCAGCTGATGCAGGGGGCCGCGCAAATCCTTGCACAAGCTGGGGTGCTGCTGGTCTATGGCCCCTTCATGGTGGGCGGCGCGCATGTGTCGCCGTCAAATGCCGACTTTGATGCCAAACTGCGCGCCAATAACCCTGCATGGGGAGTGCGCGATACCCTGTGGCTGGACGGCCTGGCGCGCGACGCCGGGCTTATGCTCAGCGCGCGGACGGCCATGCCCGCCAACAATTTTATTCTCAGCTTTGTTCGGGAACCTTAAGGCAGCGGCTAAGGCCGTCGCTTAACGCTAGCCCTCGACAGCCGCCGCCGCTGTATCGCCGTCATTGGCGCCTTCGGACAGATCATATTTTTTCGAATAGCGCGAAGCAATCCGCTCGACCGGCAGCAGGATAAACACATCGGTGGTGCCAAATTGATGATCGACCACCGCGCCGTCGCCAAAAAAGCAGCCCAGCCGCAAATAGCCCTTGACCAAAGGCGGCAGGGCCCGGCGCGCCGCGCGGTTGTCCACATCATCGGCGGCCATGGTGTTCATTTCGACGCATTGGTCTTCGAGCGCCCGCACCTTGAAATCATCCGGCACCAGATGATTGTGATAGAGATAGGCAAAGGCCTCTTTGAACGCCGCCGGGTTCACGCCGGGAAAACTGGCGCAGCCAAACATATAGCCGATACGGTGCGCCTTGAGATATTCGGCAATGCCCTTCCACAATAGATTGATGGTGGCATTGGCGCGGTAGTCGCGGTGTACACAGCTGCGCCCCAGCTCCAAAAGCTGTTTGCCTTCGCCCATTTTGTCGAGAAAGGCGCTCTGCTTCAAAGGTGTCAGGTCATATTCCCCTTCGGAATAGAACCCCTGATGTGCTTCGGCCACCTCTTGCCTGAGCAGCCGATACGTCCCGACAATGCGTTTGCCGCGCGGGCGGTCATGATCGATCACCAGAAGGTGGTCACAGACGCTGTCATAGGGGTCGATATCGCGCTTGGACATGCGCATGCGCCAATCGGGTCGGGCAGCCATTTCCTGATAAAAAATCTGATAGCGCAGGCGCTGAGCCAGCTTGATTTCCTTGAAGGACCGCGCAAGCCGCACCTCCAAATTGCCAGCCCGAACATAGGTGGGCGCGCCTGCCATGGCCTGAGCGGCGGCAACACGGGGGCGAAGAAGCGCATATGGTTTCATCAGTCGGTTCCGTTTCTGCACATCTTTATCCCGTAGCCGCAAACCGGGTCGCGGTCATGTCACAATTGCATGACGGGTCACCGACCAAAGGCCGTCTCGCTGCCGCCTTCATGTGCCGCGCACCCTAGCACGTTTTGCCACCAGCGTCAGCAGCAACAATCCCGGTATCGCCGCCAATGTCGCGATCAAAAAGAACTCAAACCAGCCGACCGCCTCAGCCAGAAAGCCGCTGGGTGCCCCCAAAAGTGTGCGCCCCTGGCTGGCGAGCGACGAGATCAGCGCATATTGCGTGGCGGTGTAATGCACATCACAAAGGCTTGAGAAATATGCGATCGCCACCACACCGCCGAGCCCCGAGGCAAAGTTTTCAAGGCCCACAACCAGCGCCAGTCGCCAGGTTCCGATGTCGACAACCGCCAGCCAGGCAAAGCCCAAATTGGTGACCATCATGAAAATTCCGGTGATCAACAGCGCCCGGTACATCCCCAGACTGCGGTACACAACACCGCCCAGCGCCGCGCCAAAAATGGTTGCCAGCGCGCCAACGGTTTTGCTGGCATAGGCGATGTCGGGCAACGAATAGCCTTTATCGACGATCATCGGGTTCATCATGATTTGGGTCACTGCGTCGCCGGCTTTGTACAGAACAATAAATACCAGGATCAGCCACCAGCCATCGCGCTGCATAAACGCCTTGAACGGCATCACCACCGCCTTCATCAGAAAATTCTGGTCCTGGCTCGCCTTGTCGCGGGCAATGGTCGGCTCGCCCACCCAGAACGCCGCCAGCAAGGCCGGGACAAACAGCAGCGGCAGCATGGCCATCGCCAGCTGCCAGCCATAGCTGTCCGCGATCAGCAAAACCGCGATCCCCGCCACCCAATTGGCAAAACGGTAGCCCAGCGTATAAGCGGACGCGCTGTGGCCTTGCTGACTGTCATCGGCGATTTCGATGCGGTAGGCATCAATGACAATATCCTGGCTTGCCGACAAAAACCCGACACAGCCAACCAGAAAGGCCACCACGGCCAGATCAACCTTGGGGTCGAGGCCGCCCACATAGAACAGAATGGCGGTCATCAAAAACTGGATGACAAACAGCCACCCCCGGCGCTGACCGAAAACGCCGGTGATCGGCCCAAGGCGCAACCAGTCCATGATCGGCGACCACAGAAACTTCCAGGCATAAAAGCTGCCCGCCAGCGCAAACAGGCCCACCTCGCGCGCTGAAATGCCTTCGCGCGACAACCAAATGCTGACAATGGAAAAAACAAAGGTCAGCGGAAAGCCCGACGCCATGCCAAAGGCAAAGGTCGCAACAATCGGTTTTTCGATATAGCCCTTCAGCGTCGCGTCTGCTGCGGCGGCGTCATGGTCGGCCATGGCCTTTTCTACCCTCACTGCTGTGTCCCTCGCCTCTGCGACTTGCCATCGCGGGTGCTGGGCGTTAGGTGTCGAGCCTAGGTGGCAAAGGCCGCCAAAACAAGGCCGGACCGCAAAGCAAAAGTCGGGGCACAACTCTGGGCAAAAACCCGATGGTAACCTCTGGTCTAAACCTTAGACAGGAACACCCACCAAAGCCTATGGCAAAACGACCCAATATCGACCCGGCCCGCAAAGTGGCGGCAGACTGTGTCAGCGCTGTGGTACACCGGCGGCAATTGCTGGATATGGTGTTTGACGGCGCATGTGACGATGCGCGGCTTGCGCCCACGCAGCGCGGCTTTGCCTTTAATCTGACCATGGCGACGATCCGCAATTGGGGGGCGTGGCAGCGGGTTTTGGGGGACCTGTTGGATAAACGCATCGCACCCAAGGCCCGCTACGGCGAGGCCGTTCTGGCGACCGCGCTCACCCAAATCTTTACCCTGAACACAGCCGAACATGCAGCGGTGGACCAGGCGGTTGGGCTGACCCGTGCGACCAACGCCACCCAGCACCTGGGCGGGCTCGTGAATGCGGTGTTGCGCCGGGCGCTGCGCGAGCACGGGCGCATTCGCGCAGACCTTGACGCCAACCCCATATGGGCCTTGCCCGCCTGGATTGCGGGTCGCTGGACCGCAGCTCATGGCCAAGACACCACAGCGGCGCTTGCCGCAGTTTTGAGCACGCAGCCCCCTGTCGATATCCAGTTGAAGCCGGGCATCAGTGACGCCCCCTACACCGCACTTGGCGGTGTGCCTGTGGCTGAGGGATGTATCCGCTTCAAGGACACCGACATCCCGTCCCTGCCGGGGTTTGAGGACGGCGACTTTTGGGTGCAGGATCTGGCGGCAAGCTGGCCCGTGCGCCTTTTGGGCGATGTGTCGGGTCAGCATGTGCTGGACCTGTGCGCAGCCCCCGGCGGCAAAACCATGCAACTGGCCGCCATGGGGGCAGAGGTCACGGCGCTGGACCGATCGGCCAAACGGATGCAGATGCTGGAGGCCAATCTGGCCCGCACCGGGCTGAAGGCAGATATTGTTGTCGAAGACGCGCTCGCCTACCAGCCCAAACCCGCCTTTGACGCCGTTCTGGTTGACGCCCCGTGCAGCGCCACCGGTACCTTTCGCCGCCACCCTGATGTGCTGTGGACGAAAAGCGAAACCGACATCGCCAAGCTTGCCGCCCTGCAGACCCGCATGCTCGACCATGCACAGACGCTCGTGCGCCCTGGTGGGGTGATTGTCTATTGCACCTGCTCGCTGGAGGCGGAAGAGGGTGAAGATCAGATCGACGCATTTCTTGCGCGCACACCTTCTGCAAAGCGGCTCCCGGTCGCACCGGTCGACCTGCCAGAAGCGGGCGCACAGACAACCGGCGGTGACATGCGCCTGCGACCCGACATGCGCGCCGACATTGGCGGTTTGGACGGGTTTTTTGCTGCCCGAATAAGAATGTCTCAATAAGGCCTGTCGGCGCTTGGCAGGCCACGGTCAAGCTGATACACAGCCCGTTATGAAGACCGGCCACCCGATTATTGCCCCCAGTATTTTATCCGCCGACTTTGCGCGGCTGGGTGAAGAAGTGCGCGCCGTCGACGCCGCTGGCGCCGACTGGATCCATGTGGATGTGATGGACGGCCATTTTGTGCCCAATCTGACCATCGGCCCGGATGTGGTGAAGGCGCTGCGCCCGCACACCAAAAAGGTGATGGATGTGCATTTGATGATCGCGCCGGTTGACCCCTATATCGATGCCTTTGTCGGTGCCGGCGCCGACATTGTTACCGTGCATCAGGAGGCCGGGCCGCATATCCACCGCAGCCTGCAGCATGTGCGCAGCCACGGTATCAAAGCGGGTGTGTCGCTGAACCCCGGCACCCCGGCAGCCGCGCTTGACCATCTCTACGATCTGGTCGACGTCATTTTGGTGATGTCGGTCAATCCGGGCTTTGGCGGGCAAAGCTTTATCGACAGCCAGCTCTTTAAAATCGAAACCATTGCCGAGCGGATTGCCGCACTTGGTCTCGATATCGCGCTTGAGGTTGACGGCGGCATCAACACCACCACCGCCCCGCGCGTGGTTGCTGCCGGGGCCACCGCGCTTGTGGCCGGCAGTGCCACCTTTAAAGGCGGGCCCGACCACTACGCCCAAAATATCGCCGCCCTTCGCGGTTCTCCGTCCTGAGGTCGCCGATGTCGCCGTCGCTGCAGCACGCATCCGGTTTGCGGCTGTCCAAAAGCCTTACCCGCGGCCCGCACCCCGGTGTGCTTGCCCGCATCGGGGCCGACCTGCGGCTGGGCTGGCGGCACTGGTGTTACAGCCTGGCGCTGGGCAATTGGGGCCTGCGTGGACGCATGCCGATGCAGGTCAAGGCGGTGTTTCGCGATGTGCGTGCCGGAAACGGTATGCGCGGCGAACAGCTTCTCACCGGGCATATCACCTGCGGCGAAACCGGCTATGCTTTGGATGATAGGCTGTGGGAGGCGCTGAAAAACACCCCCGAGGCCAACCGCCGCGAGATCGAGCGCTTTGACTGGCTGTTGGACCTCGCCGCTGCTGCCGATCAGGACGCAGCGAGAAAAACAACCGAACATTTGGTCGGCACGTGGTGCGACCAGCGCAGCCGCTGGGACGCGGTCAGCTGGGACCCCGGTGAAATTGCCCGCCGTCTGACCAACTGGCTGGCGCATATCCCTTTGCTGCTGGCCAACCCCGACATGGTGGCGCGGTCAAAAATTTTGCTGTCGGTCACCCGTCAGGCCCGGCATTTGGCGCGGGCGGCGGGCGACACCCCGCGCGGCCTGCCGCGCCTCTATGCTGGGGCAGCCCTGATGCTGGCGGGTCTGGTACTGCCGGGCCTTGAAAAAATCCGCGACCGGGGGCTGGCGGCCATGCAAACCGGGCTTGCCGATGTTGTCCTGCCCGACGGCGGCCCACGCAGCCGGTTCTTCCCCGATAGCGAGCAGGCGCTGATGCTGCTGCTTATGGTGAAGCGCGCGACCCTTGCGGTTCAGGAAGAATATCCGACCGCGCTGCAATCGGCGATCGACCGTATTGGTGCGTTCTTGCGGGCGCTGCAGCACGGCGACGGCAGCTTTGCCGCCTTTCACGGCCTTGCCCCCGACGGTCAGCTTCGGGTGCATGCCTGGCTGAAGGAAGCCGACGCACAGGGCGGCGCGCTCGAAAACGCTGCGCACACCGGGATGCAGCGCCTA